>JAJQIL010000001.1 GCA_021199235.1 Lachnospiraceae bacterium | reverse complement strand
CTCCGGGGCTTATGTTAAAAATTTTTCAGGACATTTTCAAAAACGCTTGACAACAAATGTTTTCCATGCGCTCTTTTATATAGTAAGTTTTTTCGTTATGAAAACCTTAATAATTCCATCGGAATTGCTTTCTTGTATTTGCAAACCGGGGGTGATATACTGTACGAAAATTGAGCATTTCGTAACTGCTCAGTATTCATACAGCTTTAAAGCACTGTGATGTATTTGTGCGGGATTTCTTTTTGCAGATACAATGAAGTTTTATTATTTCAATGCATCCACAGCAGCAACAACAATTTTAATGATAAGGAGAATAGCGTATGTTGAAGAAAAAAATTGCCGCAGTTCTTTTAAGTGTGGCCTGTGTTGCCGCAGCAGTACCTTCTGTTCCTGCTTTCGCAGACAGTACGAAGGTCGTTACACTCGGAGCAAATCTGTCCGATGAGCAAAAGACAATGATCCTGAAGTATTTCGGACTCGAAGGTGAGTCGAATTATGAGACGCTGACGATCACAAATGAAGATGAGAGAGAACATCTTGGTTCCTATATTCCTTTGGAACAGATTGGCACCAGAACCTACAGCTGTGCGCTGGTGAATCCGACTACATCAGGCGGTATTCAGGTAAAGACCGCAAATCTTACTTATGTGACGAGCAATATGATCGCCTCAACTCTTTCAACAGCAGGTGTCGTAAACTGTGAAGTCCTTGCGGCTGCACCATTTGCTGTATCCGGAACCGGTGCTTTGACTGGTATCCTCATGGCATATGAGACGGCTTCCGGTGAGACTCTGGATGAGACGAAAAAAGAGACCGCAACACAGGAACTCGTCGCCACGACATCTGTTGCTGAGAGCGTCGGACAGGCGGAAGCCACTCAGATTATCAATGAGACAAAAATCCAGGTGATCGAAGGAAATGTAGTTGATACCGGTGATATCGAGGTCATAGTCGATACCGTAGCAGAGGAAGAAGAGATCACACTTTCTGATGAGGATCGTGCGCTGATCATAGAGCTGATGGAACAGATTGCAGCGCAGGAATATGATTATGAGGAAATGAAAGAGACTCTGGAACGTGTGGAGGACAATGTAGAGACGCTTCTTGATGAGAGCAGTTCCGATTCTTCTTCCACATCCGTGGATATCAATATTGATATTACGACAGATTCTTCCTCAAGTTCTGATTCCTCTTCCGACTCAACTACGGATGCATCTGCTGACTCCAGCTCTGACTCTTCGTCAGATTCCGCATCGGATTCATCCAGTCTTTCAGAGGACAGTATCCTGCTGAATACAGATGATTCCGCACTTGGTTCGGATGTAGTATTTGACGCGACAGATGATTCCGCACTCGCAGAGACAGAATCGACTGCCCAGACGGAGGCTGCCGCAGAGACGGAAGCTGCTGTTGAAACGGAAGCGGCGCAGACAGATGCTTCCTCAGATGATTTTGGTTTTGATATTACAGTTTCCGATTCTTACGGCAATACGACTGAAGATAACAGTACGTCTGACACATTCTCTGAATCCGCGGAGACAGAAGCCGCAGCAGAGAACAGTGCTGTGGATGAGAGCACCGAAGCTTCCGATGCCATTATTATCGATGTCACTGAGACAGAGGCGGCTGTAACAGAAGATCAGAAAGAGTCCGGTATCGTCGAAGTAATCTCAACATCAGAACTTGTACTGAGTCCCTATACCGAGGACGGGGCTGCTGAAAATACGGACGTAGAAGCAGGACTGAATACTCTCACAATTTCTACTGCACGCACTGACCTTGTCGCCGGCAGCGGAACCATTTCTTTATATAATATGGAAGACGGTTCCCTGATTGAAGAAATTGCCATGAATGATGAGACAAAGGTAACATCTGAGACGATTACCGATATCGAAGAACTGGCGGAGCTGGGATGGACAGAAGGCATGATATTCCGAATCTATCTGGAAAATGTTCTGGAGCCGAACTGCTCGTATTACATCCTGATTGGCGACAACATCCTTACGACAGCGGACGGCAGCGCAGCTGTGCAGCCTTCACTCCAGGCGGAGACGGAAAGCTGGCAGTTTGATACGCTCGGCTATGGAATCGGCCTGATGGAGAGTGTGGATGGCGTTACAGCCGGCACGCCGATTAACGGTGTAATCTATCTGGACACCGCATCTGCGGCATCTGCGGTGATTGACCGCGTTACGGTAGACGGAACAGATGTCACGGAACTGACAACGATCACTGTAACAAATGACGAATCGGAAACCCTGACCGATCCTGTTCCGGCGTCCCTTTCCGTCGAATTCAATATCACGTTTGCTCAGAGCGGTGAGACGGAGATTCATGTATCTTATTATGATTCCGTGGATGAAACGGTTCAGCAGCTGGTTGGTGAGGCTACGTATAGCGTCACGGTTGAGTAGTTGTCGAGTAACTGTCGGGTAATGGTTGAGTAACGGTAGAGAAGCACTGACAGTTCGGCTGCTGAATCATACCCGTTAACGAGAAATACTACCTTTTTAAATCACAAAAGCTCCTGATTGGAAATGCTTTTTAGAAACGTATTTTGAAAATGCTTTTTAAAAATGCTTTTACTCCAGACAGGAGCTTTTTCCTGTCGGATGGGAAATTATTATGAATAAATATTCGTGAATTGTGAGGAAACCGTGTTCTTCAGAAACTATAATTATTATATAAAAAATAACACGGATATCGGTTCTGATACAGAAATTTTCGTAATTCAAGTCGTTTTCTGGCAGTCCTGCTGGCAGCTGCGCTGGCTATCGGTCAAACGGATATTTTGTCGTTTGCAGAATATTCAGAAAGCGAGCCGACGGCTGAGACCGTCCTGCAGACGGAAGCGGAGACAGCAGCGGAAGCAGGAATCACGGATTCAGATGATACAGAGGAAGCGGATTCTGTGACAGAATCAGAAGCCGGTCAGGAGCCGGATACTGAAACGGAAGTTGGAGTGGAAGAGGAAACTGCAGAAGAAACAGATTGTTCTGAACGCTGTGAAAACCCTGAGCGGCCGTGCCATTGAAGCCGGACAGTTCCGGTTTGAGATTACAGAAGTGGACGCTGCAGGTAATGCCATCACGAATGGATACACCGGAAGTGCAGTCAAAAGCGAAGCAGAAGAGGAGAGAAGTATGGGAAACTTTATCATAAAAGAAAATGGTCTTTCTATCGCATTCGGAGTTCGAAAAAATCAGGTGGTGGAGCTCCTTGATTTTTCGACGGAGACAGAAAGCAAAACCGCGTTAAGCCTGCGTGACATACCGCATCCAATCCTGGAAGTGCAGCTTACAGGGACATCCACCAGAGCCATGCATGGCTACAAACACAACATGGAAGGCGCATCCCTGGATTTTCGATATGAATATCATGAGTTTAAAGAATATCGTGATGGAAGGGAATTGCTCATTCACATGAAAACCGGCTATGCACTGGAAGCGGTGTATCACATGCGGTTTTATAACGACGTTCCGGTCACCCGTATCTGGGCTGATCTGACAAACAATGGATCAGAAGATGTGGGACTGGAGTATGTTTCCTCATTCATTTATCAGAGAATCTGCGGAAACGGAAAAACTGCCTATTATGATAAAACGGATATCTATGTCCCGCATAACAGTTGGGCTTCTGAGGCACAGTGGATCCGGCATGATTCTGCGGATCTGAACCTGTCCGGTATGACCGTGGACGGTTTCAATCTTCCGGGCTTCGGCAACAACCGTTTCTGGTATGGAAGCAGCAGTTCCTGGTCGACCTGCGAATATCTGCCGATGGGCTTTGCGGCTGACCGTGAGACAGGAGAACTGTACTGTTTTGAGATTGAGAGCTCAGGGCAGTGGCATGCGGAATATGGTTCCGGAGACGGGAAATGCCTGTATCTGGCCTTAAGCGGCCCTACCGAGCGGGAACACGGCTGGTGGAAGAATCTGAAGCCGGGAGACACCTTTACCACGGTTCCGGCCGCATTCGGCGTCGTTAAGGGCGGCGCCAGCGAAGCGACGGCGGCGCTTACACGCTATCGCCGTGCAATTCGCAGGAAAAATCAGGACGATGAAAAGCTGAACGTCGTATTTAATGATTATATGAATTGTCTGATGGGCGACCCGACCGAGGAAAAGGAGCATGCCATCATGAAAAAAGCGGCGGACTTAGGCTGTGAATATTACTGTCTGGACTGCGGCTGGTATGACGACGGCTTCTGGTGGAACCGTGTCGGAGAATGGAAAGAATCCGAACAGCGTTTTCCAAACGGCCTGAAATCGGTCTGTGATTATGCGAAAAGTCTGGGCATGAAGATGGGCCTGTGGCTGGAGATTGAGGTGATGGGGATCACCTGTCAGCTGGCAAAGGATCTGCCGGACGACTGGTTTATCTGCCGCCACGGCAAACGACACAAAGACAACGGGCGGTATCTTCTGGATTTCCGTAATCCGAATGTCCGTGCGTACTGCAGAGGCGTCGTTGACCGCCTGATCCGGCATTATGGGGTGGAGTATTTCAAGGTAGATTATAATGTAACAATGGGCTTTGGCAGTGACCTGAACTCTGACAGCTGTTCCGATGCGATTATGGAGCATTATCAGTATCTGCATCAGTGGTATGAAAACCTGTTCCGGGATTATCCGGATCTGGTGATCGAAAACTGCGGCTCCGGCGCGCAGCGCATGGATTACGGCATGCTGAGCCTGCTCAGTTTACAGTCAACGAGTGACCAGACTGACGCCGTCCACAATGCCTATATTGCGGCGAACGTGGCCAGTGCTGTGACTCCGGAACAGGCCGGAATGTGGGTATTTCCTTATAAAACGGATGAAGAACATGTGATCTGGAATATGGTAAACGGCCTGTTGCTGCGTCCTTACATCAGCGGAATGGTCTGGGATATGGATGAACCCGCCATGAACCTGATGCGGGAAGGGATCGACCTCTATAAGTCTATACGCGGGCATATCCGCAATGGCGTGCCGTTTTTCCCGCTGGGCTTCGGGCATGTGCGTGACGAGGTCCTGGCATATGGAATCCAGGATGCAGATACAGATATCGCGTATCTGTCTGTGTTTGCGCCCAAAACAGATTATGCAGAGATTCCGCTGCCGGAAAATATGAAAAACGCAAATGTATCCGTTCTGTATCCGGGCGACGGCCGCTGTGAATATTTTTGTGAGGACGGTGTGTTAAAAATACGTTTCCCGCAGAAAACGGCTGCAAGGCTGTTTCAGCTGAAACTTCGGTAAATCTGAAATCAGAAATCAACCGGATCAGATCTGTTCATTACATTTTTTGTAAACGGCAGATTGGTCCGGGTTTTTGGGGATGAAGCTGCATGTTTTACTTGACAAAACAAAAAGCAGAAGTATAATAAATACGGAATACATCTATACGACAAACACATGTTTTTTTTATAGATGGAGCACTATGTGTTCCATCTAATAAAAAAACATGGGAAAATTTAAAAATATAGAGTTAAACTGTTTTGATTACAAATGTCATTTGAAAAACATGCAGGGATTAATTAATAAATATGAAACGTTAAGTATTAATTCATTTTCATTCCATCTAAGCTTATAAAAACAAGTATGGATATTTTGCAGAAAGGGTTTTCAGTTATGGATAAAAATATGACCTACCATGAACAGGTAAATGTGGACAATGTACTTCGGCTGCGTGAAGTTCTGAAGACGCTGCCGGGCTTTGCGAAGGATTATTTTCGGGCAATTGAGCCGACGACTTCGACAAGGACGCGCATTTCCTATGCGTATGATATCCGGATTTTTTTTCAGTTCCTGGTTTCGGAGAATCCGACGTTCCGCGATAAGGATGTGACGACGCTTACGGTTGATGTGCTGGATCAGCTGCAGGCGCTGGATATTGAGGAATATCAGGAATATCTGAAGGTCTATAAGGATGAAGACAATAAAACCGTGACGAACGGCGAACGCGGTCTGAAACGTAAAATGTCGGCTTTGCGCAGTTTTTATGCATATTTTTACAAACATGAAATGATCCACACGAATCCGACGCTGCTGGTCGATATGCCGAAGCTCCATGAGAAAGAAATCATACGCCTTGACGCGGATGAAACCGCGGAGCTTCTGGACTACATTGAGCATGCCGGGGATTCTTTGACCGGACAGAAAAAGGTCTATTATGAAAAAACAAAGGTTCGTGATCTGGCGATCGTCACATTATTGCTTGGAACCGGCATCCGTGTGTCGGAATGCGTTGGTCTGGATGTGAATGACATTGATTTTAAAAATAACGGCATCCGCATCGTCCGCAAAGGCGGGTCGGAAATGATGGTTTACTTCGGCGATGAGGTAGAGACTGCGCTTCGCAATTACCTTGAGGAAAGAAAGGCCATCACGCCGATTGCCGGGCACGAGAACGCTCTCTTCTACTCTACCCAGCGCCGTCGGATCGGCGTGCAGGCAGTCGAGAATATGGTGAAAAAATATGCCCGTGAAGTCACGACGACCAAGAAAATCACGCCGCATAAGCTGCGCAGCACATACGGAACCAGCCTTTACAAAGAGACAGGCGACATTTACCTCGTTGCGGATGTCCTGGGTCACAAGGATGTCAACACGACCCGAAAGCATTATGCGGCGATGGATGAGGACCGCCGCAGGAAAGCTGCAAGCGCTGTCAAGCTGAGGGAAGCATAAATAACCGCAATTATCATTGTACAGATGTTCAATTGATTCATTATAATGGTTTACATAATATACTTCTGTAAACCACAGTCAAATTAATACACGATGGTATATGTAATCAGCTTTCCAGAAGTATGGTAAACGGTCCATCATTGCACAGACTGACCTTCATATGAGCGCCGAATACGCCTTTTTCCACGATTGGAACCGACTTTCTGCATTCTTCAATGATATATTCATACAGCTCTTCTGCTATTACAGGATCGCCTGCCTCGATAAAGGACGGGCGATTTCCTTTTTTACAGTCCGCATAGAGGGTAAACTGTGAAATCAGAAGAAGACTGCCGCCAACATCCTTTAGTGAAAGATTGATCTTACCTGCATCATCAGGAAAAATGCGCAGACCGATCATTTTCTTGATAAGCTTGTCGGCATCGGTTCGGCTGTCGTTCTTTCCCACTCCGATCAGCACACAGTATCCCTGCCCAATTTCTCCGACTGTCTCTCCTGCAACCTCGACGGACGCCTCGGTAACCCTTTGAATAACAAATTTCATGTCTTGTATCCTCCTGATTTTTTATAAATATATGAGCAATTGTATAGCTGTCGCGTCAAAAATGTCATCAAGCAAAATAATCTCGAATTAGTTTACATAAAACGATTATGTAAACTAATATTAAACTTCAAATAGTTCATTAATCCCTAAATATTTTAATAAACTCCGGATTATTTCATTACGCTTCAGATTTATGAGAATTACCTTGATGAAGGAACTACTAAATAATTCAAGCGACAAAAGGATAGCGCGACACAGATTGCTACATACTCCGCAGCTTCTTTAACAGCTGCTCAAAATACTCCGGCAGCGGCGCCTCTACCTCCAGATATTCTCCACTGGTCGGGTGGATCAGTCCAATCGTCATTGCATGCAGCGTCTGTCCCTGCAGACCCGCTATCGGACATTTTGACGGTCCGTAGACTTCGTCGCCCAGTAAAGGATGCCCGATGCTTTTCATATGCACACGGATCTGATGTGTGCGGCCGGTCTCCAGCTGGCATTCTATATACGTAAACTGTGAAAAAGTCTCCAGCACATGGTAATGCGTGACGGCATCTTTTCCGCCGGCAACGTTGGCTGCCATCTCCTTTCGCCGCTGCGGGTGTCTGCCGATGGCTGCATGTATGGTTCCATCCTCCGTGAGACGCCCATGGACGATTGCCCGATACTTTCTGGTGATGCTGTGCTCTTTGAGCTGTGCGGCGACGGCCCTGTGTGCTGCGTCATTTTTGCAGACGATCAGAGAACCTGTGGTGTCGCGGTCGATCCGATGGACGATTCCCGGACGGAGAACTCCATTGATTCCGGAAAGGCTGTCTTTACAATGATAAAGGAGCGCATTGACCAGCGTCCCGCTGTAATGTCCCGCTGCCGGATGAACCACCATGCCTTTTGGCTTATTTACAATGATCAGGTCATCATCTTCATACAAAATATCCAGCGGAATATTTTCCGGAAGAATATCCAGCGGATCCGGCGGAGGAACTTCCACATGAATCAAATCAGATTCTGCAATTTTTAATCTGGGCTTTGCATTCTTGCCGTTTACCGTAACTGCACCGTTTCGGATCAGCGTCTGCAGAAAGGAGCGGCTGTAGGATTCCAGACAATCCGAAAGCAGGCTGTCAAGGCGTTCCCCAGCCTCATCGGACGAAACCCGAAAATCATATTCTTCTTTTGAGGCTTTAATGTCATCTGTCATAATCATTTTGAACTTATTCCTGACGGTTTTAATTAAAAAGAAAAGGCTGCGACTGCTGCATGCCTGTGTTGCTATCGAAGCCATCATATCATATTTGCTTCATTTCTTCCACTGTAAAGAATGCGAAATTGCGGTTGATCCGTGCCCTCACCATTAAAAAAGCCTGTTCAAAATCGTTTCGCAATGGAAACGTTTATTGCTGAAAGAATACTTGAAATTCGGTTGATGATTTTGTATCATGAGATAAGCATATTGGAATAACATACCGGAGGAATTTACATATGTCCAGAAAAAAAGAAATTTCATTTACAGAAGGACCCATCTTCGGCTCTTTGATTCGATTTGCGGGTCCGGTGCTGGGCGCGCTGATCCTGCAGGCCGCCTATGGAGCCGTCGATCTGCTTGTAGTCGGCCAGTTCGGCGACGCAGCCAGCATTTCCGCCGTTGGCACGGCGAGCAGCTTTATGCAGATGGTCACGTTTATCATCACAAGTCTGGCAATGGGCTCCACGGTGCTGATTGGGCAGCATATCGGGGAAAAGAATCCGAAAGCAGCAGGTAACGCGGTCGGCACGACCATCGTTCTTTTCGTCATCATCGGCGTAGTCCTGACCGTCGTGCTGGAAGCTTCGGCCGGAATGATCGTCCGGCTTCTGCAGGTGCCGGAAAGCGCAATGGATAAAGCGGTCCTGTATCTGCGTATCTGTTCCGGAGGACTGCTGGTCATCATCACTTATAATGTGATCAGCGGCATTCTTCGCGGCATAGGGAACGCGAATCTGCCGTTCATTTTTGTGAGCATTGCCTGTGTGGTAAATATTGCCGCCGACCTGCTTCTGACCGGTCTTCTCGGCATGGATGTGGCGGGTGTTGCGATTGCCACAGTTTTTGCGCAGCTCGTCTCGGTTGTCATATCTCTGGGAATCATCCGCAGGCAGAAAATGCCGATTGAGTTTTCCCTGAGCCAGTGCCGCATCTATCCGGTTGAACTGAAAAAAATCCTGCATATCGGCATTCCCATCGCTCTGCAGGAGACTTTAAGCCAGATCTCGTTTCTGGTGATCAATTCAATCGTAAACGGGATGGGGCTGATGCCTTCCGCAGGATATGGTGTCGCTCAGAAGCTGGTTTCCTTCATTATGCTGATTCCGTCCTCCGTCATGCAAAGCGTCTCCGCTTTTGTGGCGCAGAATATCGGCGCCGGACAGCAAAAACGGGCACAGCGCGGCTATCTGACTGCGATGTGCACCGGCGTGTGCATCGGAGTATTTGTATTTCTGGCCGGATTTTTCGGCGGCTCCACACTGGCTTCGCTGTTTACCTCGGATGCGGAGGTCATTGCAGAAAGCGCCAGCTATCTGCGCGGGTTCAGCTTTGACTGCATTCTTACCTGTGTCATGTTCAGTACGAGCGGTTATTTCAACGGCTGCGGAAACAGTGTGCCGGTCATGCTGCAGGGCATCACGGCTTCCTTCTGTGTCCGAATTCCGATCGCGCTTTATATGGCATCCCTGCCCGGCACTTCGCTGTTCTATATCGGACTGACGGTGCCGATCTCTACGCTTTACGGGATTCTGTTTTACGGCGTCTGCTTCGCGTGGCTGCGCAGGAAAAGACGGAATGGAACGGCTTCATGAACTACCCATTGTTCTCCAACAGTTCTTTTTCATAAAAGCAGCAATAATCGAGGTGTCTTCTCCCTCATAGTATTTTACAAGCAGCTTTTTGAACTCTGGAACATGGTTTTCGGGAATCACCAGAAATCCTCCGCCATGAGCGATAAGATAATGATTCGCAAAAATGACAGAGGCCCGTTTGTTTCCATCCAGAAAGATCTGTGTCTTCATACAGTACAGACACAGTTTAATGGCGATATTGACAGCATCGTCATTTTCTTCGGTGATTTCCTGAATTTGATCCTTTACATCTATCTCTATGGGCAGCGGCGGAACATAGGATGAACCGCCGATGGTAACAGGAACGCCACGAATACGGCCGCCTTCCTCAAAGAAGCCCTCATTAACGATCCTGGCTATATGGCTAAGCATATAGTAGTCACTACGGCTGGCAATCACATCCCGGTCAAGGATAAACTCCCATGCGTGTTTCAAATTCAAAATCTTCTGAACATCGGCAGCAGTCATACCGGATACTTTGCCGTTTTCTATGATCTCTTCCGTTTGCGGGAAAGAAGTTGCAACGCCTTCCAGAACGGCCTGGTCGTAAATATTCATTTTCATATTTGCCCGGGCAAATGAAATGTTGGTAACGACTGCAGCTGGAAGTTCATCCTCCGAATATCCGGCAGCTGCAAGCTGCTTTTCAACACTGCGAAGTTCTTTGCGAATCTCACGGGCTTCTCTGGCATTGCGCAGGAGAAGATTATAAAGCTCGTCGGTGTATGCTCCAACGTAAGTAGAAGTATGCTTACCTGCCACACGCTTTCTGACATAGAGGTATTTCCCATCTCCCCGTTCCTTGATTTCGGGTGTACCGTCATAAGGCATCAAATTCAGTCTTGCATACAGATCAGCACGTCTTCTGAGCAATTCCTGTATTTCATTGTATTGCGCTGCCATTGCTTTACCTCCATTGGGGAACAATTATAAGCAATTTTATAGCATATTGTCCCCCAATAGTCAATACTGCTTAAACAGCAGATTTTATCATTTGCGCATGCATATCCGGAATGTATGGCCCCGATGCAGCCAAACTGCTGAACTCGGTCTGCACAAATGATTTTAGCACACTTGGCCTGAAAGGGCTGCGCCACGCGGTACTGTGCAATGAAAAAGGTCAGATCTTATGTGATGGTGTAGTAATCCGCATAGCAGAAGACCGCTACAGAACCTACTGGATCAATCCTGTCATTTCTTACTATGTGGAATCTTCTGATCTGGACGTACACGGTGAAGATATTTCCGGTCAGGAATACTTTATCCAGATTGACGGAGAAAAGTCTCTGGAGATTCTTGAGGATGCTTTTCAGGCAGACCTCCATGACATCAAATTCGCAAGGCATCGTATTCAGACCGTAGATGGCATGGATGTCCGCGTGATCCGTCTTGGCATGTCCGGTAATCTGGCTTATGAAATCCATGGCCCGATGTCTGATTTTGAAGCAATCTACCACAAGGTCTGGGAAAGCGGCAAAAAATTTAATGCGCGCCGCCTTGGCCTTCAGACCTATAACCTTTTCAATCACACAGAAGCAGGCTTCCCGAACATCAATCTTCACTATCCGCTTCCGTGGCTGGAATCCGGCGAAGGACTCGCAAAGCACTGCTGCAGCCTCCCGCAATACGCATTCTATAACCTTAACCGTATTCTGGTCGGTAGCGCCGGAGATGATGTGAAACAGCGTTTTGTGACGCCTTATGATGTAGGCTGGGAATTTCTGCTGAAATTCAATCATGATTTTGTCGGCAGAAAGGCTTTGGAAGAAATGGCGGATAAACCGCACCGTACGGTTGTAACTCTTGAATGGAATGCGGAAGATGTTGGAAAAGTATTTGCTACAAGGCTCGACCCGGCAGCAGATCCATGCGATGATATTTCAGCACCTTACGATCTGAATTATTTCGCAACCACCCAGAATTTCAGCTTCAGTTACCGCGCAGACAAAGTGTTCTCCGGAGAGCAGGAAATCGGAATTACTTCCGGTCGGATCATTTCCTATACTTACAACAGTATGATCTCCCTTGCATTTATTGACTCCGAATACGCAAAGGAAGGCGATAAACTGGAAATTCTCTGGGGAACTCCGGGAACCCACCAGATGAAGGTTCGTGCAAAGATAGCCCGCTATCCCTACAACAGCAACTTTATCCGCAACGAAAAGAAAGATGTAGAAGAAATACCGCATTTTTCAAAGTAAATCTTCATCTTCTTTAAAATCATAAGCAAATCGAGCAGGAGGCGGTTTCTCGGCTCCTACTCGCCCACGCGGGCTGCGTCCTCGATTTCCCTAAAATCGGGACAGAAAACTCTCATAATTTCGTTATTTTTTCTTCAGATAAATCACCAGCGAGTACACAGTCGAAATGACAGCCGCCAGAAAGATTCCTGCCAAAGGCACCGCAACACATCCGGTAAAAACAGAAATAAGCCACAGAAAGCCGTCAGCTACAAAAAGCCAGCCTGCAAGCCGATTGGTCTTGTTCCAGTTCTCTGCGTCCGCCAGAGTCCAGGGAAGCTTGACTCCCACCGTATAATTCTGCCTGCATTTCGGCAGATAATTGCCAATGCCAATACAGAATGCGGCCATAAAAAGATCCACGACGATCATCTCATCGATGGCGATTCCCAGTGCGCTGCTGTAAATGAGCGCAGCACAGAACCAGCTGGTCGCCGGGCAGATCCAGAATAAAAGTGCAAGTAATTTGTCATTGATTTCCTGCTTTTTGGGATCAAAGAGCGTTGCGAACACGCAGATCATATGCATGACAAGCACAAAGCACGGGATGCCAAAGACTGCAAAATATTTGTTGCTCCATCCGTTCGCCTCGCCGTCAAAGCCAAAATGGGTCGGCATGTTCAGCGGCAGCACATTCCAGTTGATCAGGCCAATCAAAACCGGCAGCAGGATCACAATACTTGTTATCAGAATTCTATTACGATATTGTTTCAACATTTTTCTATTCTCCCTCTTTCTACGCATCCTCGTTTTTTGGAGACAAATTCTGCTGTGTGTCGCTGCGAAGGACTTCTGTCTTTCTATTAGCAGAGGAATATCCCTGTAAATCCGCCAGCCAGACCATAATCTCCTCCAGAACAGAGGTGTTCAGTTCATAATAAATATAGTTTTTGACACGAGTTTCCTCGACCAGTCCGGCTTTTTTTAAAATGCTCAGGTGGTACGAAATAGTTGCACCAGTCATGTCAAAATGGCTCCCGATCTCTCCGGCGGACAGGCTTTTCTTTTTTAATAATTCCAGTATGTCCCGCCGCACAGGGTCTGACAAAGCCTTAAACGTCTCCGCAAAGCTCAAAAGCATCAGCTCCTTTTCATAGTATTTAGATTTTTTTCTAAATACTGTATATCATAAGTGCGGATCTATGTCAAGCAGTATTTAGAAAATATTCAAAATAGAAAGAATCCTCATGAATCATATGGATTCCCATATCTCTTCACGAGGATTTCTATTCGATTTCAGATCGTTACTACTTCAACCGGAATTTATTTTCTGACAGGATAGCTGCAATAATCCAGCACCAGCTCCGCAAAGATGGCATTTGCCCAGCCAAACCATGGGCGGCTAAATATCTGCGGATCATCCGCGTCAATACTCTCATGCATAAAGCCGGTTCCTGCGTCAGTATCAGCCATTGCGAGGATCATTTTTCTCTTTTCGTTCCGATCCTCTGCGACCAGCCCCTGCATTCCCATGGCCAAATGCCAGACCTTTGAGCCCGGTGTATGGATACTTCCGATTCCTTCCAGACGGCGGCCTTTAAAATAATAAGGATTCATTTCGCTTAAGATGACCTTCTTTGTGTTCTGATACAAAGGATCGTCCGCCGGACAATAGCCCAGATACGGGATGGACAAAAGGCTGGGAATATTTGCATCGTCCATAATCAGATACTGTCCATATCCATCGACCTCATATGCGTAAAAAGGCTCCAGCTTATCTCCCATCGGCACGACAGCCTCCCTCTCAATCGCCGCCCGCAGTTCTTTTGCGAAAGCCGCTGCTTCGGAGGCAAGTAGCTCATCCTGATAGACGGAAGCTGCGATCTCTGCCAAGTATTCCAGGATCACGGCCGCAAACATATTGGATGGGATCAGATATCCGTAGACACAGGCGTCATCACTTGGCCGGAAACCGGACCAGATCAGACCGGTATTTGGTTTTACCAGCGCTCCCTTTCCATCTCTTGAAAGGGTATCGGTATAGACGCAGTTGCTCCGCTCAAAACGATAATCCGACCGGTTTTCATGGTCCTGCTCTGTCCGGAACACCCGCATGATCGTCTTTGCGGCTGCCAGAAATTCTTCTGTAAAATGAGAGATTCTGCCGCTGTTTTTCCAGAACAGCCAGGCAAGCTGAACGGGATAACACAGCGAATCAATTTCAAACTTTCTCTCCCACACCTCCGGCTTCATATCCGTCCTGTCGTCCTGCCAGCCCTGCCCGTTTGCCGTTTCGTTGAAAGCGTTCGCGTAAGGGTCGGTCAGAATACACCGAATCTGCCGCCGGATCAGACCTTCCAGCATGTCCGCAATCATATCGTCTTCTCCGGACAGGAGCAGGTAGGGCCGCACCTGACAGGTTGAATCCCGCAGCCACATCGCAGGAATATCACCTGTGATGATAAAGGTCGTCCCATCCTCTTCCTGCCGGATGGTCGTATCCAGCGTACTTTTAAAGCAGTTTTCAAATGTCTGCCCAACCTCCAGTCCTTCTTCTTCCAGCTGCTTTTTTACCGCAGAAATCAGCTTTTTCACAGAGGGTAATTCACTTAATTGTTCTTCTGATATCGAATCCTTATGCATGGAAATACTGCTCCTTCTGATCATATTTTTGCCGCTGTTCAGTAATCTTCACTGTTTACAATCATACAATAATTCCATTATTTTTCAATACAGCAGCATCAATTTTTCCGGTTCCTTTTCCTATGCAATCGGCATTAAGAACAGTCTTTGAAGAAAATTAAGGATTTAACAAAGAAATCTAACAGAAATGGTGTTACAATGTTATCATTAATGTGTTTTTGAACAGAAATTACAATTTCATCGAAATCGAGTGGAGCTTTATCGGGAGGAATGAGTTATGGAAAAGAAACGATTATTTGGTATGGACGCAGTCCGCATTCTGGCTTTGTGCCTGCTTTATTGGCTGCATTTTTTTCTTCGAAATGGATTTTACAGTCAGCCGGTAGACAGTCCCTTTATGATTGCCGCAGTCTGCGGTCGAATCATTTTTATGAGCTGTGTCCCGATGTTTCTTATGATCACCGGCTATCTGAAATGCGAAAAGCCATGGTCCCGTAGATATTATTTTTCGCTGCTGCCAATTCTTATTTCATGGGCGGTCATTTCCTTTATTTGCATCGGATATAAAATTCTCATCGATGGCACAGAGAAAAGCCTGTATGCCTGGGCGGTGGAATTCTTTGATTATTCCGGCGCAAATTACGGATGGTATATCGAAATGTATATTGGTCTTTTGCTTCTTAGTCCGTTTGTAAATCTTGCGTGGAAAGCAGCCGGTTCAAAGAAAATGCACCAGCTGATGCTGGCAGTCATGGTTTTCCTTACAATCCTTCCCAAAACTGTGAATGTTCTGATTCTGGATGGTGAAAACACATTGAATATCATACCGAATTACTGGGTAAATCTGTATTTTCTTACCTATTATATGATCGGCTGTTATATCCGAACCTATCAGCCGAAGGTGAATCGCATCCTGTGCTTTGCAGGTGTTGCAGCAATTGCCCTGGTCTTTGCACTGATCAATCAGGCGACCGGTCATGGCGCTAAAATGGGGGATGGCTATACGATCAGTTATAACCACGCAGGGACTGCGGGGATCACAGTGCTGTTGTTTCTGGCTTTCTATCAGATTGAATGTCGATCTCAACTGATCTGCAGGGCTGCAGCAGTAATATCCAGTGTTACTCTGGAAATGTACCTGATTTCCTGCGTATTTGATCAGACAATCTTCTCCTGGAATAAAGGCTATCCGGCTTCAGAATACTGGTGGAGAGGACTTCTTGCGACCGGGCTTGTATTTGTGCTGTCTTTTCTTTCCGGCTTTTGTATTCACCAGCTTTCCGCTGCTTTGAGCAGGAAGATTCTGTCATGCGTCTCCTGAACGTATATTATTTCGGTTATTCTCAAACACTACCTGTGCAGTTGCGGCAAATACAGCAGCAGGAGGTACAAATGAAAAACCGTTTTATACGCTGTGGAATGTACGGCTGGTGTATGGAAGTGTTCTAGACCGGTCTTCATTCCCTGATCAATCATGATCCGAAACTGACAGGAATCTCTTCCCTGCGGATGTTTCCTATCTACGGATTGGCATCCCTGATTGCTCCGCTTTCTCATGTATTGAAAAAATTTGATACATTTACACGAGGATTCATTTATATGCTGGGAATTTTCGCAGTGGAATATACATCCGGATCATTTTTGAAAAAGAGGGGAAAATGCCCCTGGGATTACAGTGATTCTCCTTATCAGGTGAATGGCGTCATCCGGTTGGACTACGCACCGATCTGGTTTCTTACAGGACTGTTCTTTGAAAAAGCAGCGACATCATAATAATACAATCCTTCGCGCCCGGCAGTCTGATATCACTGTAATCAAAAGGTCTGCATGATGTATGAAAATCAAAAAGAAAAAAAATCAGGGAAAAAAACGCCGCAGAATAACCATGCTCTGCGGCGTTATCGTATTATTGAAATAATTATTTTACAACCAGGTTCACAATCTTCTTCGGCACATAGATTTCCTTGACAACATTGCCGGAAAGCTTATCGCCGAGTGCCTCCCTGCCTTTGGCGATCGCGTCCTCTTTGGAGATGTCGACCGGGATGGTGATGACCACTCTTGTCTTGCCGTTGATCTGCACCGGAATCTCGATCTCATCCTCTTTCATCGCATCTTCGTCTGCCTTCGGCCATTCGTTGTGAAAGACAGAATCGGCATGTCCGTACATCTCCCACAATTCCTCGGTGATATGCGGAGCAAACGGCGCAAGAAGCAGGATAAATGACTCAATCGTCTCACGGTCGATGCCGCCGGTCTTCTTTGCCAGATCGATCAGCTTGTTGTTGTACTCCATGAAGCCGGAGATTACGGTATTCAGACTGAAGCTTTCCAGACGCTGTGTGATGTCGTACACGAGCTTGTGACGAAGCTTGACCATCTCTTTTGTCTCTGCCACATTCGCTTCCAGACTGTCGCACGCCAGCTTCCAGAAACGGTTCAGGAAACGGTATACGCCGTCGATGCCGCGGTCGTCCCATTCGGCGTCGAGTTCCGGCGGTCCCACGAACAGCTCATACATACGCAGGGAATCGCAGCCATAGTCGCGAACGAGATCGTCCGGGGAGACTACATTGCCCTTGGACTTACTCATCTTTATGCCGTTCTTACCGGTGATCATACCCTGATTGAACAGCTTCTGGAACGGCTCATCGAAGTCGATCACACCGATGTCGCACAGGAACTTGGTGTAGAAGCGGGAATACAGAAGATGCAGCACCGCATGCTCCACACCTCCGATATACATATCGACCGGCAGATATTTATCCGCTTTCTCACGGGAAACCAGCTCTTTGTCGTTTTTGTTGTCCACATAGCGCAGGAAGTACCAGGAGGATCCGGCCCACTGCGGCATTGTGTTCGTCTCGCGCTTGGCGTCCGCTCCGCAGACCGGGCACTTGCAGTTCACCCACTCATCGATCGCGGCCAGCGGCGATTCGCCTGTGCCGGTCGGCTCATAGGATTCCACATCCGGCAGGCGCAGCGGAAGCTCCTCCTCCGGCACCGGAACATTGCCGCAGTGCGGGCAGTGGATGATCGGAATCGGCTCGCCCCAGTAGCGCTGACGGGAGAATACCCAGTCACGCAGCTTGTAATTGACTGTTGCACGGCCGATGCCCATCTTCTCGATGATGTGCGGCGCTTCCTTTTTCAGCACAGCAGATTCCATGCCGTTCCACTCGCCGGAATTGATCATCGTGCCGGAAGCAGCCGTATAGGCTTCGGTCATATTCTCAATCTCCTGACCATCCCTGGCAATGACCTGAATGATCGGGATATTGAATTTGGTTGCAAATTCAAAGTCGCGGTCGTCGTGTGCCGGAACGCACATGATCGCGCCGGTACCATAATCTGCCAGTACATAATCGGACAGCCAGATCGGGATCTTTTTGCCGTTCAGCGGATTGATCGCATAGGAGCCGGTAAACACGCCGGTCTTCTCCTTGTCCTGCATACGGTCAACATTGGAGCGCATCGAGGAGTCAAAGATATACTTCTCAACTGCTTCCTTCGTTTCCGGTGTTGCCAGAGAGGCGGCAAGCGCATGCTCCGGTGCAAGCACCATGAAGGTCGCTCCGTGAAGCGTATCCGGACGGGTCGTATAGACCGTAATCTTCTCGTCACGGCCGTCCACCGGGAATTCAACTTCCGCACCGTAGGATTTGCCGATCCAGTCGGTCTGCATCTTCTTAACCTTTTCCGGCCAGTCAAGCTTATCCAGATCATTCAGCAGACGATCCGCGTATTTGGTAATGCGCAGCATCCACTGACGCATGTTTTTCTTCGTTACCGGAGAGCCGCAGCGCTCACAGCAGCCATTTACGACCTCCTCATTCGCAAGGCCGGTCTTGCAGGACGGACACCAGTTGATCGGGAATTCCTTCTCATAGGCAAGGCCATTTTTGAACATCTGTACAAAAATCCACTGTGTCCATTTATAGAACTCAGGATCGGTCGTATTGACCTCACGGTCCCAGTCATAGATCGCTGAGATATCCTGAATCTGCTGCTTGATCTTTTTCACATTCTCGGCTGTCGAAATGGCCGGATGAACGTGATTTTTAATCGCAAAATTCTCCGCCGGAAGTCCGAAAGCGTCCCAGCCCATCGGATGGATCAGGTAATAGCCCTGCATCAGTTTATAGCGGCTCCAGACATCGGAGATCACATATCCTCTCCAGTGGCCTACATGAAGGCCGTTGCCGGACGGATAGGGAAACATATCCAGACAGTAATATTTCGGCTTCTTTCCATCGTCAACATTCACCGGGTGCTCCTCCCAGTGCGCTTTCCATTTCTGCTCGATGGCTCTGTGGTTGTACGGTGCTGCCATTTTTTCACTCCTCCATTTTAACCGGATGTTCACGACCTTTATATATAAGGATGAAATCCGGAATTTTCTGATTTTGTAACATGCCTTTTCACTCAACCGCTATTTTATGCCTGTAAGACTGTCTTTGTCAAGAAATAGTTATATGCATGCGTCAACGATAATTTTTAATCACGATCTGCAGCGACTTTCGACCCATATATTCGTTGACTGACGGATAATAGGTAAAATCCATCTGAATGTGATTAATCCGTCCCCAGAAAAGATTCTGTACCTCGTTTTTTCCGTATTTTTCTGTGAGATACTCCTGAAAAGGCGCCGGATCTCCAAAATATAACGCGTCTATGGAATTGCCGTTCTTATTCTGAACACGCATTTTAACGACATTTTTGTTCTTCCCTATGATTCGGGCAGAAAGCAAAGAAAGAGAGGTATCCGCGAAAAGCGGTTTTTCATTGCCTTTCCCAATCGGTTCCAGAAGGCTGAGCTCGTCGATCACCTTTTCGGATATATAATGGATCGGCATGGCGATGTCAATGTGCACCTTTTCGGTCAGATCATCCTCTGTCAGGGTACAAATTTCGTTCAGCCGCCGGCGCATTTCGGGAATCCGGCTGCGTTCAAGGGAAAATCCGGCTGCCATCGGGTGTCCGCCGAATTTGAGAAACAGATCCTGGCATTTTACCATCTCCTCAAACATGGAATAGGCTTCGATTGAACGGCCGGAACCTTTGGCCAGGTTATCCTTTCCGGTGGTTTCTGTATCATTCATGGATTCCGTTTCCTGACTTTCAGCATTTGATGCTGCATATGCGGAAGCAGCATGAGCATCCGTAATGACAAACACCGGCTTGTAATAACGTTCGCGCACTTTCCCTGCAACGATACCCGCGATACTCTCATGGCAGTCTGGGAGATAGAGGACAAGAACCCGGTCACGGGAGTAGCTCTCATCAGAATCAATCTGCGCACAGGCCATATCGACCGCCTGCTGGGTAAGCGTTTTCCGCTCATCATTTAATTCTTTCAGTTCTCCGGCAATCTTCTCCGCTTCCTCTCTTGATTCGGATAAAAGAAGTTTCAAAGAGCGCTTTGCCGTGTCCAGACGTCCGCTTGCATTAATGCAGGGTCCCAGCACAAAACCAATATGATAGGAAGTAACAGACTCCGGATTCAGCTCATTTGCGCGGATCAGTGCGGCCATACCCTGATTGTTCGTGGTACGCAGACGTTTCAGTCCTTCTTTTACGAGAATCCGGTTTTCCCCGTCCAGATCCATAACATCGCCAACCGTTGCAAAGCCTGCAAAGGTCAGAAGGTCATCGATCAGGCCATTGGTCAGCCCATCCTGCTGTGAATCCGCATTATCAGTGAAACGAGACTGAGGCAGATTGTTTTGCGACAGATTACTGTTCCTGTTCTTGTCTGTGACACACATCTGCTCATGCAGCTCGCAAATGGCCTTCCATGCGACGGCGGCTCCGCAGAGTTTTTTATAGGGATAAGGGCATCCCGGCTGATGCGGATTGACGATAATATCAGCCGGTGGAAGACGGTAGATTCGCTGCTCTGTCGGTGAGAATATACGTAATGCCGGATCCTCATTGCCGCAATCGATGTCCATATTTTGTACGGAAAGGAGGCTTTGATCGACGGCCTCAATTGAGTTTCCTGAATGACTGAAGACTCCGGTAATGAATAACGGTTCATGATGATCAGTCACGATCACTGTCATGCCCTTTTCCCTGGCAAAAGCGATCTCATCAATCGCGGCGATGCCGTTGTCACAGGTCAGGATCGTATCCACCTCTTCCTGATACGCCAGCTCAATCAGATGCATACTGAGCCCATATCCGTCCTTCATCCTGTGCGGAATCTCATAATCGACGCAGCCGCCGCAGGCCAGAATCGCGCGGTATAAAATATAGGTCGCGCAGACGCCGTCGATATCATAATCGCCGATGATACGAATCTTTTTCTGGTCCTGTATTTTCTCGATCAGAAGCGCCGCCGCTTCCGGGCATCCTTTCATCAGCGCAGGATCGTGCAGATCCTCCAATCCTCCATGCAGATACTGTCCCACGGCATTCAGGCCAATGATGGTCTCCGGCTGTGCGTGTGCCATATCGCCGTTATTCACCGATGCGTCCAGACTGTCATCAGTCTGAGAGGGGGCCGGGGCGGCCACAGATGGCCATTCCAGACGGTTGCGAATCAGTCTGGCGGTCACCTGATCAATCCCATATGCGGCTCCCAGCGCGGCAAAATCTGCCTTTTTCGCTGTGATGTACCATTTTTCCTTTTTATGCATATTTGATTTCTCTCCTGGTAAATGTACTATAAATGCAATCGAACAGGCGACGGTTTGTCGACTCCTGCGCATGAACACAACCAGCCGGAAGAATTTTCTCCCGGCTGGCAAATATTCATCTTACTTCGGCACACGATGCCACCGAATCCGGCAGACCGTGTACTGCTATAACAGATCAAATTCTTTATTTCTTCTTCGACTTCTTTTTCGTCTTCTTTGCCGTACCCTGTGACGCATTGGATGCGGAGGTATTCGATTTCGAAGACGCAGAGTCATCAGCATCCGCTGCAGCACTTACATTGCGGGATGCAAGCTCGCCTGTGTTGACGGACGCCGTGCCGCCTTCTGCAGCTGTCTGCTTCTGATGAGCTTTCATTACATACCACAGAGAACCGGTCACGCACACAGACGAATAAGCACCGGCTACGATACCGACCATCAGCGGCAGCGCGAATTCCTTGATCGTCGCGATGCCGAGAATGTACAGCATAAAGATGGTAATAAACGTTGTAAACGAGGTATAGATGCTTCGAGTCAGGGTCTGCGTAACACTGGTGTTCACAATCGCCGCAAGGGACTCTCCCGCCATCAGCTTCTGATTCTCACGGATACGGTCGAAAATGACGATCGTAGCGTTGATTGAGTAACCGACAATTGTCAGCATACACGCAATAAATGTACTGCCAACTGAGATGCGAACAAGAGCATAGCAGCCAAATACTACCAGTACATCATGCAGCAGAGCAAGTACCGCGCTGCCCGCAAAGCGGACGTCATGGAAACGGATGGTGATATAGATCAGCATACAGATCGCAGCCACAATGACTGCTACTACTGCGTCCTGACGCATTTCATTGCTGACCGTCGCGGAGATGGACTCATATGTAATCGCTTCCTCCTCCAGATCGAATGCTTCCTGCAGGGCCTCGGATACCTCCTGGCGCTGATCAAGGTCAAGCACAGCGGTTTTGATATAGACATCTGTGGAATCCTGTACTGTCTGGAACTGTATCTCCGCATCGCCTGTCACTTCCGTAAAGATCGGCTTAACATCGGCTTCCAGCTCGTCAAGCGTCATTTCTTCATTGAAAGATACCGTTGTAGAAGTACCGCCCTTGAAATCCAGGCTTAAGTTCAGAGCACCGTTGCCCATCGCCGAATTAACTCCCATGCATACCGGACCGACAAGGATCAGCACGATGGAAATCGCGAAAAACGTATGGCGGTGTCCAACAAAATCAAAGGACTTGTAAGTCTTTGCCCTGCCATAATATTTCTCATCACGGAGGCCAACCTGATAAAGGGCGTTCATGATCAGTCTGGAAATAATCAGGGCTGTGATCATGGAAAGCACAATACCAAGTGCAAGCGTCTGGGCAAAACCTTTGACAGAGCCGGTGCCGAGCATATTCAGTACAAATGCGGCGATCAGGGTGGTAACATTGCCATCGAGGATCGCGCTGAACGCTTTCTTGTAACCGGTGTCAATCGCGCCCTTGACGGATTTCCCTGCGGAAATCTCCTCGCGGATGCGTGCATAGATGATGACGTTCGCGTCCACGGCCATACCGATTGTCAGGATGATACCAGCGATACCGGGGAGCGTCAGTGTCATATCAAACCCGTTCAGGCAGATCAGAAACATGCAAATGTAAAGGAGCAGGCAGAACGCAGCCACAATACCGGGCAGCGCGTAGACGACGATCATGAAGATCATGACGATCGCAATGCCAATAGCTCCGGCGATCAGACTCGTCTTGATCGCATTCTGGCCGAGCTGAGCGCCTACTACCTTCGAGCTGAGTTCTTCCAGTTCAAGGGAAAGCGCACCGATACGGATGGAAGAAGCCAGACTCTGCGCTTCCGCGGCGCCGCTCATTCCGGAGATGATCGCTGTGCCGCCCGTAATTGCTTCATTTACCACAGGAGCGCTGATCACTTCATCATTATATACAATATAAATATAGTTGCCGACATTTTCAGAAGTCGCGGTCGCGAACGCCTCCGCACCTTCGCTGGTCAGCTCCAGTTTTACAACGTACTCGGTATTTCCGAGATCATCCTGTTGTGTTCCGGCAGAAGCCGTATCAACCTCGGAACCGGTCAGCACTACCGTGCCGTCGTCCAGCTGGAATTCCAGAGAACCGGGCTGTCCCAGCTCTTCCAGGATCTCATTGACATCCGTCACACCCGGAATCTCGATATTGATCCGGTCTGAGCCTTCCTGGTATACATTCGCCTCTGTGCTGTACGTATCCGCACGCTGCTGCAGTTTGTAGACCGTGTCGCTCATTTCTTCGGATGTCGGATTCTCATCCACGACCTGATAGGTGACACTCACACCGCCGGACAGATCCAATCCCAGAATGATGTTTCTCGCAGAACCCCTGTGACTGGTGCCGAGACCGACTGTCGTCAGAAGTGCGAAGAAAATCAACAGCACTGCCATGACGACGAGGGTAATCCTCGCGTTCTTCTTGTTCATTTTCATAATCTGCTTCCTCCTCTTTTCATTTGCATTTTTCCTCTTCCGCCGCTTTTATCATAATCGCGCATTCCACGCGTTTACGCATCATCTCACAGCCCAGATCATACGCATCCTGAATCGTGCCGTGGAAATTATAAGAATTTGCCGCGCAGCCGCCGCTGCAGTAAAATTTTGCAAAACAGTTTTTACATTTCTCTTTTGTGTAGACATTGCAGGCCTTAAACTGATCCACAATATCCGTCCGCACCACGCCTTCATCCACATTACCAAGAAGATATTCCTCATGCCCAACAAACTGGTGGCAGGGATACAGATCGCCCCACGGCGTGACCGCGAGATACTCTGTCCCCGAACCGCAGCCGGACAAACGTTTGTATACGCAGGGGCCGCCGGTCAGATCGATCATAAAGTGGAAAAAGGTAAATCCTCTGCCCTCTTTGTTTCGCTTTACCATCTCCTGCGCCAGTCGGTCATATTCCGAAAAGATTTGCGGCAGATCCTCTTTGCGGATCGCGTAATCTTCGGAATCCTCTGCGACTACCGGCTCCACGGAAATCCGGTCAAAGCCCTCATCCGCAAGATGCAGGACGTCATTGCAGAAATCAAGGTTATGATGCGTAAATGTACCGCGGACATACCAGGTCTTCTCGGAAGCGGTAGACCCCGCGGCCTTTCTTTTCCCGGATGGTTCCTGCTTTGTAAGCGCAGGATTCGCATGTGCTGCACCTTCACCAGCTTCATTTTCTTCAAAAGATTTTAAAGATTTTCCTTCGCGAAGTTCCACAAAATATTTGAACTTCGGCATGACCAGATCATAGCTGCCCTTTCCGCCGCGGAACGGCCGCATATAATCGTGTACTTCCTTCCGTCCGTCAATACTGAGTACGACATTCGCCATCTCCCGATTCAGGAATTCCATGATCTCGTCATTTAAAAGAACGCCGTTCGTGGTCATGGTAAAGCGGAAGTTTTTATTATGGAGCTTTTCCTGTTCACGGCCGTATTTCACGATATCTTTTACAACCTGCCAGTTCATCAGCGGTTCCCCGCCGAAAAAGTCCACCTCAAGATTACGCCTGGATCCAGAATTGGCAATCAGAAAATCCAGCGCCTTTTTGCCCACTTCCAGACTCATCAGAGCCCGCCGGCCGTGATATTCGCCTTCCTCCGCAAAGCAATAGCGACAGGCAAGGTTACAGTCGTGCGCGATATGCAGACAGAGTGCCTTGACCACCGTCGGCCGTGCCTTATAATCGATGATGGATTTTTCATAAATATCTTCTGTAAACAGCACGCCGAGATCGGTCAGCTGAGCACATTCACTGAGAACTTCCTGTATCTCTGTCAGATCAAATCGATCAGCCAACGCATCAACAATATGCGTTTCAATCTCCTGTGACCAGCCTTTGGCAATAACATCAGCGGCATCCTTATCAGAAGCAGCTTCCTGATCAGAACCATTTGAAGCAGGCTGAAGCGAAAGCGTTTTCCCCTCGGACTGCCATTGATCGAGCTGGGCAATCACTTCGTATGTAAGCTCATCGACCAGATGAACCGAACCACTGTTCACGTCCAAAACAATGTTGTATCCATTATTTTTATATTGATGGATCACAGCATGACACCTCTCTTAAGTTACAGTTTATAATGTACAAACAAGAACCGTGCATCCTGCGGATCCGCACGGCACGGTTCTTTCGTTTGCTATCATTCTATATACGTGGTCGGAATGACTATTTATTGCTCTCACATGACTGATTGCCAACCGTGCAGCTGGTCTTGCAAGCTGACTGGCAGGAAGTCTGGCATTCGCCGCAGCCGCCCTTTTTCAGGGTGCTCTGTAAAGGCTTCGTATTTAATGTTTTGATGTGCTTCATTTTAAGCGTCCTCCTTATATGTTCCATATACTTCTGTAGTTCTGAATCGAGCCATTTTTCTGAATACAGACAGCTTTCTCAAATGAAAAGTCGCTGTGCATTCTCATGATTTGGCCAGATCGGTACATGACCACAGCTATGTGCTATATTACCACAGAAAAGCAGAAAATAAAAGCATTTTTATAAAAACTTTTCCAACGATTTTTCCGACTTGTCTTTATATTCTTCTTTATCTTAAAAGAGAAATCACCTGGTGTCAGCCGCGGATAAAAATTGTTCAAAAAAATCCAAAAATCATACACAGAAAAGCATTCAAAAAACTGGTAATATATTATAGAGTATTTATGCGATTTTCTAAGGAGGACTTACATATGAAGCTTAAAACGTTTCGAGGCGGAATTCATCCCCCGGAATACAAGGAGCTTTCTCTGGGCAGCCCGGTGAAGCTATTTTTACCCAAAGGAGACCTGGTATTTCCGGTAAACCAGCATATTGGCAAACCGGCGAAGCCGGTTGTGGCTAAGGGCGATCAGGTATTAGCAGGGCAGGTGATTGCAGAAGCCGACGGGTTTGTGTCGGCAAACATTGTCAGCTCCTGTTCAGGCATGGTAAAAGCCATTGAGGAACGCCGCGTCGCTTCCGGAGCTAAGGCTATGTGCATTGTCATTGAGAATGACGGCGAATATACGCCTGCCGAAGGTGTGGGGCAGAAACACAACGCCGGTACCTTTTCCAGCAAGGACATTCTGGATGCGATTTCACGCGCAGGTATTGTAGGTATGGGAGGAGCCGGATTTCCGACTCATGTCAAGCTCACTTCCAAGAATCCGGATTCGATTGAATATATCATCGCCAACGGATCTGAGTGCGAGCCGTACATCACCTGTGATGACCGTCTGATGCAGGAAAAGAGCCGCGGCATTTACGAAGGTCTGAGACTTGTACTGCAGCTTTTCCCGGACGCTATGGGCGTGATCGCGATAGAAGACAACAAGCCGGAGGCCATCAAAGCGATGGAAGCGGTCTGTGCCGGTGAAAAAGGCGTTATGGTGCAGCCGGTCATGACCAAATATCCGCAGGGCGGCGAGCGCAACCTGATCTCCGTAGTCAGCGGACGTGACCTGAAATTCGGTCAGCTGCCTGCTGACGTCGGCTGCATCGTCTGCAACGTAGCTTCGCTCTATGCGATCTATCGGGCGTGTTATTATTCCGAACCGCTGATGAAACGTTATTTTACGGTATCCGGCGACGCAGTCGCAAATCCGGCCACATTCGAAGTCCCCATCGGGACCTCCTGCGCCGAACTTGTTGAAGCGGCGGGCGGCATGAAGCCCGGAGTGACTTTGAAAAAAGCTTTGAGCGGCGGACCAATGATGGGCATCGCGATGCCTTCTCTTGATGCACCGGTCACCAAAGCAGGCAATGCGCTTACGCTGCTTGCCGAGGATGAGGTGGAAAATGCCGAGACACAGCAGACGGCCTGTATCCGCTGCGGGCGCTGTTCCAGAGTCTGTCCGATCCACCTGATCCCGCAGATGATGGCGGATGCCGCTGAGAAAAAAGATTATGAGAAATATGAGCATAAGCTTTATGGCCTCGACTGTATCGCCTGCGGCTCCTGTACCTACATCTGTCCGGCAAAGCGGCCTCTGATGCAGCTGTTCAAACAGGCAAAGGCCGAGATTATGGCCGCAAAAAGAAAGTGAGGGATGAGACATGAATGAACATCAGTTACTGAATATTTCTTCCAGCCCTCATGTGCGCGACAGAAAACTGACCACCGGCAAAGTGATGCTGGATGTGATTTTATCGTTGATGCCGGTCACGATCGTCGGCGTCATACGATATGGATTTCACGCGTTTCTGGTGATCCTGCTGTCCGTGTTATCTGCTGTGGCTTCAGAATACATTTTTGACCGCATCACAAAACGCCCGAATACAATCACGGATGGCAGTGCAGTCGTGACAGGGCTTCTGCTTGCCCTCTGTCTTCCGCCCAAAGCGCCGCTCTATCTTCCGATTCTTGGAAGTGTTTTTGCAATTGTTGTCGTTAAATGCCTCTTTGGCGGACTCGGAAAGAATTTCCTGAATCCGGCACTTACAGCGCGCTGTTTCCTGTTGATATCATTTGGCACAGCCATGACGAATTACAGTGTGGACTCTGTCAGTACGGCAACGCCGCTCGCTGCATTCAATGCCGGAGAATCGGTCAATGTGATGAATGTTTTCCTGGGAGGTTCCACCGGAGTTATTGGCAGTTCTGCTCTCGCGCTGCTGCTTGGCGGTCTGTTTTTACTTGCTACAGGCGGCATCAGCTGGGAGATTCCGGTATCCTGCATTGCAGTCTTTACCTTATTTATGGGGCTTTTCGGCGAGGGCGGTTTTGCTCCCTCTTATCTGGCGCTGCAGATCTGCGGCGGCGGACTTCTGATGGGAGCGTTCTTTATGGCCACCGATCCGGTCACCAGTCCGGTAACGTCAAGAGGACACCTGATCTACGGTGCTCTGGTCGGCCTGCTTGGCGGTCTGTTCCGTGTATTCGGTTCTTCCGCGGATTCGTTCAGCTATGCGATTATTATCTCTAATATGCTAGTACCGTTCATTGATAAGATTCCTGTGCCAAAACCACTCGGCTACAACAATGGCGAATATAAGGAACGGGAATTCCCGAAAGCGGCAATCAATCTGACCGTGATCACGCTTGTTGCCGGACTTGCTTTAAGCGGAATTTATGCAATGACGAAATCTAAAATTGAAGAACAGGAGCTTGCGGATACTCTGGCCTCTTATCAGGAAGTTTGTCCGGATGCGGTTTCCTTTGAATTTGACGATGATCTGGATGCGGCAATTGAAGCACTCGGCGATGATGTTTACGATGAGTCGTTCGGACGTACATATGTCAACACCGCAGTCGTCGGCTATGATGCGGAAGGTGAGGTTGCCGGCTATGTCTTAAGCGTCACAAGCAGCGACGGATACGACGGTGACATCACGCTTTCTGTAGGTCTTACCACCGACGGGACCGTGATAAAACTCGCCTTTACTACTCTGACAGAGACGGCCGGTATGGGTATGCGTGTAGATGAGGACTCGTTTAAGGGGCAGTTCGAAGGGGTCAGCACCGACGCATTTGTCCTCAATAAATCCGGTGATTCAACAGAGGACAACGAGATTGACACGATTTCCGGAGCATCCACCTCATCGGGAGCAGTTGTCAATGCGGTCAATACGGCGCTGGCATTCTTTGCTGAGTACATTGGATAATAGAAAATAAGGAGGGATTTCCATGAATCCATATCTGGAACGAATATACAACGGCATCGTAAAAGAGAATCCCTGTCTGGTCCTGATGCTCGGTATGTGTCCTACTCTCGCGGTCACTACCTCGGCCATCAACGGACTTGGCATGGGCGTCTCCACAATGATCGTACTGATCTTTTCAAACATTATTATCTCGGCGATGCGCAATGTCATCCCGGATCAGGTACGTCTTCCGGCTTACATCGTCATCACCGCTTCGCTGGTGACAGTCGTCGATCTGCTGATGCAGGCCTATACGCCGGGACTTTACGACTCACTGGGCATCTATATTCCGCTGATCGTGGTCAACTGCATCATCCTCGGCCGTGCGGAAGCCTACGCGAACAGGCACACGCCGGATCTGGCAGCATTTGACGGCATCGGCATGGGGCTTGGCTTTACAATCGCACTGACAGTCATCGGTCTGGTTCGTGAATTCTTCGGCGCAGGTACCGCGTTTAACATCACAGTGATTCCAGATTCCATACCGCCAGTAGCCATCTTCGTAAAGGCTCCCGGCGCTTTTCTGGTGATCGCGTTCATCATCGCGATCATGAACGCCGTACATATTCATACAGAAGCGAACAAAAAGGTAGAAGGCTGCGGCGGCTGCTGCGCAACCTGCCAGATCAGCCACAGTTCACCGACAACAGCAGACAGTCCATGCAAGGATAAAAAGGAGGAGGCAACTAAGGCATGAATTCATCTTTGATTCTGATCATCATTACCACGGCACTGGTGGATAACGTCGTATTAAGCCAGTTTCTCGGCATCTGCTCCTTCCTTGGCGTATCAAAGCAGATTAAGACCTCAGCCAGTCTGGGAGCGGCGGTCATCTTTGTCATGACGATTGCGTCTGCGGTAGCCAATCTCCTGTATACGTTTATTCTGGAACCGCTGAACCTGACGTATCTGAACACCATTGTATTCATCCTCGTGATCGCGACACTGGTGCAGATAGTAGAAATGTTTTTGAAAAAAGTGGCTCCGCCGCTCTATCAGGCACTTGGCATTTATCTGCCTCTGATCACCACAAACTGCGCCGTACTTGGCGTTGCACTGACAAACGTTCAGGATGGCTATGGCTTTGTAGAAAGCGTCGTTGCAGGCTTTGGTACGGCAATCGGCTACACCATCGCTATCGTGCTGCTTGCCGGTATCCGTGAACGGATCGATGAATCTGCGATTCCGGCTCCGTTCCGCGGCGCTCCGGTCGTGCTGCTCTCTGCTGCCCTGATGTCTATCGCGTTTATGGGATTCAGCGGACTGTCATTTTGATGAGGGAGGTTGAATATGTATCCTGTTCTGATAGCCACGGTTACTGTGGCGGTAATCGGCTTTGTGATGGGAATGCTCCTGATCACGGTCGGAAAAAAGTTTAAGGTAGAGGTAGACGAAAAGGAACTCGCTGTGCGTGAATACCTGCCCGGAAATAACTGCGGTGCCTGCGGCTTTGCGGGCTGTGACGCGATGGCGGCTGCAATCGCTAAAGGAGAGGCTCCTGTGAGCGGATGCCCCGTCGGCGGCGAGCCTGTAGCCGAAAAAATCAGCCAGATCATGGGCGTAAGCGCGGAAGCACAGGAAAAAAAGGTAGCTTATGTGAAGTGCCTCGGCTCCTGTGAGCATACCGCCAACCGAAGCAACTATATCGGCATCCACGACTGTGCGGCAGCCGTTTCCAGCGGTCTCTCGCCCTGGGAATGTGATTATGGCTGTCTGGGCTTTGGCTCCTGTGTTGCGGCCTGCCAGTTCGGCGGCATCCGCATACAGAACGGCGTCGCTGTAATCGACCGCACAATGTGCAAAGGATGCGGGCAGTGCGTGACTGCATGTCCGAAGCACCTGATTGAGCTGATCCCGGCGAAGGCTTCCTATGCGGTTCGCTGTTCCAATAAGGATCGCGGACCTGTCGTGAAAAAGAGCTGCGATGTCGGCTGTATCGGCTGCAAGCTCTGTGTAAAGCAGTGTGAACACGATGCGATCACGGTCGAGAACAATATCGCTCATATCGACTATGAGAAATGTGTCGGCTGCGGCAAATGCGCGGAGAAATGCCCGGCAAAAGCGATTGAGATGCTGTAAAGAAAATCGACTGTACAGTATTTAAACATAATATATTAAAAGCCATGCAACATGATGAAAGGCGGCCATCCGGCCGCCTTTCTCATGTACTACATTCGATTAATTATTCATGTAATTACGAGATTGTCATTACTCTTCAGCATTTCTCGCCGCAATCTCACGCTCCTGCACATCATTCGGCGCCTGCTCGTAACGGGCAAATTCATAAGTAAAGTCTCCTGAACCGCCAGTCATGGAGCGAAGCTGGGTCGAATAGCCGTACAGTTCGGACATCGGCACGTCTGCCTCAACGATCGTATTGCCCTTATGGTCCGGATTCATGCCAAGCACACGGCCGCGTCTCTTATTCAGATCTCCCATGACATCGCCGGTGAACTTATCCGGAACCGTCACCTTCATGGATGCGATCGGCTCAAGAAGTACCGGGCTGGCTTCCATGAAGCCTTTCTTAAACGCCTGGGAAGCAGCGGTCTTGAACGCCATCTCAGAGGAATCTACCGGATGATAGGAACCATCGTAAAGGACGGCTTTGACACCAACTACCGGATATCCGGCAAGAGGTCCCTTCTGGCAGGAATCCGCGATGCCCTTTTCTACAGCCGGGAAGTAGTTCTTCGGAACTGCGCCGCCGACAACTTCCTGATCAAATTCATAGGGCTGATCCAGAGAATCCATCGGTGAGAAACGCATCTTTACATGGCCATACTGTCCGTGACCGCCGGACTGCTTCTTGTATTTGGAATCTACATCCGAACTCTTGCGAATGGTCTCACGGAACGCCACTTTCGGCTTCTCCAGAATCATGTCAACTTTATATTTTGTAAGAAGACGGCTTGCCACGATATCGAGATGCTGGTCGCCGAGGCCATAAAGCAGAGTCTGGCGGTTCTCACCGTCATTGACCACCTTCAGAGTCAGGTCTTCCTGCGCCATCTTATTCAGCGCCTGAGCAACCTTATCTTCTTCGCCGCGCACCTTCGGCTCATATCTCTTGTAGGTATACGGAACCGGCGTCTCAATCTTTCCATAGGCGATCGGAGTGGTCTTGGTGGAAAGCGTGTCTCCTGTCGATGCTTCGATCTTGCCGATGGCGCCGATATCGCCTGCGTGAAGTTCTTTCACCTCTACAGGCTTGCTGCCTTCCATCACGTACAGCTTGCCGACACGGTCCTCAGAACCTTTTTCATCATTATAAAGGGTATCATCGCCCTTGATTACACCCGAAGCAACCTTGATAAAGGAATATTTTCCGATAAACGGATCCACCAGGGTCTTCCACACATAAGCGGATTTCACCTTGGAGAAATCATAATTCGCTTCAAACACTTCCTTGGTCTTTGTATTCACACCCGCGAATTTGCGCTTTTCCGGAGACGGCATATAGCTTACAATATCATCCAGCAGGATCAGAATACCCTGCAGATTGACGCTGGCACCCATCGTCACCGGTACGATTGAACCGTCGCCCACATTCGTATGAAGGGCAGCCATGATCTCCGCCTCAGAGAACTCCTCGCCGTTGAAATAGCGATCCATGAACTCTTCGCTTGTCTCAGCGACTGCCTCGATCAGATTCTCACGGTATTTGTCAACGTAGCTCTGCAGATACTCCGGGATCGGGCACTCCACCTTCTCCTGCTTATTCACATATCTGTGGGCTGCCATCTTTACGACATTCACATAACCGACAAACTTCTCATTCTCACGGAACGGCACATGAATCGGCGCGATCCGCTTTCCGTAAAGCTCAGTCAGTGACTCCACGACCTTACGGTAACTGGCATTATCAAAATCCATGTTCGATACATAGAAGAAACGCGGAAGCTTGAACTTCTCGCACAGATCCCATGCTTTCTGTGTGCCGACTTCAACGCCGTTCTTACCGTTTACAACAATCACCGCCGCATCCGCAGCCGCGCACGCTTCGACAGCTTCACCGGCGAAATCAAAATAGCCCGGTGTATCCAGAATATTGATCTTAGTATCGCCCCAGATGATCGGCACCATCGTCGTCGTAATTGAAAACTTTCTCTTAATCTCCTCTTTATCATAATCGCTGATCGTATTGCCGTCAGTCACGCTGCCCAGACGACTGGTAATACCGGACAGATATGCCATGGCTTCGGTCAGGGTAGTCTTACCCGAGCCGCCGTGTCCGAGAATTACGACGTTGCGGATCTTGTCAGTGGTGTAAACATTCATAATCTTCATCCTCCATTTTATTTATTCGCTCATGCGCCAAACGTGCACGTACCATACGAAACAGGCCGATAGATGCGCACTGCGCACTCTATTTTTTCACAAACACGTTTTTGCCTCACATAGTTACATTCTACTAAAAATATACAAACAGTTCAAGCATTTTATTCAATTTTAACAATTTATTTTTCACGGAAGCCGGAATTGACATTTTCCGCGTAAAATAGTAAAATTCTAAAAGATTTCGGACATCCCGCAGTCTGAAGGCTGGTGTTCTGAAATATACTGTGTAACTTAAGAAAGGAAATTATTATGGAATTACATACATTCGGCTTTGTCGGTCTGGGACTGATTGGCGGATCACTGGCAAAAGCATTAAAACGTTCTTTTCCGGACTGCCGTATTATGGCATATACACGTACAGCAAAGACAACAGAAAACGCCCTGTCGGAAGGCATTATTGACAGCATCTGCTCTTCTGCAGCAGATACCCGGTTTGCCGAATGCGACTGTATCTTTTTATGTGCACCGGTGGGCAGCAACGTCGCGGCGCTGGAGCAGCTGAAAGATACGGTACGTACAGACTGTATACTCACGGATGTCGGCAGCGTCAAAACAGACATTCACATGGCAGTGGAACGGATGGGGCTGAATGGACGTTTTATCGGCGGACACCCGATGACCGGTTCGGAAAAGTCCGGCCTGAATTACGCACAGGCGCATCTTTTTGAGAATGCTTATTACATCCTGACGCCTTCGCCGGGCACGCCGGATGCGTGGGTGGAACAGCTGCGCGCCCTGGCTTCCGCGATTGGTGCGCTGCCGATCGTACTTGATTACCGGCAGCATGATTTTGCGACCGCGGCAATCAGTCATCTGCCGCATCTGATCGCAGCTTCCCTGGTAAATACCGTCCATGATCTGGATTCCAAAGAGGAACTGATGAAAACACTCGCAGCCGGAGGCTTTAAAGATATTACAAGGATTGCATCCTCCTCCCCGGAGATGTGGGAACAGATCTGCCTGACAAACAGCGACAACATTGCCGATGTCATGGATACATTTATCCGCCTTCTCACGGATTCCCGTGACGCCATGCGGGCAGGCGACGGCGAGGCAATTTATAAAATGTTTGAAAAATCCCGCGATTACCGCAATTCCTTCTCATCCAGCGGACCAGGAAACTTCAAAAAGACATACCGTATTTACTGCGATATACTCGACGAATCCGGCTCGATTGCCACGATCGCGGCCATACTTGCGAAAAACGGCATCAGTATTAAGAATATCGGGATCGTACAGAGCAGAGAATTCGAGGAAGGTGTGCTGCGGATCGAGTTTTATGAGGAAGCGCCGTCCAGAGCTGCGGCCGAACTGCTCCGTCAGCAGAAGTATCAGGTATGGGAACGGTAAATGCAGCAGTATGTCATCATTACAACAATGATTCAGTGGATTTTCTTTGTAACTTTCAAGTTGTAAATGATATGCATTCAGACAAATGAATCAGGGAAAGGAATTTATCGAATTATGATTATTAAATACACAGGTCCGCTTCGCGGGGAGCTTTCCATACCGGGGGATAAATCCATCTCGCACCGGAGCGTGATGTTCGGCGCGCTTGCGGATGGGACAACCGAGGTCACTAATTTTCTTACCGGAGCAGACTGTCTCTCGACCATCTCCTGCTTCCGGCAGATGGGAATTGAGATTGAGCAAAAAGATACGCATGTATTGATTCACGGTAAAGGTCTGCACGGTCTGACAGCTCCGTTGGAAATTCTCGACGCAGGCAACAGCGGAACGACGGTTCGCCTGCTCTCCGGCATTCTTGCCGGACAGCACTTCAATTCCGTCATCACCGGAGACGAAACTATTCAGAAACGGCCAATGAAACGCGTGATGACGCCTCTCACGGGTATGGGCGCAGATGTCATCTCTGTACGGCGAAACGGCTGTGCGCCTCTGCAGATCCATGGAAAAAAGCTGCATGGTGCGCATTATGATTCGCCTGTCGCCTCCGCACAGGTAAAATCCTGTATCCTGCTCGCCGGTCTGTACGCAGACGGCATTACCAGCGTCACAGAACCAGCTGTTTCACGAAACCATTCCGAGCTGATGCTGCGGTATTTCGGCGCTGATGTAAAAGAGAATGTCGGATCACAAAGCAATGCTGAGGTTATGTCAGGCATAAATGACAGAAATGCTTCCTGTGTGAAAGGCAGTGGATTCACCGTTTCCATCTCTCCCGAACCGAAGCTCACCGGCCAGAAGATTCATGTCCCCGGAGACATTTCCTCCGCAGCTTATTTCATCGCTGCTGCCTTACTTGTACCCGGCTCTGAACTGCTTCTTAAAAATGTCGGTATCAATCCGACCCGGGACGGTATGCTTCGCGTCTGCCGGGAGATGGGCGCCGATATCACGCTTTTAAATGAGGATCACACCGGAGCTGAGCCCTGTGCCGATCTGCTCGTGCGCAGCAGCTCTCTGAAGGCCGTAGAAATCGGAGGCGACCTTATCCCCACCCTGATCGATGAACTGCCTGTTCTGGCCGTTCTCGCCGCTTTCGCGGACGGTACGACCGTGATTCGGGACGCCGCCGAGCTGCGCGTCAAAGAATCAGACCGTATTGCCGTCATGACCAATAATTTAACCCGTATTGGCTGCCCGGTTGAGGCCGCAGCGGACGGTATGATCATCACAGGCGGAAAGCCGCTCCACGGCGCTGTCATCGACTCCCATATGGATCACCGCATCGCCATGAGCTTCGCGGTCGCAGCACTGGCGTGTTCTGGTGAAATGGACATTCAGGGCGCGGAAATTGTCAACATCAGCTATCCGGGATTTTATGAGGATCTGGCCAGAGTCTGCCGATAAAATATTTCTATAATGAAAACCGGCCGCACACTTAACGCGCAGCCGGTTTTTTTACATGACTTATAAGTTTATTGACGCATATCCTGCGATCAGTTCTGCTTTACATCCTTCATGGAAAAGCTCATGCGGCCCATCTTGTCCTTGCCAAGGCAGACTACCCTGACTTTATCGCCAAGGGTCAGCACATCCTCAACACGGTTGATGCGGTGCTTTGCAATCCGGGAGATGTGCACCATGCCCTCTTTGCCCGGAGCGAACTCTACGAAGCAGCCAAAGTCCTTGATGCTGACAACCACGCCGTCAAATACCTGTCCGGCTTCGAAATCAGTCACAATGATGCGGATCATCTCCGCCGCCTTATCCATCATTGCCTGATCGGTACCGCAGATGGATACAAAGCCGTCGTCGTTGATATCAATCTTCACGCCGGTGCGCTCGATGATCGTATTGATCGTCTTGCCTCTCTGGCCAACCACATCACCGATCTTCTGCGGGTCGATCGTCATCTGCATAATCTTCGGTGCATACTTGTTGACTGTAGGTCTCGGCTCAGCGATGCACGGCATCATGATCTCTTTGAGGATATACTCTCTCGCCTGATGGGTGCGGGAAATCGCTTCCTCAACGATCGGGCGGGTCAGGCCGTGAATCTTAATATCCATCTGAATAGCCGTGATACCGTCCAGAGTACCGGCTACCTTAAAGTCCATGTCGCCGAAGAAGTCCTCGAGGCCCTGAATATCTGTCAATACGATATAATCGTCATCGGTCTCTCCGGTCACCAGACCGCAGGAAATACCTGCTACCGGTTTTTTGATCGGTACGCCGGCTGCCATCAGGGACATAGTAGACGCGCAGACACTTGCCTGTGAAGTCGAACCGTTGGACTCGAAGGTCTCAGATACGGTGCGAATCGCGTACGGGAATTCTTCTTCGGTCGGAAGTACCGGCATCAGAGCCTTCTCTGCCAGAGCACCATGGCCGATCTCGCGGCGTCCGGGACCTCTGCTGACCTTCGTCTCGCCTACAGAGTAGGACGGGAAATTGTAATGATGCATATAACGCTTGCAATTGATATTATCATCCAGTCCGTCAATCTTCTGTACTTCGGAGAGCAGTGCGAGCGTCGTCACCGTGCAGATCTGTGTCTGGCCACGGGTAAACATAGCAGAACCATGCACTCTCGGAATGATGTCAACCTCTGCAGCCAGCGGGCGGATCTGCGTGATCTCACGGCCGTCCGGACGCTTATGGTCTTTCAGGATCATCTTGCGAACCGTCTTTTTCTGGTACTGATATACTGCCTCGGAAAGAACAGCCAGCCATTCTTCGTTGTCGGCAAATGCCTCTTCAAGCTTCGCCGTGATCTCACGGATATTCGCTTCACGAACCTGCTTTACATCGGTAAATACAGCCTTTTCCATCTCTTCCGGCGGCACGATCTTCCTGATCGCCTCAAACAGTTCTTCCGGAACTGCGCAGCTCTCATAAGTGTGCTTCGGCTTGCCAACCTCAGCTACGATCTTATCGATAAAAGCGATCAGCTCCAGATTCACTGCATGGCACTTATAGATGGCATCAATCATCAGATCGTCCTTCACCTCATTGGCTCCGGCCTCGATCATAATGACCTTCTCACGTGTAGAAGCGACAGTCAACTGCAGATCCCCGTTGTCCCACTGTTCCTGAGACGGGTTCACGATCAGCTCGCCATTGACCAGCCCCATCTGCGTCATCGCGCACGGACCATCGAACGGGATATCCGAAATGCAGGTGGCAATTGCGGTGCCGATCATGGCTGTCAGCTCCGGACGGCACTCAGGATCGACAGACATGACCATATTGTCAAGGGTAACGTCATTGCGATAATCCTTCGGAAACAGCGGACGCATCGGACGGTCGATAACACGATCGGTCAGAACCGCATTCTCAGAAGCCTTACCCTCTCTTTTATTAAATCCCCCGGGGATTTTTCCTACCGCGTAATATTTCTCCTCATATTCTACACTGAGCGGGAAAAAGTCAATCCCGTCTCTCGGCTTCTCGGAAGCCGTCGCCGTACAAAGTACGGTCGTATCTCCGTAGTGCATAAACGCACAACCATTTGCCTGCGCACCCACACGCCCGATATCGACGGTAAGTGTTCTTCCGGCAAGCTCCATTGAATAGCTCTTGTACATGATAATCTCCTTTTCTGATTAATGGAATGCAGGGCATATTGCCTTCCGGGAGTTCTGTCTCTTTCCGTCTCCAGATAATGACTTAAGATCGTGATCTCTGAGAATCAGATCCGGCATAGACCGATATGGGTTAAGCCAGAAGAAAAGACATCATCGAAAAGAACCAGAACAGAAATCTGATGCATGGAGAACAACCATGAGCCAGGCTCCGAAACTACTGAAAAAATGACAGTGCGGCGATAGGATTGTCCAACACAATAAAAATCGGATATGAAATACCCTTCTGTCAGCTTTTCAGTGGTCTCGGCCGTCGCTGCATGATTGCCCCGGTGAACCGGTTTTTGCAGTAAAGAAACATATATTACGCGAAAAATACGATTCACTGTAAAAAGGGCGGATGTGAGGTCCGCCCTTTTGTAAACATTATTTTCTGATGCCAAGCTTTGCGATCAGAGTACGGTACCCTTCCAGATCTGTCTTCTTCAGGTAAGCCAGCAGGCCACGTCTTTTACCAACCATCTTCAGAAGTCCTCTTCTGGAATGATGATCCTTCGGATTCGCCTGCAGATGAGCGGTCAGCTCCTGAATGCGCGCTGTAAGAATTGCGATCTGTACCTCCGGCGAACCGGTATCACCCGGTGTTCTCGCGTACTCGTTGATGATAGCAGTTTTCTTTTCTTTGGAAATCATTGAAATAAATCCTCCTGATAAATTATTCTGCAGTCCGAACATTCCGGTCTGCGTCTTCTGTCTCCTGAGCCGAAGACATAATCACCTGACACCAGGAAACGGCTGGAGAAATCCTGTATCCGGGCATCGGCTGAAAATCAGGTAACTGTTCAGTATCTTCGCAGTTACAAAATCACACTAGGTCAATATATCACAAGATAAAATGTGAGTCAATACAGAAAATAAAGATTCACGTTATTTCTGATCAGTGCAGAGCTTCAAAATAAT
>JAJQIL010000023.1 GCA_021199235.1 Lachnospiraceae bacterium | reverse complement strand
TTTGGGACATTTTCTCTTGTGGTATATAAGGACATTATCATAAATGGCCCATACAGAAACGTCCAATCCATACATCTGTTCTTGACAAAATGCCGGAAAACAAGTATGCTGTTTGTTGCTATTCACGGCGAGCCTGACACTTGCTGTCAGGCTCGCAAGAACACGTTTCGGATGTGTGATTTCGCCCCATGCATCGAAGATGCATTTAAAATTGGGCGAAATCGTTACAAACGGCTTAACTCGTTTACTATACAGAATTAAGGATCCTCTATGAAAGAAAGAATAAACAGATTCGGTATTTCCGGCAGCACTTTAAAGCTGATCGCGATCATTACCATGCTGATTGACCACACAGGCGCGACCGTAATCCGCTCCATTACACGTCTCCCTGAGGTGACAGGTAATGCAGCGCTTCGTAATACCTGGGTGCAGATTTACAATCTCTCGCGTGACATCGGGCGGGTGGCGTTTCCCATCTTCTGCTTTTTGCTGGTGGAAGGATTCCTGCACACACGAAGCCCGCGCAAATACGCAGGGCGGCTTTTTTTGTTCGCGCTGATCTCCGAAATCCCGTTCGATATCGCACTGAAGGGGAGCTGGTTTTACCCGGACAAGCAGAACGTCTATTTTACTCTGCTGATCGGGCTGCTGGTCATGATGGCGATCCGCTGGCTGACAGACAATGGAACGAAGCGTCTGCTGCTCGCCATTCTGCCGATCGCAGCCGGGATGCTGCTGGCCGCGTGGATCGACACGGATTACAGCTACAAGGGCGTGTTTCTGATCGCGGTCCTGTATCTGATGCGCAATTCCAGACTGTACCAGTGCATCGGCGGAGCCGCGGCGATCTCCTGGGAGCTTCCCGCACCGATCGCATTCATCCCCATTTATTTTTACAATGGGAAGCGCGGCATCTCGCTCAAATACTTCTTCTACTGGTTCTATCCGGTGCATCTGATGCTGCTGTATGCGGTCAATACCTGGGGCGTACCTCTGATTGAGAAGCTGTTCTTTCAGGCCTGACCTTTTGTCCCTTGTATCATTACATTACATAAAGAGGAAAACACACTATGAATAAGAAAGAAGTCTCCGAGCTGAAACGCCTGTTCCACCCGGACCGCACGCCGGTCACAAGAATCTGCGGCTGCTACGTGGACTCGGAAAAAACAAAAAAGGCTACAATGAAGGAAGCATTTCTCTCCCTTCCGGAGGAGGAGATGTTCAAATATTTTGATATTTTCAAAAAAACGCTCTCCGGCACGATTGGGAAAAATCTTCTGGATATGGAATTTCCGCTTGTGCATTCAGACGAATTTTCCACGGATCAAACAGGCAGCGATCCTGACCATTCCGACTCCGCCTCGGCGAACCTTTCTGCCTCAGGTGCGATCCGGGACGGCGGACTGCAGGGCTTTCTGATGAAGCTGAAAGCCAGCGCTCTCAAGGATGATACCCTGCTGGATGAGTTTTATGACAAGGTCATCGACACCTTTCTGTATCCGGAGAATTATTACATTATATTAATTCACGGCGCGTATGACATTCCCGGGAAGGGCACCGACGGACTGGATATGGACGATGCCTCGGAGGATGTCTATGAATTTCTGCTGTGCTCGATCTGCCCGGTGCATTTGTCCAAACCGGGACTTTGCTACCACGAGGAGACCAACACGATCAGCGAACGCATACGCGACTGGTTCGTCGAACCGCCGGTGACCGGATTCCTGTTCCCGGCCTTTACGGACCGCAATGCGGATATCCACAGCCTTCTGTATTATTCGAAAAACCCGGACGAGCTGAACGCGGATTTCGCCAGGCTGCTCTTGGGATGCGAGCTTCCGCTCACGGCCGGTTCGCAGAAGGATACCTTCAATACACTTGTCGCCGAGACCTTGAGCGACTCCTGCACATTTGAGACCGTAAAAAACATCCATTCCTCCCTGAACGAGCTTCTGGAGGAGCACAAAGACGACCCGAACCCGGTCCTGCTTGATAAGGGAGATATGAAGCGTCTGCTTGCGGACAGCGGAGCGGACGACGAGGCGCTGGAGCATTTTGATGAAAGCTTTGCGGAAGCATCCGGCGATACACAGGCGGAGCTTTACGTGACAAACGTGGCGCACACCCGCCGGTTTGAGATCAAAACGCCGGACATCTCGATTTCTGTGAAGCCGGAATGTGCTGACCTGATCGAGACGCAGGTCGTCGGCGGACGGCTCTGCTTTGTCATCCCGGTAAATGATTCCGTGGAGGTCAACGGGATACCGGTGCAAACGGGGATACATACAGATGCTGAAGAAGAATAACTGTAACTGTGAAGATATTGAAGAATTACAATAATCTTAACTTTGAGAGCATGAAATGATTTTGAATAAAAAAACAGCTGCCTGACGGCGGCGGAACGGAGCTTATAATGGATACTTATACACTTGACTGGAAAAAATACAGCGCGCTCGCCAGGCAGACAGCTGCCGAGGGCTGCGTTCTTTTGCGCAATGAAAATAACACACTGCCGCTTCTTGCGGGAGATACCGTCGCCATATTCGGGCGGATTCAGTTCGATTATTATAAATGCGGCACCGGATCGGGCGGCATGGTGAATGTTCCTTATGTCCGCTCCATTCTCGACGGACTGATGGAATACGAAAGCCGGAATATCCGGATCTATGAGCCGCTTCTTCAAACCTACCGCGAGTGGGTGAAGCAGCACCCGTTTGATAAGGGAAACGGCTGGGGCCAGGAGCCCTGGAGCCAGGAAGAAATGCCGTTGTCGGATGAACTTGTCCGCGACACGGCAGACCACTCTTCTGCAGCCGTAGTCATTATAGGCCGTACGGCCGGAGAAGACCGTGACAACTTTGGCCAGCCCGGAAGCTATTACCTCACAGAGTGCGAGCTGGACATGCTGAAAAAGGTCTGCGCGGCATTCCCGCGCACCGCTGTTGTGCTGAATACGGGCAATATCATTTCCATGAAGTGGGTTGACGAAGTGCGCCCCGGTGCCGTGCTCTGTGCATGGCAGGGCGGCATGGAAGGCGGCGCAGGCGTCGCGGATGTGCTTTGCGGAGCCGTAACTCCCTGCGGGAAGCTTGCCGACACCATTGCGTATGAGCTGGAGGATTACCCGTCCTCGCGCAATTTCGGTTCAGACACCATCAATTATTATCAGGAAGATATCTATGTCGGATACCGTTATTTTGAGACCTTTGCGCCGGAAAAAGTCCAGTATCCGTTCGGATATGGACTGTCCTACACAACGTTCGATATCACGGCTTCTCTTTCTGCAGATTTTTCTGTGAGCGCTGCTTCCGGTTCTGGTTTTACAGCAGATGAGGCAGCCCATTTACAGTCTGCCGAAAATGCTGCCCCGTCATCAGAGCCGCATATGACTGTCCGGACTACGGTCACCAACACCGGCAGCTGTTCAGGAAAGGAAGTCGTACAGGTCTATGTGAATCCGCCGCAGGGCAGGCTTGGCAAGCCGCTGCGCAGTCTTATCGCGTTTGGAAAAACAGACCTGCTTTTCCCCGGTGAGACGGAAACGATCACACTGACAGTACCTCTTAAGGAACTCGCTTCCTATGACGACAGCGGGTTGACCGGACATAAGAACTGCTTTGTACTGGAACAGGGAACCTACGGAATCTATGTAGGAAACAGTGTGCGCAGTGCCGCTTTTACCGGAAGCTTTGCCCTGGATGAGACGATTGTCGCCGCAAAGTGTCAGGAGGCAATGGCCCCAACTGCGCCGTTTGAACGGTTCCGGCCTTTGAATCATGGCAACAACAGTTTAGAAAAGCTGGATGTCTGTGCAGCAGCAGACCCAGCAGGCACTTGCGAAGACACCGTTTGTTCAGACACAACTGCAGATCATGCTACTCAGGCTCCGCTTACCCTCACGTATGAGTCGGTGCCGCAGCGAACGGTTTCTCCTGCGGACAGGCGTCTTGCGCATCTGCCTGAATGCCTGCCTTACACGGATGATCAGGGTTACCGGCTTGCGGATGTAGCGGACGGAAACGTGTCCATGGAAGAATTTCTGGCTCAGCTTTGCGATGAGGATCTGATGGCAATCTCGCGCGGCGAAGGCATGTGTAGTCCGAAGGTTACGCCGGGCACAGCATCCGCATTCGGTGGCGTTACAAAGCGTCTGCAGGACTTTGGCATCCCTGCCGGCTGCTGTGCGGACGGGCCGTCCGGCATCCGCATGGACTGCGGCACAAGCGCTTTCTGTCTGCCAAACGGTACGCTGCTTGCCTGCACATTCAATGAAGCGCTGGTCACGGAGCTTTTTGCCATGGAAGGACTGGAGCTCTACGCCAACAAGATCGATGCGCTCCTGGGCCCCGGCATTAACATTCACCGCAGCCCCTTAAACGGACGGAATTTTGAATATCACTCAGAAGATCCTTATCTGACCGGCCGCATGGCAGTCGCTCAGGTAACCGGCATGGACCACTATGCGGTCAGCGGCACGATGAAGCATTTCTGTGCAAACAATCAGGAATATTACCGCCATGCCGCCAACAGTGTCATATCCGAACGCGCACTGCGCGAAATCTACCTGAAGCCTTTTGAGATGGGCGTCAGAAGCGGACATACCCGTTCCATCATGACGACCTACGGACCGGTGAACGGCATCTGGACTGCGGGCAGTTACGACCTGAACACGACAATTCTGCATGACGAATGGAACTATCAGGGCATGGTCATGACAGACTGGTGGGCACACATCAATGACGAAGGAGAACCGGCCTCCCGCAACAATCTGGCCGCAATGGTACGCGCGCAGAATGACGTCTATATGGTGACGCAGGATGCGCTGACCTTTTCGGACAACCAGAAAAAGGCACTGAAGAAAGGCGAACTGACCCGCGCGGAGCTTGTGCGGAACGCAGCCAACATCTGCCGTTTCCTGATTGCCTCCCCCGCCATGCAGCGGCTGCGCGGCACATACCATGAGGTCACGCACATCCATACACCGGAATCACTCGATCTGACGACCGGCGAAAACATGGAATACTTTACGATTGACCGGGATACCGTGATCCCGCTTGCGGGCCGCGGGACGTCCGCGGGCAGTTACTTTACGATTGCGGTAGATTTTCTGCAGGAAGGGCTGTTCTGCTTCTCTCTGACCGCCGCCTCACACGGCAGCGAGCTCGCACAGATGTCCGCGACCTTAAGTCTGGACAACACGGTGCTGAATATCTATACCTGGCACGGCGAATCCGGGAAGACAGAGCTTTCCCGCGAAAAAGAAGTGCGCGGGAAGATGCACTATATGAAGTTCTATTTCTCACAGGGAGGACTGGAACTGGATTCTCTGCGGATCCGGCTGGTGGGCGATGTCCGCAGGTGATAAAGACGCAAGCAGCATTGTTATAGCTCACAGCTTTTGTAATGGAGCATAAACGAAAGTAAATACGAGGGCACTCTCTTTTCAGAGCGCCCTCTTTTATATGCGCACGGCCGGGCAAGGTGTTTTGCGGCTAAAGCCGCACCCGGGTCTCCGCTCCGCTTCGATTCCGGAAATGATCTGTAACCTGGAAATCAGGGTCAGGTAAGAGATCTGGCCGCCGGATTCAGCCCGCACTTTCCTTCAATGTGCGGATCATCTCCATATCCTGGGCGCTGACCCGCATATTGGTGCGGAGCGTTTCTCCGGAAGAGGTGGTCATCGTTACCTCGATCACCGAACCTTCATCGACCACGGCCGCTGCCGCCGCGCAGAACGGCTCCACCCTCGGGTGTCCGGCTTTGAAGCGTTCTTCCATATCTTTTAACTGCATCAGTATCTTCGGATTCCATTTCATGATTCCAACATCTTCTTTCTGTCTTTAATAATCCGCTTCATCCAGCGGTGCGTTCAGTTCCTCCGTCCCCGGCAGGACAAATCGCCCGTTCTCCAGCAGGGAAATCCGGCTGCCGTCCGCGCGGATGACCTGAATGTGACCAATCTCCTCATAAGGGATCGTAATGTCCGTATGACAGCCAAAATAAGCTTTGGAAGGATCATCCTTCCGCTGTAGCGTCACCTCATTGTCGCGGGCGATGATCTCCTTTCCGTCCGGATTGTAGACCGGCGTGTCCTCCTGCCAGCTGTAGCAGGTATCGCCAATGGCAAAATGCGGCCCGGTCTTTTCCGCGATCAGGATCGGCAGCAATCCGGCAATGTCAAATTTGCGTGCCATCACATAGGCGGTCGTATTTGTACCGATCGCGAACTCGCCAAGCGGCAGCGTCTCATGACTGTACATCACATTTTCAAAAAAGTATTTGCGATTTTCTTCCTCTGAAGCAAAATTCCCGCAGCCGTAGTCCGTAACCATGCCGTCCGTGAAGCGCACCGAAAGATCCACATAATTCAAAGATCCCAGATAAACCTGCTTCACATGCAGCAGTCCGTTCGTACCGGTAAGCTTTGGCGATGTGAACACCTCTCCGACAGGGATATTGACATCCGCTACACAATTTTCAAAAATGGACTGTGAATCCGGATCAGCAAGCGGTGCCAATGCAACCGTCAGATCTGTGCGGTTGCCGTTCTGTCCCTGAACATGAACCGCCACTCCCTCATTGAGAGCGTCGATCAGCACCTGCTGGATGCGCTGATACAGCGCATAATCCAGTGTGTTGACCCTGATCGTCTCCCGGAAGATCTCTCTGAACCGTTCCCCGATCTGCGGAACCGGAAAGGCAATGATGGTAAAACTGCGTTCTTTTCCGATAATATACTGGTTTACAATCTGTGAGGCCTCATTATCCATCCGGTTGGAGAGCTTCTGCTGCTTTTCCGAAAGCTGATACGCAGACGGCTTTGCAGAAGGAGTAAACGGTGTCTCGCCAAACACCTCCACTACCGCCGGTCCGCCGTGCTCCCGCGCAGGCTGGCGATTATCCTCATATGCGGTGCGCATCACACCAAGCCTTCGCTCGACAAATTTATTATCCAGATAAAGTGCCAGGTCCGCCCGATGATCATAATCATATTGCGGATTCGGCACGGCCCCCGTATAACCGATGCGCTGATGCTGTTTCTTATTTAACGTACTGACCGCGGCCCGGTAAATGACCGGGCGCAGCCCCATTTTTTCAAAGTTCTGAATTGCCCTGCGGATCATGCGTTCAAATCCCAGCTGATACCGGATATTGACTGTTTTCTTACGCGAAAGATCCTTGCCTCCGGCGAGAAAACCGATCCGGTAACCCTCTGTGAAAGTATCGGCCATCGCCGCAATCTCTTCCTCCGGAAGGGAATTCAGAAATTCCGCCATCTTCCGCTCATTTTCTGTCACATATTCTCCATACTGATAAAGATAACGCGGATCCTCCAGATCCGAATCCATGACAATCCTCGTTGCAAAATCAAGCGACGGGTCAACTGCCTCCCGCACCCGGTGCGTCACAAACAGCTCGCTGTAATCGCTGACAAACCAGTAAAGAATCTGCTGCAGCTCCCGGTAAGATGGTAATTCGGCGTCAGTCACCTGCGAAGTGTTCTCTTTCTCCGAATGGTCAGCAGGCTCTGTGTTTTCAAAACAGTTATAAATCTCTATAAACAGCTCCAGCAGGATCACCTGCTCCTCAAAGCGCCGCTCGTACACATAAACGATCATGCCCCGCAGCTCCGTATACAGAAAGCTTAACAGCTTCCCATACCCCTCGCCGAGCATTTTTTCAGCGTATTCCGGATTGGCATAGCTGGTCTCATAATTGCCGGGCAGAATATCCTGATACAGGCGCTCATTCCACTCCTCGCACTGCTGAAGGGTGTCCATTTGCGGCGCATCCTTCCTGCCGCTGTCGGCACAATCCGCCGGTATCCTGTCACGATTCGTATCAAAGCCTGATACCATACTGGTGCGCCCCGCATCGACCCGGTTTTTTAACTCTTCCATCATCAGAAGAAACTCTGCCGTCCGCTTAAAATAATCAGAAAAAGGAGCCTGTACAGTCTCCTCTCCGCCGATTTCATGAATCCGCGCAACAGAGAGATCATACCGCTCCTTTAAAAAATCCTGAAACTCCTCTTCCTGCATATACAATCCTCCTTCTGCCATAATTCAATCCACGCTCCCGCGAGGGGAGCGACGCTTGCAAATGTCAAACCGTCTTCAATCTCATCCAATTGAATCTTTCTCTGTTTTCGTTTTGCCGTCTCTTCCTCACAGGAACTGCCTGCAGACAGCAGCCCCCTGTTGTCCGAATACTCATACTCACACTCATATCACAACATACTCACAATCCCCATACATACCACAAAAAACCAGCCCACGATCGCCACTGTGCTCACGATCGTACCAAGCTTACAGCAAAAATAAGACTTACAGTCATCCTGAAATCCAAGAAAACCATACCGCAGCCCCATAATGGCCATTACCATCCCGGTCACGCCGCAGGCTCCGATCCAGGCTCCCGCACTTCCGGAAAGCAGATACGAAACCAGAAGCAAAAGCAGCAGCATTCCGGTACCGAACAGGCCCAGCACAACTGACGCGATGCTGTTCGTAGAATATTTTTTGTCGACAAATGAATATACTTTTCTTTTCGCCATCTTATCCCCTTATATTTGCCTTCTGCCCCGACGTGCCTTCCGTATTTCCGCCGCAGCCATGTTTCGTTCCTCCGCCTTATAATAGCAGCAGCTCGCCGCAAAAAACAGCGCATAGCCAAGCAGTCCGCCCAGAGCGTTCAGTATCATGTCGTCCACGTCAAAGCAGCCGACCTTAAAAATCAGCTGTGAAAACTCTACCAGCGCACTGATCTCAAAGCTCAGCAGGGTCGTGCGCCATGCTTTACGCGCACTGCGCCACATCAGGGGAACCAGCGCACCGAACGGCATAAAGCCGATGACATTGCCGACCAGATTCATCAGCACAGCTCGTATGCCCAGAAGCTCCCGGTAGCGGATATAGCGGATAATTTCGCGAAACGGCTGAATATTATAATCGTACTCTCCCGCTCCGCCGTGTCCGGCATCCTCGGAGAGGAACAAAAAATAGATGAGTCCGGCCATATAGAGCAGAAACAGGCACGCGCCCAGAATCCGGATTCGTTTTCGCCAGGGTCTTTCTTCGCTCATCAAAGCCCCAGTCCGGTGCCGGCTTTCCACAGCCTCGCCGCATTCAGTATCATCAGGACGCCGGATACTACGCCCGTCACAAGTACGATAATGCCCAGCACCAGATTCCATATTCCTGCCTTAGCCGTCGCTTTTACAATTCGTTCATTCATATTGAATTCCTCCTGTTCCCTGTCATGTCGTAACAGAACTCCCGCAGTAAATAATACCTGTGGATTTTCTTTCCCCTGCATACATCCTCAATGCCGCCAAAGCACTGTATCAGTCCTGCGATGCTCCGTATTCCTTATAATACTCGTCAATCTTCGCCTTCATCGCATCGTCGATCACAACTCTGCCTTTGTACTCTCTGCCGTACAGATGCTCCACGACCTCCGCCATCGTAACGATCGCGGTTGTCTTCAGTCCGTAAGTCTCCTCAATCTCCTGAAGGGCGCTCTTTGTGCCCTGCCCCCGCTCCATGCGGTCCACAGATACGACCAGGCCAAGCACGTTGACGTCGCCCTGCGCCCGGATGATCGGCAGCGTCTCCTGAATGGAAGTACCGGCAGTCGTCACATCCTCAATGATCACCACGCGGTCGCCGTCTTTGATCGGGCTTCCCAGAAGAATGCCCTTATCTCCATGATCCTTGACTTCCTTGCGGTTGGAACAGTAACGGATGTCCCTGTCATATTTCTCACTGATGGCCATCGTTGCCGCCACAGAAAGCGGAATGCCCTTGTAGGCAGGTCCGAACAGGATGTCAAAATCCAGACCGAACTTCTGCTCCACTGCCTGCGCGTAATAACCGCCAAGTCTGCGCAGCTGCGCGCCCGTGCGGTAAAATCCCGTATTTACAAAGAACGGCGTCTTCCGTCCGCTCTTTGTCACGAAGTCGCCGAAGCGAAGCACCTCACAGTCTACCATAAACTCAATGAATTCCTGCTTGTAAGTCTCCATAATCCTGCATTCTCCTTCTGTTTGCTGCATCTTTGGTGCCCTCAGATTTCTGATTCGGGCCTTGCCGCAGCATTTTCATGCCTTTTCAATTGCCTTGGGAAATCATAAATATCAATGGAGCAAGTATAACATAAACAGACAGACAGTTCCATACCCTTTTTCAAAACAGTTTTTCCATCTGTCTGTAATATGTGTGAAAAATTTTTGAAAAATTTGCACAAATAAATTCCCTTTTCCATATTTTTATGGTACAATTCTACTTAACAGCAGCTATTCAGTCCAACAGGCCACAGATTGCCTGCTCTGCAGACTGCATGACCCTTGCGTGTCGTATGTCTGAGACTTGATGGTGCTCTGAATTAATGCAAAATGTAATTGTGAAGGTACTGAACAGTTACGGTGAAGGTACTGAATAATTACACAAAAATAACAGGAGGATATCTATATTATGGCTCAGGAAATGATTGCAATGCTTCTTGCCGGCGGCCAGGGCTCCAGACTGTATGCCCTGACACAGAAGCTTGCCAAACCTGCGGTTCCTTTCGGCGGAAAATATCGTATCATCGATTTCCCGCTCTCGAACTGCGTAAACTCCGGCATCGATACGGTCGGAATACTGACCCAGTACCAGCCGCTTGTGCTCAACGAGTACATCGGCAACGGGCAGCCCTGGGATCTGGACCGTCTGCACGGAGGCGTACATGTGCTGCCGCCTTACCAGCAGGCTTCCGGCTCAGACTGGTACAAGGGTACAGCCAACGCGATTTACCAGAATCTCTCTTTTATCGAACGGTATGATCCGAAATATGTGATCATTCTTTCCGGCGACCAGATCTGCAAACAGGATTACAGCGATTTCCTGCGTTTCCACAAAGAGAAGAACGCGGAGTTCAGCGTCGCTGTCATGGAAGTTCCATGGGAGGAGGCTCCCCGCTTCGGCCTGATGGTAGCCGGTGAAGACGACAGGATCACAGAGTTCCAGGAGAAGCCGAAGAATCCGAAGTCCAATCTCGCCTCCATGGGTATCTATATCTTTAACTGGGATATCCTGAAAAAATATCTGACCGAGGATGAGGCGGATCCGAATTCCGAAAATGACTTCGGCAACAACATTATCCCGAATCTGCTGCGTGATAACCGCAGAATGTACGCTTATCATTTCAGCGGCTACTGGAAGGATGTCGGGACGATTTCTTCCCTCTGGGAAGCGAATATGGAGGTTCTGGATCCGGAACACAGCGGTATCGACCTCTTTGAGGATGGCTGGAAGATTTACAGCCGGAACAGCGGCATGACCGGTCACAAGATCAGCGCCGGGGCAACCGTTGAGAATTCGATGATCACGGATGGCTGCCGCATCGGCGGAAGTGTGAAGCATTCGGTTCTGTTTGCGGGTGTAAAGGTAGAATCCGGTGCGATCGTGGAGGACGCGGTCATCATGGGCGGTTCCGTCATCAAATCCGGCGCGGTCGTGAAGCACTGCATTCTTGCGGAAAATGTAACGATTGGTGAGAACGCGGTTGTTGGCGCGATGCCGACAGAGGAAGAAAACGGTGTGGCCACCGTCGGCGCAGGACTTACCGTTGGCGCGGGTGCGGTCATCGGCCCGAAAGCAATGATTTACAATAATGTGGAGGGCGGTGAAAAACAATGGTAAATTCAAATACGAGCGCACTTGGGATCATTTTCCCGAATCATTACGACGCACTTGTTCCTGAACTGGTCACTATCCGGAGCATGGCATCCATTCCTTTCGCAAGCCGTTACCGCATGATCGACTTTATTCTTTCGAGCATGGTCAACTGCGACATTGACAACATTGTCGTTCCGGTAAACAGCAACTATCATTCACTGATGGATCACCTTGGTACCGGCCGGGAGTGGGATCTGGTCCGCAAGAACGGCGGTCTCCATATTTTCCCGCCCTATGCGGAGAAGTCAAACAAAGTTTACAACGGACGGATCGGCACGCTGGCAAACATTCTTCCGTTTCTGCGTGAGCAGAAAGAGCGTTTCGTCATCATGGCGGATTCCAGCATCGCAGTGAATTTTGACTTCACCAAAATGATCAATGAGCATATTGAGAGCGGAGCGGACGTCTCCATCGCTTACTGTGAAAAAGAGCTTCCGGAATATCTGATGCGCACGCAGGATAACAGCAGAGGCTTCCATTATACATTCACGATCGACAACGGGCGGATCAACCACATTTATGTGAATCCGCGTGTCAGCGGCGTGCAGAATTATTCGATGAACATTTACGTGCTGGAGCGCGAGCTGCTGATCAACATGGTCAACACCGCATTTGTGCGCGGACTGGAGCATTTCAACCGCGACGTACTGTTGAATCAGCTGTCCTGGCGGAATGTACACGCTTACAAATACGAAGGCTATACCGCACGCATCACCGGTATGAAGAGCTATTTTGACGAGAATCTCAAGCTTCTTGACGATTACAACCTGAACGCTCTGTTTGACGGCGCTCCGATCTACACCAAGATCCGTGACGACAACCCGACCCGTTATATCAACGGCGCGAAAGTATCCAATGTAATGTGTGCCGACGGCTGCGTGATTGAAGGCGAAGTGGAGAACAGCGTTCTCTTCAGAGGCGTGCGGATCGAGAAAGGTGCAGTCGTAAAGAACTGCGTACTGATGCAGGATACCGTAGTCGAGGCCGGAGCAAGCATCGACTATCTGATCACAGATAAGAATGTGAAGGTCAGCGCGGGTAAAGAGATGAAGGGCACCGACAGTTTCCCGGTCTATGTTGCCAAGGGACACACAGTGTAACGAAACGAAAAGAAGCCGAATACTTCCCGATCTGCAGTGAAGAGAGGCATACGGTTTCATAAATAAGAAAAGAAGGCGCCGGATGGATTTTATTCCCCGGCGTCTTCTTTGCGCAAGCCTCCTCCTGCTCGATTCTATAATCAATTTTCCTGCTTCACCTGCTCCACAAACCCGTCGTCGATCATGGCGATCATGAACCCAACGATATTGGGGTCAAACTGTGCCCCGCTGCAGCGCAGCAGCTCCTCTCTCGCATATTCCAGTGTATTGCCGGTCTGATAGCGGCGTGTGCTGCACATTGCGTCAAATGAATCGGCAATGGCGATAATGCGGGCCTTAAGCGGAATGTTCTCTCCTTTCAGGCCTTCGCAGTAGCCTTTTCCGTCATAACGCTCATGATGGTATTTCGCCCCGTCCGCGATATCCGGAATCACAGTAAATTCACTCAGTATCTCGCCGCCGATGCGCGGATGCGTCTTGACCGTATCCCACTCCTCGGGCGTCAGTTTGCCGGTCTTTTTCAGAATACTGTCCGGTATTCCGATCTTTCCGATATCATGGAGCAGCGCCATATAGGAAATCTCTTCCTGCTCCGCCTCGGAAAAATTCATACGGCGGGCAATTTCCTTTGAATACTTCGAAACGCGTATGGAATGTCCGTTGGTATCCTTATCCTTCGCATCGATCGCGTTCGCAAACGTCCGCAAAGACTGATCAATGATCATCTTATATTCGGCCTGCCGTTTTTTCAGGCTGTTGACACGGTACCGATAGGCCATCATGAAAATCAGAATCACCGCCAGCAGGATCAGCACAGCCAGAAGGATCAGAAAGGCTGTCGTCTGCCAGAAATAGATTTCCTTATGAAGCGTTAGAACGATCTCGTCTCCCTCCACACCATCCTCATTGCAGACTGCTATATGGAACTCATAATCTCCGCCGCTTAAGTTGGTATAGCTGACTGAAGTCACCGAAGAAGCACTTCCGGTGATCATTTCCTCATCAAAGCCTTTCAGACAATACTCCACTGTCTTTTCTCCTGGCGTAAATGAAAGCACAGAAAACTCAAATGTCACACGCGTCGCCGAGGCCTGTATTGTGATCTCATCCGTGGCCGCACAGGTCTCCTGATCGACCAGGGCTTTGGAGACAGCAGCCAGAGGCTTCGTCTCATTGGTGGGAATATGCCCCGTGTCGATGATCGAGACGCCGTTATTCGTACACAGCCAGAATGTCCCGCTTTCCTCGTCCAGCCAGTTCCAGGAATTGGCGACCAGAGTACCGGTCAGTCCGTATCCGGTGCCAAGCTCACGAAGGGAAGCCGTACCCGCCAGCAGCTCCTCTCTGTCTCCAATCAGGATTCCGCTGCTTTTTTCCAGCCAGATCTCATCGCCGACAATCTGAATGTCGAGAACACTGCCCGCGCTCTCCGGCAGAGAAATTTCCCGGATCCCATCCTCATCCCGATAATAGAGAGAGCTTCCGGCGCTAATCCAGACGCCCTCACCATCTGAAGTCATGCGCATGACCGTGCCGGAGGAAAGTCCTTCTTCCTTATAATACTGTGTCACACCATCCTCAGTAATCTCATAAAAGCCCTGCCCGTCGCTGCCGGCCACCAGTGTGCCGTCCTCCGCCTCATACATACAGAGGATAAACGAATACGGCAGTTCCTCCGAACCATAGCTTGCAGTAACCTTCCCGTTTTTTATAATATCAATCCCTCCGCTGCCCGCGGCAGCAATGCTCCCATCAGAAAGCTCCAGTGTCACACGTACCTGATTGCTTAATAGACCGTCCTCTTCTGTCATCAGCAGGATTCCCCCGTCTTCCGGAGTATAATGCAGCAGGCCTGTCCCGTACACACAGAACCAGAAGCTGCCGTCTTCGGCACACAGGATATGGCGCACCCGCCGGGAATCCATTGCTTCTGTCAGTTCATTCTCTACCCGTTCATAATTCTCATCCAGAAGGATCAGGCCGCTGTCCGTGCCGATATAGGTATATCCATCCTGCCGCACGATCGCGTTTACCGAAATGCCGTCAAGTCCGGCATGATCATTGTAATTATAAAATTTGCCTTCAGAATAATATGTAAGGCCGGTCCGGCTGGAGGTGACCCAGAAATTTCCCTCATAATCCTCGATCATCGAGCTGCAGGATATCATCCCGGACATCCCGCCCGGAGTCTGAAATGCGTCATTCTCATCTATCTGTGCGATCCCGTTGTCACAGAGTGCCCAGACAGTTCCATCCGCAGTCTCATAAAAACGGTTAACGGCATACAGTTCGCCGGTATCGAGCACGTCTGCCGCGTCTTCTTCCGGCCAATGCAGACGTACTGCCTCACTGCCGCCGCTGCCAAGGTAAATGCTGCCGTCCGACGCGCAGAACACGCTGTAGCAGTTATCCTCAAACCAGGCATCCGCATTCATAGTCCCCACAAGGACCCCATCCTCTACCAGGAACAGATCACTGCTGTCCGCACAGCCCCAGAGTACACCGTCGCTGTCACATGTCAGATCATAAACAACCCTTCTCTGGGTGCCATCAACCGCGGAAAGAGTCAGAGTCCCATCCTCCGCTTCTTCCACAAAAGCCAGACCTGTGCTTGTACCGACGTATACGGTCCCGGTCAGGTCCTCCGCAAAAGAACGCACGGAGTAAAAACTGCCTTCCTCATCGGAAATCTCCGTGAAGCTGCCGTTCTCATAAAGAAAAACGCCGCTGTCATTTGTCCCAATAAAAAGACGGCCACTTTCATCCTCGTACAGCGCACGGATGCTTGAGGAAGCTACCGCATTGTCTCCAATGCTGAAGTTCTCAAAATTCCTGCCGTCATAACGAAGCAGCCCGCCATAGCTGGCGACCCAGATGTAGCCGTCTTTCGTCTGAAGCACAGCATTTGCCTCGCCGGTGTCCAGACCATTATTTTCATTATATACTGTCTTAATCCACTGATCTGCGGCAGACTCCTCCGCATACCCCTCACAGAAAACCGACATCCACAGCAAAAGACTCAGCAGGCACTGCAAGACTATGCCCGTAAGAAGCCTTCCGACCTTCGATCTATTCCCGCACACAATAATCCTCCATCCAACCGGCCTCTCGGTCTGTTTCTGCGTATAACAGTAACTGTTCAGTACCTTCACAGATTACGTATAACAACTGTATAGCTCCATTGTACACAGTATTGGAAAATTGTGCAATCCTTATTTTATCGAAAAATCACGAAAAATATTTCGATGTCTACAGGGATTTTACCGTCGGGTTGATCATCTCTGTCACCTCATCCACATAAGGCCAGAGTTCCTCGCAGAGACTGGTGCCGGTCAGATAAAGTTCCATGCTCTCGCCAGCGGCGTCGATCAGCGCGCGAAGCTCGTCCACAGTGACAATTCCCCGGTCAGTCAGACCCAGAATCTCATCCAGGATCAGGACGTCGCACTCCGCCGTCACCAGTACCTTTCTCGCGAAATTCAGGCCGTTCTTGATATTCCGGCATTCGTCTTCCCGTTCCCGTTCCGTCAGGCTCTCGTAATTGTCCGGGGATTTTTCAAACCGGAACAGCCGGAATTCCGGCTCCAGCCGTTTGAAATAATCCGCTGTCGCTTCATTGTTCTTTTCTTTCAGAAACTGGATGACGATCACACTTTTTCCGGTGCTCGCTTCGCGAATGCCCTTGCCAAGAGCGGCCGATGTCTTTCCCGTACCGCTGCCGCAGAATATATGTATCTTCCGTTCACTCATACCTTTCCCTCCAGGGCCATGTCCTGCATCGCTCAATGTTTCGTATATTTTACTACAACTTCTTTGGAAAATCAACGTGCAGGCGAAGCCGTTGTAAAATGCCGGTCTGAAAAAGCGGCGGTTTTCATCCCAGATACTCCAGTTTGCTCACCGACACCTCATAAGCGACCCGGCGTTCCACGGATTCCTCATTTAGTTTTTTCACATACTCCCTGCTCTGTATGCGGCCCCATATCTGCACATGACCGCCCACTTCGAATCCTGAAGCGAAACGGGCATTTCTCCCCCAGCAGATACAGGGAATGTAATCTGATTTTCCGTACGGACGGTTGACAGCCAGCAGCATATCTGCAATTTCTCTGCCCAGCGGGGTACGACGGTATACCGGCGTCTTGCAGATATACCCGTCCAGAAAGATCTGATTGCTCTTTACTCTGTCGCTGTCCTCCTCCGTAAGCTTAAGTTCTCTGGCAAATACCGAGAGAACCAGCCTGTTTTTCTTTTCCTCATGCCGGTTGTACGAGCGAAACTGGCCGAAGACCTGTATGGTAGAACCCAGATAATCCTTTGTAACGTCAATCAGCCGCTCGGAAACCATCACAGGGATGATGTCGGTCGAGTCGCTCAGCCTCTGCACGGAAATATCCACCATGTAAAACCCTTCTCCGAACACTTCATGGCTGAAAGAAAACCCGGAAATGATTTTTCCCATGATGGATACCTGATTGTTTTCAATGATTTTATCTGTCATGTCTGAAGATCTCCCTTCCTTCGTATCATAGAAATGAGTTCCGAGCGTCCTGTATCAGAACCGCCGCGGAAAACTTTCTGTATAATTCATATTTATTCAGCGAACGCCTCTTTTAGAACCGTTTTTTCCTGTTTTTGCAAAATAATTTTGAATCGCCCTTGTTTTCTATCGGATTTGTGATAAACTTGCATAGGTTTAAATGCACACTGACGCACGAGGAATGACAGCTTACGCCACCCTGCGTCAGGCGCACAGTAAAACGGCCTGCGTCGTTTACTATTAAGGAAAGATTGATTTCAGGAGAGAGATTGAAATGATAAGAGAAGATGTAAGAAATATTGCAATCATCGCGCATGTAGACCACGGCAAAACGACTCTGGTGGACGAGCTTTTGAAGCAGAGCGGCGTGTTCCGGCAGAATCAGGAGGTAGCTGAGCGTATCATGGATTCCAACGATCTGGAGCGTGAGCGCGGCATCACCATCCTGTCCAAAAACACGGCGGTCACTTATAAAAATACCAAAATTAATATTATTGACACTCCCGGCCATGCGGATTTCGGCGGTGAGGTGGAACGTGTGCTGAAGATGGTAAACGGAGTCATCCTGGTCGTCGACGCGTTCGAAGGCGCGATGCCGCAGACCAAATTTGTACTGCGCAAGGCGCTGGAAATGGATCTCCCGGTCATTGTCTGTATCAATAAGATCGACCGACCGGAGGCCCGACCCGCGGAAGTAGTCGATGAGGTGCTGGAGCTGTTTATTGAACTGGAAGCCTCGGACGAGCAGCTGGACTGCCCGTTTGTCTACGCCTCCGCTAAAGGCGGATACGCCAGCCTGGATCCGGCAGTGCCCGGAACGAATATGGAGCCGCTCTTTGAGACGATCGTAAACTATATCCCGGCTCCGCAGGGCGATGAGACCGGCCCGACCCAGGTGCTCATCAGCACGATCGATTACAACGAATATGTCGGCCGCATCGGCGTCGGCAAGGTGGACCGCGGTACGATCTCCGTCAACCAGGAGGTCGTCATTGTCAACCACCACGATCCGGACAAGAAACACAAGGTAAAGATCAGCCGGCTCTATGAATTTGACGCATTAAATAAGGTAGATGTCCAGAGTGCGACCATCGGCTCTATTGTCGCCATCTCCGGCATTTCGGATCTGCACATCGGTGATACGATCTGTGCGCCGGAGGCACCGGAAGCGATTCCCTTCCAGAAGATTTCCGAACCGACGATTTCCATGAACTTTATCGTCAACGACAGTCCGCTGGCCGGACAGGAGGGCAAATATGTCACCTCCCGCCACATCCGCGACCGTCTGTACAGGGAGCTGAACACCGACGTCAGCCTGCGCGTGGAGGATACGGAGGATACCGATACCTTCAAGGTGTCCGGACGCGGAGAACTGCATCTGTCCATCCTGATTGAGACCATGCGCCGGGAAGGCTTTGAATTTGCCGTGAGCAAGGCGGAAGTCATCTACAAGACCGATGAGCGTGGCAAGAAACTGGAGCCCATGGAACTTTGCTACATCGACGTCCCGGAAGAGTTTTCCGGATCCGTCATTCAGAAGCTGAGTCTGCGCAAGGGCGAACTGCAGGGCATGAGCATCGGTCAGGGCGGATACACCCGCCTCGAATTTTCCATCCCGTCCCGCGGCCTGATCGGTTACCGCGGTGAGTTTCTGACCGACACCAAGGGCAACGGCATCATGAACACCATTTTCGACGGCTATGGTCCTTACAAGGGAGACCTCACCTACCGCAACCTGGGCTCCCTGATTGCTTTTGAGACCGGCGAATCGGTCGCGTACGGCCTTTTCAACGCACAGGACCGCGGTACGCTCTTCATCGGCCCCGGCGAAAAGGTTTACTCCGGCATGGTCATCGGCCAGAGTGCAAAGCCGGAGGATATTGAGCTGAATGTCTGCAAGACCAAGCATCTGACCAACACACGTGCGTCAGGCTCCGATGAAGCACTGAAGCTGACCCCGCCGAAGGTCTTAAGTCTTGAACAGGCACTGGAATTCATCGATACGGACGAGCTGCTTGAGGTGACGCCGAAGAGCCTGCGTATCCGCAAGAAGATCCTCGATCCGACCTTAAGAAAGAGGGCCGGATTTAAGAGGGCACAGTAAACCACCGAAAGCTTATTTTCCACTGCCCCGGGGATTGCAGCAGACTCTCATACTCTTCGACTGTCAGCACATCTTCCAGCTGAATCAATTCATCTTCCTCGATCACGGCGTGCAGGCAGTCGGAAAAGCAGAGCGCCGGATAGAGCACGCACCACCAGTTCTGCCCCTCCGCTTCGCCAAGGCAGATACGCAGGGCTTCATACCATCCCGCCGGGAATGTGCAGTCCCCGTACGTGCGGTCCGGAAACCAGCTCTGTGTCAGCTCCGCGGAGGCGCGGTAGGACATTCCCTGCTTTTCCAGCACAGCATTCGCGATCTCTTCTATCTGCGTCAGATTTTCGGACACAAACTCCACTGCTGCGTCCCGCCCGCTCCGATCGCTCTGATCAGTCCGGCAGCTTCCCTTGATGACTGCTGACGTCACAGAGGTTTCCGGCAATGAATCCGTCTCCAGTTCTTTCTCCATCCACTCCAGCACAGCGTCCCGCACCTGAATTTTCACGTTCTGGTCTTCCTCGTTGTCGCTGTTCGCAAGCACATGAAATCTCAGAACTTCCTCAGCAATGCCCTGCTGAAGGATGTTCTGCCGCGCAGCAGCCGCTGTTGCATTGAGAAAAACGGCAAGCAGCAGAAATACAACGCACCTGCCGATCCATGACTGATACCGGATTTTATAATTATATTTTTGATCCTGAAGCATTACAGGCAACCTCCTTTTCTATCCCGGAGTGTTGCCTGTATTATTCTTTTTATTCATATAGTCTTATTCTAAGTCAACTTGCTTATTCAATAAATGTTATTATAATGCTGGACGGGAAAAAGTAATTCGGAAAACAGCCTGTGGTGTAAGCCGCCACAAAAAAGGAATAGAAAACCCCGGATGGCGCAACATCCGGGGTTTTCGTTTTCTCTTATTATGGAACTTCTTCTGATCTTACAGGGATCATTATAACACAGGTGAATATAATTTGCAATATTTTTTTATGTTTTCAAAACATATGGTTTAACAAAATAAAGCAGAAATATTTCGGATCATTTCACTGCTCCAATCAGACTGCATATATCCTCCACCCTCTGAGAGCACATGTAGTCCTCAATGCCTTCTATCACATCCAGAGTTGCGCGCGGATTGCGGAAATTCGCCGTACCGACCGCGACCGCTGTCGCCCCGGCGAGGATAAACTCCAGCGCATCCTCCGCGGAAGTGATCCCGCCCATACCGATGATGGGAAGCTTTACTGCCTGCGCCGTCTGGTACACCATACGCACCGCAATCGGATGTATGGCCGGTCCGGATACACCGCCGGTGTGATTCGCCAGAGCAAACGTGCGGCGGTTTACGTCGATCTTCATGCCGGTCAGGGTGTTGATCATGGAGAGTGCATCCGCGCCGCCTGTTTCTGCAGCGCGGGCAAGCTCTGTGATATCCGTTACGTTCGGGCTGAGCTTCATGATCACCGGCTGTCTGGCGTGCCGTTTGATCTCACGCGTGATCGACTCCACTGAATCCGGATTCTGGCCAAAGGCAATGCCGCCGCAGCGAACATTCGGACAGGAGATGTTGATCTCCAGAAGATCAACCGCGGCTTCATCCGAAAGCCGCTCGACCACTTCCACGTACTCCTCCGCCGTATGTCCGCAGACATTCACGATCACCGCGGTATCATACTGCGCAAGAAATGGCAGGTCACGCGCGCAGAACGTCTCTATGCCCGGATTCTGCAGGCCGATCGCGTTCATCATGCCGCCGCGGATCTCTGCCACGCGCGGCGTCGGGTTCCCGGGCCAGGGGACGTTTGCTACTCCCTTCGTGACGACCGCTCCCAGACGGGAGAGATCGACAAATTCACTGTATTCCATGCCGGAACCAAATGTTCCGGATGCAGTCATCACCGGATTTTTCAATTCAACTCCGGCGATGCAAACCTTCGTATTTATCATAAAACAACTTCCTCCGCGGCAAACACCGGTCCTTCCTTGCAGATACGTTTGTTTTTAACCTGAGAATGTGCGTCCGTCTCCGCAGACTCACAGACACAGGCCAGACAGGCGCCGATCCCGCATGCCATCCGCTGCTCCAGTGAAAGCCAGCATTCGATATGGTTCTCCTTCGCATAAGTCTGAATCGCGCGAAGCATCGGTGTCGGTCCGCAGGCAAAGATCACATCCGCGTTCAAATGATTTTCCCGGATGCAGTCGAGCACATTGCCATGTACAGCTGTACCGCAATAATTGCCATCGGAAACAGTCTGCAGCTTCTGACAAAGATCATTATCCTCGACAGCCACATATAATTTCCCATGCTGCGCAAGCTCATCCGTCAGAAACAGTTCATCCCGATATCCGGCGACCGCGATCACTTTGCCTTCCAGCTGTTTCGCCAGCTCTACCATCGGCGGAATTCCAATCCCCCCGCCGATCAGAATCGCCGTGCGCCCCGCCTGGCAGCAATCAGGCGGATACCCATTGCCAAGAGGACCCAGGAGGTCCAGGCAATCCCCTGCCTGGCAGCCGGAAAACTCAGCCGTACCTTTCCCGGCGATCCGGTATACCAGACGAATTCTTCCCTTCTCTTTATCCGTCTCACAGATGCTGATCGGCCGCGGAAGCAGCCGTCCGGAATCATTGCTGTATACAGAGACAAACTGTCCGGGGCGGGCCTCAGCGGCGATGGAATCCGCCTGCAGCCACATGCTGAAAATCTGGTCTGCGATCTGCTCCTGTGAACAGACTGCTGCACGAAGCATAGTTTTCTTTGGGGTCATATTATTTCGTCACCTGCCTCCTGTCTCTCAGCGCCGTCCGAGCGCTCCGTTGATATCCTCAATCATATCTGTCACCGCTGCGCGGCTTGCTTCCGCGAAATGCTCCGGGCCGAAAGAAGCATATTTTTCCTGCTTATACGCTGCTATGATGCCGCGTGAGGAATTGACGATCGCACCCAGTCCGTCTTCATTAAAGAACGGAGCAAGATCCGCGGCCTTGCCGCCCTGTGCGCCGTAGCCCGGCACAAGGATAAAGCTCTTCGGCATTACACGGCGAAGCGTTTTGCCCATCTCCGGATAAGTTGCTCCGACTACCGCACCGACATAACTGTAGGTCTCTCCCATGCAGGTATCCGCCCATTCGGCGACTTTCTCGCCTACCAGCTCATACAGCGGCTTTGCGCCAGCCTCACGGCGCTGTCCAATCTGAGAGAAATCCGCCGTGGCCATGGCCTTCGCGGCTGACTCACCCTGTATGGAATCCGCGGGCGCATCCGCCACCAGCCGGTCCTGGAATTCTCCGCTGGACGGGTTGGATGTCTTGACAAGGACAAAAATCCCCTTCTTTTCTTCACGGCATACATCCAGAAACGGTTTGATCCCGTCCGTACCAAGATATGGATTCACAGTCGCGAAATCCTCACCGAACGGCGTCAGCCATTGCGAGCCGATCTGAATTCTGCCAAGATGCGCCGCAGCATATGCCGCAGATGTGGAGCCAATGTCGCCGCGCTTCACGTCGCCGATCACCACCAGCCCTTTCTCCTGACAGTAGCTGACGGTCTTCTGAAAAGCTGCAAGTCCCGGAATACCAAACTGCTCATACATCGCAATCTGAGGCTTTACCGCCGGGATCAGATCCCAGACGGCATCAACAATCTTCTTATTATACTGCCAGACGGCCTCCGCGGCTCCCTCCAGAGTCTCTCCGTATTCAGCAAAAGCGGCCTTCGTAATCTGTTCCGGGATATAAGAAAGCATCGGATCCAGTCCGACGACAATCGGTGCGTTTGTCTTTTTGATGTTTTCAATCAGCTTCTGTATCACAGTATTCTCCTCCGTCTGATGATAGATTTGTGTATCAACATTCGCTTTCATCCGTGTCCCACCTGCTCAGAAACGCAGCGGAATATTTCAGTACCCCGTTCACCGCGTAGGCGCAAAACAGGCCCGCGGAAGCCACTCTGCCAAATCCGGCATAGCGGTAAGCACGATAGGTCATGCGCGCCGAATGAAGCTTTCCCCCGGATTTGCCGGAGGCGGTCAGGCGATATTTTAAAAGCGGCTCATTGACGGCCGCGGCCTGTCCGTATTTTTTCAGAACATGAAGCCAGGTGATATAATCCTCATGGCTGTCCTCATGTTCCATGGGGAATTCCCTTGCCACATCTGTGCGGAGCACCACAGAAGAGCAGTTGATGCAGTTATGCAGCAATAGCCGCCGGTAGGTGATCGTCTCATGAACCGAAATCACATGTCCGGTCAGCTCTCCCTCATATGTGACAAGCTCCCGGGCGGTCGAACATAAAACCGGAGCAGCTTCCCCCGTTGTAAGAATCGCCAGCTGTTTTTTGAGCTTATCTTCGCCCCACCAGTCGTCCGCATCCAGAAAAGCAACATAGTTTCCACGGGCCATCTGTACGCCGCGGTTGCGTGTCGCCGCAGCTCCCATGCTGCTTTCATTTTTAAAGTATTTTATGCGGGGTTCCGTCCGGTACTGCTCCATCACCGTGTCCAGATCATCCGGTGAATTGTCATTGATCACCAGAATTTCCAGCGGTACGTCCTGCGCCAGTGCCGAATCAATTGCGCGGCCAATCGTGTCCGCGCAGCTGCAGGCCGGAATGATGACCGACACGATTGCAGTGCTGTTCGAAGCTGCACCGGTCTGGCCTCTCTGTACCAAATCATTCTGTGCAGCGTTCTCCGGCCTCACACCAGCCGTGGACGCCGTCCTCTGCCATTGCTCCACGCCTTCTGTATTCTCCTTCTGGAACAGGATCTTGACAGTCGTGGCAATCAGCTGCAGATCCATCAGAAAGGAAAAGTTCTCAATATAAGTGAGATCCAGCTTCAGCTTGTCATAAGGAGTCGTGTTGTATTTCCCGTAGACCTGCGCATAACCGGTCAGACCAGCCTTCACCTTCAGGCGATAATGAAATTCCGGAATCTCTTTTTCATACTCCGCCGCAATCTCCGGACGTTCCGGGCGCGGCCCGACCAGGGACATATCTCCCGCCAGGATATTCAGAAGCTGCGGCAGCTCATCAAAATGAATATTGCGCAGCACTCTTCCGACCGGAGTCACCCGGTCATCCCCCTTTGCCGCAAGGCGTGCACCCTGCTTTTCCGAATCCATCCGCATGCTGCGGAATTTATAAACCATAAAAACACGGCCGTTCTTCGTCAGCCGTTTCTGCCGGTAAAAGACCGGCCCGCCGTCATATGCCTTGATCAGCAGCGCGATCAGCAAAAAGAGCGGAAAAAGCACAACTAAAAATACAGCGGAAATGATCACGTCAAAGACACGCTTGATCGCCTGCTGCTCCACGGTCAGTCCGCGGTTCCGAAACAGCAGAAGCGGTGTGTCGAACAGATTAATTTCCTCTGAACTCATCACCATGATATCAGAAATTTTCGGCTGACTGTAGCACCGGATATCGTGCTCGAAACAGAATTTTAAAAAGAGATTGCGCTCATGCGAAGGAATGTCGCAGATCATGACAGCCTGATGCTTCAGTATCTCCTCCTCGATCTTCTCCACACCCTCATCCAGTGAAATGGTCCCCTCAATGGTATATTTATCCTTCCGCCCTTCCATCTTTTTGATCAGGGAAGACGGGTCAAAATCCCCGTAGATCAGCAGAATCGCGTGCGGCGGGTAGATTCTCGTATAGACCCACCGCATAAACAGCACCCAGATGATCACCGCAGCCAGGTTGATACCGCACACACGAAGCATCGGCTGTATGTGCTCCAGAAATCTCCAGCGCCCGATCAGCGCCAGCTGAATATAAACGACTCCGTTTACAATAATCACGGAAAAAATCTGCGACAGCAGTACATCCAGAACTCTCTGATAGCCGACCTTAAACGCGGAAAACAGCTTTGATACCACGACTACCAGAAACGCATACAGGGCAATCAGGGCACAGTGCCCCCAGAAGCTGTAGCGTCTTCCGATCACATCCGCGGAATGATAAAAATGAAACCAGGTGTACGCAAATACGCCTGTCTGAATTGCCACGATCAGTACCGAAGCCATAAACATGATCAGTCTCTTGTACTGTTCTCTTCTCTTCATGAAATACCTTTCTGTTCAGTAGCTTACCGGTCATTGCAGCCCGTTGATAAACGCAGAAATCCGCTCAGCCGCCTCTTCTTCATCCGGGCCCTCAAAGCATATGACAATCTCATCACCGCTCTGTACACATGCGCTCAGAACACTGAGCAGACTTTTGGCATTATATTCGCGTTCCCGAAAGTGTATGGTAATCTTCGACTCAAATTCCATAGCCAGCGTGCAAAGTTCGCCGGCAGGACGCAAATGGAGTCCAAGTTCATTATTTACCGTCAGTCTCTTCTCCATTCTTATCAATCCTCCGTAGAAGCTTCCTGCTGCTCCTGCACAGCCGCGTTTACCATCAGCGTGACTTCTGACACAAGCGTAAACCCGTCCGGCAGCTCAATCTCCACCGGTATCTCGTAATCGCCCGCTTCCGAGCAGACAGATAAATCAATCGTCGCCGCTATCTCACCGGACGTGATCGTGCTCTCCTCATCATCTGCGTGAACAGTCACAGAAATCGCGTCTGCCGGAGAGAAGGTAAGCAGCATATTATCCGGACGGTTCAGTACCGTCAGATCTGAAAGAGCGATCTGCAGCGTCTGATCTCCGCTCTGTTCCACCACTACCGTCACGGTAATCACCGAATCCGTGCCTGAAGCCAGCCGCACATTCTCCATGGCGCTGATGGTTTCCGAAAGATCCAGTTCCTGAGAAAAGGTCTCCGTCGCTCCTGCCACAGAGACAGGCGTGCTCACAGACAGAACCTCAACTAAAGCGAGCGCTTCCTGTGTTCCCACCAGATTGACAGTGGTCGGTACCGAAGTGACCTCCGTCACTTCATACCCCTGTGCCGGTGTCCCGCTGGTCTCAATCATAATCGGAACCTCATACAGGACTTCCCATAACTCCACGTCCACAGTCACCGTATTGTCAGAGAGCAGCACTCCCGAGGAATTCTTGATCTGCAGCCGGCTCATCTGCGTCTCACTGAGCGCGTCGCCGTTTTTATCGGTAATGGTCAGAGTGGACGTCAGCCGCTGATCCGTAGAAATCCCATTCACCGAAATCGACGCCGTCACCTGCCCGATCCGCTCCAGCAGACTCTCTGGTCCGGCAATCTGGATTGTCTTACCGTCTACCACATCTGTCGTCCCGACCTCATAGCCACTCTGCGGCGTTCCCGTCGTCTCGACCGTGATCACGAACTCGCTTTCCTGGATCTGTTCCAGTTCTACCTTCATAGAGGCCGGAACCACTGTGATCTCGTCGAGAGTCACCGCGGAATTGGAACAGGTGACTGTCAGAGGAACCGTATTCATCTCCGTCAGGTTTTCCATATCAGCCACAACCGTAAAATCAGAGGCAGAAAGGCTTTCCAGCACTCTCCTGCGCTCGGTAACCTTGATCACCACTGAGTCCTCGGATACTATATCAAACGCCTTATCAATCTCTGTCACACTGTCTTCATTGATAATCTCTATCTTAATGTCGCGGAACAGTTTTGACATGGTCGGATTGCTGACATTGGCAACCACCAGCCAGATGACAAACGCGACTCCCACGGAGATCAGCTTCAGCGGCAGATTTCTCCGCAGGCTCCCGCTGATTTTTTTCCAGAGTTTTTTGGGAAATTCAGGAAATATGAGAGAGATCTTATGCTTCATTTTTCGCCCGCCCTTTCCAGAGCTTAAATTTCCTTGGGGCAACAGATTTATTCTGTAAAATCTCAAGCTGCTTCTTTAGCTCTTCTGAGGAAATCCCGTGCAGCAGCTCCCCTCTGTACGCGACAGAAATATCTCCGGTCTCTTCCGAAACGATCACTGTCATCGAATCCGTCTCCTCACTGATCCCGACGCCCGCCCTGTGTCTGGTGCCAAGCGCCTTATTCAGCATCATATTGTCAGACAGCGGCAGGTAACAGGTCGCCGCCGTGATGCGATTCCCCTTAATGATCACCGCGCCGTCATGGAGCGGTGTATTGTGCTCAAAAATATTGACCAGAAGCTGACTCGTCACGATGGAATCGAGCATGATCCCGGTCCGCTCATATTCCTCCAGCCGGATATTCTGTTCTACCACGATCAGGGCTCCCGTCCTGGCTTTGCTCATTTCCACGGATGCTTTTACAATCTCATTGACCGTCTTGTCGCTGAATCGTTCCGATACATTTTTGCCGTCGTCTCCCAGCTGAAACAGACCGGAAAAAATCGGCTTCTCGCCAAGCTGTTCCAGCGCCTTGCGTATCTCTGGATGGAACACGACAACCGCAGCCGTAATAGCAATATCCACCACCCGGTTCACAAGATACATCAGCGTCGTCATCTGGAGCACATACACAAGCGCAATACAGGCTGACAGGATCGCAATACCCTTCAGAAGATTCCAGGCTCTGGTATTCTGAATCCAGAGCAGAAGATTGTAAACGAGGAAAGCCAGAATCAGAATTTCAAGAATATCCGTGAGCGTAATCGACACGGTCGGTATGGTCAGCCAGGAAAGGCTGTCCTTCAGCCAAAACAGAAACCCGCTCATTTTGCTTCCCCCCTCCTTTTATTTTTCAGTATAGCACAGTTTCCGAGTCATGCAAACGTTTTTTGCCATTCTTAAGAAAGAATGCGGTTGTGAACATCGGTCGCACCGGTACAGGTCACGCCCAGACCAAATCCATGTTAACAAACCTGTGTAAGCGTGACCTGTAGGCATCCGGCCAATGAAATCGCTTGGCGATGGAGCCGGATGCCTGTTGCCACTACGTTTTCAACCCTGACCACGCAGCAAGTGCGTGGTCGGGTTGTGAACATCGGTCGCACCGGTACATAACACCAGGAAAAAAATCTGCCGCACTCCTGCCGCACGGAGTGCCCTTGCAGCCTCGTCCATCGTACTTCCGGTCGTATATACGTCGTCGATCAGAAGGACGCGCGCAGGCATCCTCTGCCCCGCATCCGGCGGATCATTCCTGCGCTCCGGCCGGCAAAGGCCTTCTGCAGGGAATCGTACCTCAAAGCTTCCTCTCAGGTTCCGCAGTCGCTCCTCACGCCCCAGTTCTTTTTGAACACCCGTATAGCGCACACATCGCAGCAGCTTCCGGTCACAGGGAATCCCTGTCAGGCGGCTGATCCTGACCGCCAGCAGTTCTGACTGGTTGTAGCCTCGTGCGGCACGTTTCTTCCAATGCATCGGAACAGGCACGATCATCTCCGGCCGCCATGCTTCCAGATACCGGCTGCCGGCGCGCACCATCGCCGCGGCGTAGAAATCCAGGTAATCGCGCCGGTTCTGCGCCTTCATCCTGTATACACTGTGACGCATTGCACCGGTATAGGTAAACGCAGCCCTCCCCTGGTCAAAAAGATGCCTGGTCCGCGCACAGTCCCTGCAGAATTCTGTCTCGGAGCTGCCCACCGGCTTGCCGCATTTCATGCACGCGGGTTCCCTGACCCACGGAAGCCTGTCGCGGCAGCTGCCGCAGACGAGATCAGAAACAGTAACAGAGGCGGAAGATCGCTTTGCCCATGTAAAAACGCTACGCGTTGGGCAAAGCTCGTCACAGAGCGGGCAGCGCGGCGGGTACAGAAGTCTTGCCGCCATGTCCGCCGCTGTTCGCGCCAGGTGTCTTTGATTGTTGTTATTCTTCATATATGTATGTTTCGAAGCTTCTCCGGACTGGTTCGAAACAGACCGCAGCCTCCTGCCGCAGGATCAGTCCTGTGACAGCTCGCGGATCCTCTCATCCAGCGCTGTATAGCGCCTCTGTTCCACGATGTTGTCTATCATCTGATCAAAGGTGCCCGCATCCCCGACAATCGTCACACACTTACGCGCGCGGGTCACGGCCGTATAGAGCAGGTTGCGGTTCATCAGCATACGGGGGCCGGTCAGCAGCGGGATCACCACCGCGGGGTACTCACTTCCCTGCGATTTATGAATAGTCACCGCGTACGAGAGTTCAAGCTCATCAAGACCGCTGTACGGATATTCTACCATGCGGTGCTCATCAAATTCAACCGTTATCTGCTCTGTCTGCAAATTAATTTCACGAACGACGCCCATGTCGCCGTTAAAGATCCCTGTTCCTTTTTCCACCGCGATTCCATAACGTCCGCGGACCTCCCATTCCAGCTGATAATTGTTCTTAATCTGCATGACCTTATCACCCTCGCGGAAGATCGTGCCGTTCTGCTCATGCTCCCGCTTCCGGCGATCCGGCGGATTTAAATATTCCTGCAGGATCCGGTTCAGCCGCTCTACGCCGAGCAGTCCCTTCCGCATCGGAGTCAGCACCTGGATATCAAACGGCTCCGCTTCCACATAGCGGGGAAGCTTTTCCCGGATCAGCTGGATCACAATGCTGATGATCACGTTCGCGTCCTGCCGCTTCAGGAAGAAAAAGTCCCGGCTCTTATTATCCAGCAGGATGTGTTCGCCGCGGTTGATCTTATGCGCGTTGACCACGATATCGCTCTCCGACGCCTGCCGGAAAATTCTTGTCAGCCGCACGACCGTCACCTGCTCAGAAGAGATGATGTCTTTAAGTACGCTGCCCGGGCCGACAGACGGCAGCTGATTCACATCCCCCACCATGATCAGGCGGGTACCGACCGTTACCGCTTTTAAAAGCGCATGCATCAGATAAATGTCCACCATGGACATCTCATCCACAATGATCACATCCGCTTCCAGAGGATTCTCCTCGTTACGGTCAAAGCCTTCTCCTGCGCCGTCCTCCGCCGGGCCGCTGATCTCCAGCAGCCGATGCACGGTCCTGGCCTCACAGCCGGTCGCCTCCGTCATGCGTTTGGCAGCCCGGCCGGTCGGTGCCGCGAGCGAAATGCGCAGTCCTTCCGATTCAAAATAAGAGATCAGCGTGTTGATCGTCGTCGTTTTTCCCGTGCCCGGTCCGCCCGTGATCACCAGAAGACCGCAGCGGGCAGCTTCCATGACCGCCAGCCTCTGTTTCTCATCCAGCACCGTACCGGTCTGTTTTTCAATCGTGCGCAGTTTTTCCTGAATTACGCTCCGATCGATCTCACAGGTAATATTCAGATCACAGAGCATGCGGGCCGTTTCCATCTCTATGTAATAAGAAGACGCCGTATAGACGCGTGTCTGGTCTTTTTCCTGTTTCACCACGATTTTTTTATCCACTGCCAGATCCATCAGATACTGGTCAATGCTTTCGATCTCCACTCCGAGCAGTTCTCCCGCGCGGGCGAGCAACTGTTCCTTCGGCAGATACACATGCCCGCTGCCTCCGGCCTGCTGCAGCACATAAAAAACACCGCTTTTCAGGCGGTATTCCGAATCGATGGATACCCCGGCCCGCTTCGCGATCTCATCCGCGATACGGAAACCCACACCGGTAATGTCGTCCGCCAGCCGATAGGGATTCTCACCGATCACCTGATACATGGCCGCGCCGTATTTCTGATAAATCTTCACTGCCAGCGCAGTCGAAACCCTGAACTGCTGCAGGTAGATCATCGCCTGACGCATCTCGCGCTTTTCACAGACCTGCGACGCAATCTCCCTCGCCATCCGCTCGCTGATCCCCTTAATCTCCGCCAGACGCTCCGGCTCCTCTTCAATAATGCGGAATGTATCGTCGCCAAACCTGCGGACGATCCGCGCCGCCAGAGCCGTGCCGACGCCTTTGATCGCACCGGAGCCAAGATAGCGCTCCACCGATTCCGCATCGTCGGGCGCAATGGTGCGGCATTCAGCCACCTTAAACTGATCTCCGTAGGACGGATGAGAAATGAACTCGCCCTGAAGCTCTACCTTTTCCCCTTCTCCAATATAGGAGAGCGTGCCGACACAGGTGATTTCATTCTCATCCTGCGACGTCCGTGCCGGAATGCGCGCTCCTTTTTGCGGCTTCACATAATCCGGGGGTGTCTCTGCGGCAGCGCCTGCAAGTACAAACACGGTATAGCCGTTTTCATTGTTTCGAAAAATAATATGATCGATGTATCCTTCCAGTCTCTCCATGTTACCCCATATTACCATACGGCCGCAGCCGCTCCGGTCCTGTATGTCACGCATTCTCTAATGGTTTCGCTTTTGCAGCCGCCGTCAGTTCTACAAATCTCCCGGTACCAACCGCCACCGCTGTCATCGGATCCTCTGCCACCATCGTATTGATGCCTGTCCGCGCCTCAATGAGCTCCTCGAGCCCGTCCAGCAGCGATCCGCCGCCTGTCATCACAATGCCGCGGTCGACAACATCCGCCGCCAGCTCCGGCGGCGTGCGCTCCAGTACACTGTGTACCGCATCGACGATCTGCGAAGTCACTTCCTTAAGCGCGTCGCGCGTATCTTCTGAAGTCACGCGGATTGTCTTTGGCAATCCGGTCACCAGGTCGCGTCCCTTGACTTCCATCACCTTCGGTTCCGGTTTCTCAAATGCAGTGCCGATCGTCATCTTGATCTCCTCGGCAGTCTGCTCGCCGATCATCAGTCCATACTTTTTACGGACATATTTGACGATCGCGTCGTCAAAATCATCCCCGGCCACCTTGATCGAGGTGCTGACCACGATCCCGTCCAGTGAGATCACCGCCACATCGCAGGTGCCTCCGCCGATATCCACGATCATATTCCCGCACGGACGGGAAATATCAATCCCGGCACCAATCGCCGCCGCGATCGGCTCCTCGATGATATGCACGTCGCGCGCACCGGCCTGATAGGTCGCATCCTCCACAGCCTTCTTTTCCACCTCTGTCACGCTGCTCGGCACACAGATACTCACTCTGGGCTTCCGGAAAGACATCTTCCCAATCGCCTTCTGGATAAAATATTTCAGCATCTGTTCCGTCACAGTATAATCGGAGATCACGCCCTTGCGCATCGGCCGCACCGCAATGATATTGCCCGGCGTCCTGCCCAGCATCAGGCGGGCTTCCTCCCCGATCGCCTTTATCTTATTCGTATCGCGGTCATACGCCACAACAGACGGTTCCTTTAAGACTACGCCCTTCCCTCTGACGTAGACCAGAATGCTTGCCGTTCCCAGATCAATTCCCACATCTGATGCTGCCATACGTTCAAACCCCTTTCACGCTTTTTACAATAAATATCCCCATCATCTTAACACACTATACCGCAAATTGGAAATTCTTTTTTCTCAAGGATTTCTTAACGAATTTTCCGTTTTTTTTATAAACTCGTCATACTTTACTCATAATTTCGCTCTATTATTGGAAATGTATTAGCGAGGAGCTAATATATTTCATAACTCACACTTGGCAGCCCCCACACGCTGCCAAGTACTCCCTCAAACATTTCCTGAATGGGGAAGCCAACCCAGACAGGGCAAAACATTTTTCAACCCAAATTTTTCTCTTTCCTGAAAAAACCTGACGTAAGTCAGGTTTTTTCGTGTGCCTGCTGCCTGCGACAGATAAAAGATACGCAGCCACAGCATCCACCGCAGACACGTTGATTTTTGCTCTTACTTCAGATACTTCGCAACATACGCCCCTGTGTACGAGACCGGATTCTGCGCGACCTCCTCCGGGGTACCGGTCGCGATCACGGTACCGCCGCGGTCGCCGCCTTCCGGGCCGAGATCGATGATGTAATCCGCGGTCTTGATCACATCAAGGTTGTGCTCGATGACGATCACGGTATTGCCGCCCTCGGTGAGGCGGCGCAGGATGTCCACCAGCTTGTGTACATCCGCAAAGTGCAGACCGGTCGTCGGCTCGTCCAGAATGTAGATGGTCTTGCCTGTGCTTCGTCTGGAGAGCTCGGTCGCCAGCTTGATACGCTGCGCTTCGCCGCCCGACAGCGTTGTTGACGGCTGTCCTAATTTAATATAAGAAAGGCCGACGTCGTTCAGCGTCTCGATCTTGTGGCGGATCAGCGGCAGGTGTTCGAAAAATTTCAATGCCTCCTCAACTGTCATATCCAACACGTCATAGATGGACTTTCCTTTATATTTCACATCCAGTGTCTCGCGGTTGTAGCGTTTGCCATGGCAGACCTCACAGGGTACGTAGACGTCCGGAAGGAAATGCATCTCTATCTTCAGAATGCCGTCCCCGGCACAGGCCTCGCAGCGCCCGCCCTTAATGTTGAAACTGAAACGGCCTTTCCTGTAGCCGCGCGCTTTCGCGTCTGCGGTCGACGCAAACAGGTCGCGGATCATGTCAAAAACGCCTGTATAGGTCGCCGGGTTGGAGCGCGGCGTGCGCCCGATCGGCGACTGGTCAATATTGATCACCTTATCCAGCTGGCCGATACCGCTGATCGCCCGGTGTTTTCCGGGAATCGTGCGGGCACGGTTCAGATCCCGGGCCAACCGCTTGTACAGAATCTCGTTGATCAGAGAACTCTTACCGGAGCCGGATACACCGGTCACGCAGGTCATCACACCGAGCGGAATCTTTACATTGATATCCTTCAGGTTATTCTCCTGTGCACCCCGGATTTCAATCCAGCCGGTCGGCTTTTTCCGCGTCTCCGGCACCGGAATGACCCGCCGGCGGCTTAAATATGCTCCGGTGATGGAGGCAGGACAGTTCATCAAATCTTCCGCCGTACCGGCAGCGACCACCTCTCCGCCGTGCTCGCCTGCACCAGGGCCGATGTCCACGACATAATCTGCCGCTCGCATCGTATCCTCATCGTGTTCCACCACGATCAGTGTATTTCCGAGATCCTTCAGATTGTTCAGCGTGCGCAGGAGCTTGTCATTGTCGCGCTGGTGCAGGCCGATACTCGGCTCATCCAGGATATAGGCCACGCCCACCAGACCGGAACCGATCTGTGTCGCCAGCCGGATACGCTGTGCCTCGCCGCCGGAGAGCGTACCGGTCGCCCGAGAAAGGCTTAAGTAATCCAGCCCCACGTCAACCAAAAAACCGATACGTGCGCGAATTTCCTTTAATATCTGCGCGCCAATCAGAAGCTGCTGCTCAGAAAGCTCCATCTGCTCCAGAAATTTCTGCAGGTCGCCGATCGACATGGATGTAATCTCATGAATATTTTTCCCGCCGACCGTCACCGCCAGTGCGGACGGCTTCAGCCGCTGCCCGCGGCAGGCCTTGCACGGAGTAATCCGCATGAAGCTTTCATATTCCTGCTTTGTATAATCAGAAGAAGTCTCCCGGTAGCGCTGCTCCACGTTGCGGATCAAACCGTCAAACGCCACATCGTACACGCCGACGCCGCGCTGTCCCTTATAATGCACCTTGACCGACCGTCCATTCGTTCCGTAGATCAGCATCTGCTGGATATCCGGCGGCAGCTGTTCAAACGGCGTCGCGAGGTCAAACTGATATTCCTTTGCCAGTGCCGTCAGAAGCGCATAGGTAAAGCTGGACGGATCCGTGCAGGACTGCCAGCCGTTCACAACGATCGCGCCGTCCAGAATGCTCAAAGACTTGTCCGGAATCATCAGATCAATGTCAAACTCCATCTTGTACCCTAAACCGGTACACTCCGGGCAGGCGCCGAACGGATTGTTAAAGGAAAAGCTGCGCGGCTCAATCTCATCAATGCTGATATTGCAGTCCGGACAGGAAAAGCTCTGGCTGAAGCTGATCAGCTCGCCGTCTCCGGTATCCACGTAGCCCAGGCCGTCCGCCAGCTGCAGCACCGTCTCCATCGAGTCTGTCAGGCGCTTCTCAATCCCTGGCTTCACCACCAGCCGGTCCACAACAATCTCGATGTTGTGCTTGATATTCTTTTCCAGCTTGATCTCTTCTGAGAGCTCATACATGTTTCCGTCGATCCGTACCCGCACATAACCGCTGCGCCGCGCCTGCTCCAGCAGCTTCACATGCTCGCCCTTGCGGCCCCGTACGACCGGCGCCAGCAGCTGGATGCGCGTCCGCTCAGGCAGCGCCATGATCTGATCCACCATCTGATCCACGCTCTGCTTTTTGATCTCGCGTCCGCACTTCGGACAGTGCGGAATACCGATCCGTGCATACAGCAGCCGGAAATAATCGTAAATCTCCGTCACCGTGCCGACCGTCGAGCGCGGATTCCGGTTCGTTGTCTTCTGATCGATCGAGATCGCAGGCGGAAGGCCCTCAATGCTCTCCACATCCGGCTTCTCCATCTGCCCCAGGAACTGCCTTGCGTAGGAGGAAAGCGACTCCATATAACGGCGTTGTCCCTCCGCATAGATCGTATCAAACGCCAGCGAGGACTTCCCTGACCCGGAAAGTCCCGTCAGCACCACAAACTGATTCCGCGGAATATCCAGACTGATATTTTTCAGGTTGTGTTCATTCGCGCCGCGGATGCGGATGAACTGTTTTTTGTCTTTGGGTGCATCTGTGTTCGTAAGCTCCATTATCAAATGTCTCTCCTATTCCTCAATCTCCTGCAGATGCTTCTTCAGCAGAATCATCTTATCACGCAGCTCGGCCGCCGTCTCGAAATCCAGCTCCGAAGCAGCCTTTTTCATCTTCTTCTGCACCTCGCCGATCAGCTTTTCCAGCTCCTCGCGGTTCATCGACTCCGGATCCTTCTCCATCTGCACTTCCTGCTTCGCCAGCTCTTTCGAAATGCTGATCAGATCGCGAACTGCCTTCTTGATCGTCTGTGGCGTGATGCCATGCTCCTCGTTGTATTTCTGCTGCAGCTCGCGGCGCCTCTGCGTCTCATCAATAGCTATGCGCATCGAGTCCGTGATCACATCCGCATACATGATGACATGACCCTGCGCGTTTCTCGCCGCGCGGCCGATCGTCTGGATCAGCGACACCGAAGAACGCAGAAAGCCTTCCTTGTCCGCGTCGAGGATCGCCACCAGAGAAATCTCCGGGATATCCAGTCCTTCACGCAGAAGATTGATCCCGACCAGCACATCAAACACATCCAGCCGCATATCGCGGATGATCTCCGTCCGCTCCAGCGTGTCGATATCCGAGTGCAGATACCGCACGCGGATACCGACTTCCTTCATATAATCGGTCAGATCCTCCGCCATCCGCTTCGTCAGCGTTGTCACCAGCACCTTGTTGCCCGCAGCCGTTTCTTTATTGATCTCACTGATCAGATCATCAATCTGTCCCTCGACCGGGCGCACTTCCACACGCGGATCCAGAAGCCCGGTCGGCCGGATGATCTGCTCCGCACGCATCAGCTCGTGCTCCTCCTCGTACTCGCCCGGCGTCGCCGAGACAAACAAAAGCTGATCTATCTTATCTTCAAATTCCCCGAAATTCAAGGGGCGGTTGTCCTTCGCCGAGGGCAGCCGGAACCCGTAATCTACCAGAGTCGTCTTGCGCGACTGGTCGCCCACGTACATCGCCCGGATCTGCGGCACAGTCTTGTGCGACTCGTCAATGATCATCAGAAAATCATCCCCAAAATAATCCATCAGCGTATGCGGCGTCGCCCCCGCCGGAAGTCCGGCCAGATGCCGCGAATAATTCTCCACGCCCGAGCAGAAGCCCGTCTCCCGCAGCATCTCCACATCAAAATTCGTCCGCTCCGCGATTCGCTGCGCCTCGATCAGCTTATCCTCACTCTTAAAATACTCGACACGCTCCTTCATCTCTTCTTCAATCGCGTCCGCCGCCCGCAAGATCTTCTCCATCGGCACGACATAATGCGACGCCGGGAAGACCGCAATAAATTCCAAACCTTTTTTCACCGCACCGGTCAGCACGTCGATCTCCGTGATCCGGTCGATCTCATCCCCGAAAAACTCCACCCGGTACGCATAGTCGTCCGCGTTCGCCGGGAAAATCTCCAGCACATCCCCGTGCACGCGGAACGTACCGCGGTGAAAATCCATCTCATTGCGGTCGTACTGAATATCAATCAGCTTCCGCAGGATCTCATCCCGGTCGCGCTCCTGCCCCTGCCGCAGATACAGCACCAGATCCTTATAATCTGCCGGACTGCCCAGACCGTAAATACAGGAAACGCTCGCCACTATGATGACATCCCGCCGCTCCACCAGCGAAGCAGTCGCCGACAACCGCAGCTTGTCAATCTCGTCATTGATCGCCGAATCCTTCGCAATATAAGTATCTGAGGACGGCACATACGCCTCCGGCTGGTAATAATCGTAGTAAGACACAAAATACTCAACCGCGTTTTCAGGGAAAAACTCCTTGAACTCCGAATAGAGCTGAGCCGCGAGCGTCTTATTGTGCGCAATGACCAGAGTCGGCTTCTGCAGCTGCTCGATCACATTCGCCATCGTGAACGTCTTCCCGGAGCCCGTCACACCCAGCAAAGTCTCGAATTGATTGCCTTCTTTGAAGCCTTTGACCAATTCGGCAATGGCCTGTGGCTGGTCGCCGGTGGGTTCGTATTCACTGTGTAAGACAAAAGGTTTTTGTTCAGACTGCACAAAAATCACCTCGAAATTCCATAGTAAAAAAGTTCGCGTATGTGCCAGAAATTCGTCGAGCCACATTCTCAGTTATTGGAAAAATCCGCTCTCGACGAATTTTGGTCACCACTTTCATTTTTTCAGACTGTGCGGAAGTAGTAAAACCATGCAGACAGTATAACAGATTTTATCATACATGTCTATATACAAATCGAACATGGGTTCTATTACCCGCAGTCTGTCCGGCATGTATGATCTCCCGGAAATGTTTTCTCAGGCAGTGTCCTTCTTACAGCCAGCACTCTTATTTTCCTGCAAAAATCTGCTTACGTCAATCTCTATTTTAGAAATATCGTCATCCTCTGCCTCCTCTCTATGCGGCATGACCTTCTCCATATAAGTTTTCTTGCTTCCTTTTTTGTCATAAAACCGGAATGCTGCTTTATATGCTTCGAGCCGTCCCCAAAAATGAGGACGACCCGATAAGCATATCTGTCGCGTTCTTTCCGTTTAAATACAGGTTTTACATTCCAGTCGATATAGTTCTGTAATTTCAGATCAAACACTCTCACTGTCTCCTTTCGCAACAAAAGAATCATTCATAAAATTTATAATGCGTTCGTTCTCATCCATCACCTCACAGTAATATTCAAACGTCGTATGGATAGAGCTGTGCCCTGGCAGGGCGCTTACCTTTACCAGCGGCACGCCCTGTTCCGTCAGAATCGTCGCGTACATATGGCGCAGACTATGTACCGTCAGATGTGGAAGACCATTTCTTTTGCAGAGCTTCGTCAGCGCCGTATTAAAGGACGAAGTCGCATGGGAAAGTCCATTCTTCGCACACGATACATAATCGCGGTCAATATACGCTTCCCCTGACATCTCCTTCCACATACCCGTCAAAACCTTCCTCTTATTCAGCTCATCCAGTATCGCATCCGGCACCCGGAGCGTTCGGCAGCTGTTCGGCGTCTTGGGGTCTTTTTCAATCACCTGGTATTCGGATATTTTCGACTGTCCTTTCGGCACAATAGGATTTGCTGTAATCTGCCGCTCAATCCTGACTGTCTTCTTATCCATGCAGAGCAGTCTCCATTTGGGGCAGCACCTGGAAAATATCAATGTATTCAGTACGCCCTGGATAAGCCTGGAGTGCTGACCGTTGTCCCCGGATATGGCAACGAATCAGAGCTGAATGAAGTGCTGGAATATTTCAGCGTCCCGGAGGAACAGAAGGATTACTCTGTGATTGCCGGATATACACCAAAGGAAACAGAAGGTGTCTGTGTTTACTGTAAGCACTGTCATCCATGCCCAGCCGGTCTTGATATTGCGCTGATCAATAAGTATTATGACCTGATGATGCTGGGCGATAATCTGGCAAGGGAGCACTACCTGACGCTGGAGAAAACCGCCGGGGACTGTAGGATACCCCTGTTTCTGAGGTTGTGGAATCAAACGACACCGTAGAAAATGGAGCCGCTGCATCAAATTCTGGTGAGCAGGAAATGTCTTTGACGGCTGCGGTTCAAGATGAAGATTCAGAAACGGAAGAACAATCCGATGATACTGAAACAGCGGAAGAAAATGCTGAGGAGAAAATATTGAATATGAAGGTTCAGATTGGGGACAGCGTGTTTACTGCTACACTGGAAGAAAACGAGGCGGTCAATTCGAATGAAGACGTCCGGGTGACGTTTAAAGATGGGACGGAGATTCAGGCGTAAAGCACACGAGTTTGGGGCAGTTGTGACGCTGCCCTTTTTCTCGTTCAGCCTCTTAACTTAAAACGTGCAACTGCACCTCCGGTGTCTCTATGAGGGTGGCGCCGGAGGTTTTTATTTTGTTTGGTGGGATTCCTGATGCAATGTGACGCTGGAGGATGGGAAGTCGGCGCGGGTGCTGTACACCATTCAGCTGGTACAGAATGGGATTCGGCAGTGAGCCTTAATATCTCTGACATAGATTATTAAAATACAGGGGTTGAATATCCAAAAAGATAATCGTACAATAGATGTGCT
>JAJQIL010000005.1:30518-39978 GCA_021199235.1 Lachnospiraceae bacterium | reverse complement strand
GAAAATAATTGGAAAAGGAAAAAATGATTGCTGAAAGACTGCTTTGATGCTACAATAGCGGGTGTTTAATGGTTATGTAAAAATGACGTAAAAAACAGTGTGACTTTGAAGGGACTGAACGGTTACACTGCAGCTCGTAAAGGATCAGGCAGCTTATGGAACAGATTACGATTAAAGAAGTCGCCAGACTCTGCGGCGTAGGTGTCAGCACGGTATCGAGGGCGATCAACAATCATCCGGATATCAATGAAGAGACCCGCCGTAAGGTCATGGAGACTATTGAGAAATATAATTATGTGCCGAACAACAGCGCGCGGAATCTGAAACGCTCGGAGTCGAATACGATCGCGGTGCTGATCAAGGGCATCAGCAATCCGTTCTTTGGAGATATGATCCGTATTTTAGAGCGGGAGACGAATGAGAACAATTACACCTTTGTGCTGCAGCATGTGGAGGAGTTCGAGGACGAGGTGGACGTCGCCCTGCGCATTGAGAAGGAAAAACGGCTGAAAGGTATTGTGTTTCTGGGCGGTGTGACGAACCGTACGGATGAAAAGCTGCGGCAGCTTTCGGTTCCGTTTGTTTTAAGTACGGTAGACACGGCGGACATGGATAATGAATATCCTTCCGTTTCGGTTGATAATGAAAAAGAAAGCCGGAAGATGGTGGACTATCTCTGCGAATGCGGGCATAAGCGCATTGCGTTGCTGACCTCGGTCAAAGCGGATGCCAGCGTCGGTATGCTGCGTCAGCGGGGATATCAGGAGGCTCTGCAGGCGCGTGGGATTGCATACGATGAGAGACTGGTAAGATGGACGCCGGATGATCTGGAGACCTTTTCCATGGAGAGCGGTTACCGGTTGACAAAGGAACTGCTGGAATCGGGAGAGGAGTTTACCTGTATTTACGCGATTTCGGACCGCATGGCGATCGGTGCCTGCAAGGCGCTTTTTGACGCAGGAAAACGCATCCCGGCGGACTGCTCGGTGGCCGGATTCGACGGGCTGGACATGGCTTTTTATTATGAGCCGTCCATCACCACGATCCGCCAGCCCCGCAGGGAGATGGCGGAAGCGACCATCCGTCTTTTGTTTGATCTGATCAAAGAGAAGCAGGTGAAGAGCCGCCTGATCTTTGATGGGGAGCTTATGGTCGGGACATCTACAGCAGAGATGATCTAATCGAGTAGGAGGCGGCTTGACGACTCCTGCTCGCTCGCGCGAGGTGCGGACAGCGCAGCTGTCATATTCCTTACGCACCTCTGCGCATACAAATGCGAAGTAACCCTTGCTTTTTATAACGTGAATTGATATAATCGGGCAGAATATGATCAGGCAGCGCGATCTCACGGCTGAGACTGCAGATACCGGAAGATCCTGCCTGATTTTTTTGTAACAGTTCAGAACCGTTTAGCGCTGACCTGAGCGGAGCGTAGGCCTGTGGCCTGCTGTTCTGAACAGTTACGATTTTTCGGGAATTGTATACGGAAACAGAGGATGCAAAATGGGAATTATTTCAGCGGCAAAGCTCGCTTTTGATTATTTAAAACTGGATGAAAACGGCAATGTCGAGTCGAAAATCCGGGCTGTTGACGGCGTGGACCTCGATGTGAATGCCGGTGACTTTATCGCGATTTTAGGGCACAACGGCTCCGGTAAATCGACGCTCGCGAAGCACATCAACGCGATCCTGCTGCCGAGTGAAGGGACGCTTTACGTGGACGGTAAGGATACGCAGGACGAGTCTAAACTCTGGGAGATCAGGCAGACGGCCGGTATGGTGTTCCAGAACCCGGACAATCAGATCATCGGCACGATCGTGGATGAGGACGTTGGGTTTGGGCCGGAAAATATGGGCGTGCCGCAGCAGGAGATCTGGGAGCGTGTGGAGAAAAGCCTGCGGTCGGTCGGCATGTGGGAGTACCGCTCGCACTCGCCGAACAAGCTTTCCGGCGGGCAGAAGCAGCGGGTCGCGATCGCCGGTGTGGTGGCGATGCGCCCGAAATGCATTGTTCTCGATGAACCGACGGCGATGCTGGATCCGAACGGGCGAAAGGAAGTCATTAAGACGGTGCATGAGCTGAACCGCACAGAGCATGTGACGGTGATTCTGATCACCCATTATATGGAAGAAGTCATTGATGCAGACAAGGTGTTTGTGATGGATGCCGGGAAAATCGTCATGCAGGGGACGCCGCACGAGGTCTTCGGCCGCGTGGAGGAACTGAAATCCTACCGCCTTGATGTGCCGCAGGCGACGCTGGTGACGCATGAGCTTCGCGAGATGGGCTTTGACCTTCGTCCGGATATTCTTTCGAACGAGGAGCTTGTGGAGGAGCTGCAGAAGTACAGGGCTGCGCATGAGAAAGCCAAATGAAAATCTGTGCTTGCATGGGCGGCATGAACGACTGAAAAGCTACGGGAACTCCAGAAGACGGCTTTTCAGGAGTGCCAAAGGAGGAGACAAAGCGTGTCAATCAGAATAGAGCATCTAAGCTATGTCTACAGCAGCGGCACCGTTTTTGAACAGCACGCGCTGAAGGATATCAATCTGGAACTGCCGGACGGGCAGTTTATCGGCATCATTGGTCACACCGGATCGGGGAAATCCACGCTGATCCAGCATCTGAACGGTCTGCTGAAAGCAACCTCCGGGACGATTTATTATAACGATGAGAATATCTACGCGGAAGGCTACAGCATGAAGCAGCTCCGCAGCAAAGTCGGGCTGGTGTTCCAGTACCCGGAATATCAGCTGTTTGAGACGGATGTGTTTACCGACGTCTGTTTCGGCCCGAAGAATCTGGGGCTGGAGCAGGAGGAGATTGAGCGTCGGGCGAAGGATGCGCTGAAGCTGGTGGGGCTTGGAGAGGAATACTATAAGGTATCCCCCTTTGATCTGTCCGGCGGACAGAAGCGGCGCGCGGCGATTGCCGGGATTCTGGCGATGGAGCCGGAGGTGCTGGTGCTGGATGAGCCGACAGCCGGACTTGACCCGAGAGGACGGGATGAGATCCTTGATCAGGTGGCGCGGCTGCACAAAGAACGGAAGATCACGGTCGTGCTGGTGTCCCACAGCATGGAGGATGTGGCGCGCTACGTGGAGCGCATCATCGTGATGAACAAGGGCGAGGTCATGTATGATGACGCGCCGCGTAAGGTATTCCGCCATTATAAAGAATTGGAAGCCGTTGGACTTGCGGCTCCGCAGGAGGTTTACCTGATGCACGAGCTGGCCGAACTGGGCTGGGATGTGGATACGGACGCGGCGACTGCTGAAGAGGCGGCGGCGTCAATCGCGAAGTGCCTATAATGCCAGGGTCGAAAGTCAGGAATCGAGCGCTTGTGCTCTGATTCATGACTTTATGACCCGCTAAAACATGAGGAAGTAGCCATTTTGGCTGAATTTTAGCCAAAATGAGCGGATTCCGAATGTTTTCAGGATTTCGAGAGGCGCTGAGCGCCAGTGGCGCTCGTTAAGCGCGGACCGAAGCGGCAGCGGAGACCGAAGTGCGGAGAAATCCGCAGGCATTATTTAGTGATAATAATATAGTACAAATAAGAAAGAAGCCATCATGTTAAGAGAGATTACGCTAGGCCAATATTATCCGACCGATTCGGTCATTCATAAACTGGACCCAAGAGTAAAGCTCGCAGGCACGCTGGTATTTATCATATCGCTGTTTGCGTTCGGGTCCATCGAGGCGTATGTTGTGGCGACGATTTTTCTCGCCGCGGTGATCAAGACGTCAAAGGTTCCGTTTCGATTTATGATCAAAGGCTTAAAAGCCATTATTATGCTGCTGATGATCACTGTGGTCTTCAACCTGTTTCTGGTGCAGGGCACGGTCGTCGTAAAATTCTGGGTTTTTCAGATTACGCAGGAGGGCATTAAGACGGCAGTCTCCATGGCCATCCGGCTGATTTACCTGATTATCGGTTCGTCCGTGATGACGCTGACAACGACGCCGAATGACCTGACCGATGGCCTGGAAAAAGCACTTTCGCCGCTGAAAAAGCTGCACGCGCCGATCCATGAGATATCAATGATGATGTCTATTGCGCTTCGTTTTATTCCGATTCTCCTGGAGGAGACGGATAAGATCATGAAAGCGCAGCAGGCCCGCGGCGCGGATTTTGAGTCCGGGAATCTGCTTCAGAAAGCGAAAAATATGATTCCGCTTCTCGTGCCGCTCTTTATCTCGGCTTTCCGCCGCGCCAACGACCTGGCGATGGCGATGGAGGCAAGAGGGTATCACGGCGGGGAAGGGCGGACGAAAATGCGCCCGCTCGTGTATAAGAGCAGAGACAAAGCGGGGTATCTGATCCTGCTGGGATACTTTGTTATTATGTTCGCGGTGAGCCGCTTCTCTGTGCTGGAGACGCTGCTGTTCGGGGTGCTGGGATGGTGATTCGGATTCCTTTGCCTTTCAGAGCATCCGATTGATGAAAATGATCATGCCTTTTGTAAAATTTGCGTTGCTGGATGCTGACCATGACTGGAAAGGCATGATCGGCTGCTCGGCTGCGCAGCGGAAAAGAATATGATGGAACAAAACAAATCTTTGAAACGAGTAAAACTGATCGTCGCTTACGACGGCACCAATTACTGCGGCTGGCAGGTGCAGCCGAACGGTGTGTCGATCGCGGGCGAGCTGAACCGGCATTTAAGTGAATTGCTGAATGAGGATATTTATGTGCTCGGCGCAAGCCGCACGGACGCGGGGGTGCATGCGCGCGGCAATGTAGCCGCTTTTGACACGTCGGCCCGTATGAGTGCGGAGCGGATTTCCTATGCGCTCAATACCCGGCTTCCGGAGGACATCCGCATTCAGGACTCATGCGAGGTCGCGCCGGATTTTCATCCTAGATTCGCGAATACGCGCAAGACCTACGAATACAGAATCTGCAACCGTCCTTTTCCGGATCCGTGCAGCAGGCTGTATTCGCTTTTTTATCACTGGAATCTTGATTTCGGGAAAATGCGGCAGGCGGCCGCTTATCTGGTGGGAACGCATGATTTCACCAGCTTCTGCACCAGCAGGTCTGACGTCAAAAACCATGTGCGTACCATTTATTCTCTGGATCTGATCGAAGGACAGGGAGAAGCAGCGGGGATGATTACGGTGCGCATCTGCGGCAGCGGATTTCTCTACAACATGGTACGCATCATTGTGGGGACGCTTCTGAAAGTGGGAAGCAATATGATGGAGCCGGAGGAAATGGCGGCGATTCTGGAAGCGAAAGACCGCAGCCTCGCCGGAGATACGGCACAGGCGCACGGTCTGACACTGGTAAATATTGAGTATCTGTAAAAATCACGTAACTGCGAAGGTACTGAACAGTTACAAAATCAAATCCCGTAGGTGATCAGCGGATCACCTTTCTGAATGCCGAGCGAGACCGCGAGATAGACAATGATACTGTCGAAATCGGCATAAATTTCTTCAAGCACATTTCCAAAGAAATCGGTAATGACCCCGAGGCGCTGCCCTTTTTTAACATGATCATCCAGAGCAACATCCGGAAGCCAGCAGCCGGAAGCGTTTGCGTCGAGATAGACGACGTTTGTAAGCATGCGGGCTTTTTTCGCTGGCTGCGTTACAGTGCCTTCCAGAAGTCCCAGATGGATGAGCAGATTTCTTACATCTTTTTTGTAAGCGTCGACTTCTTCACGCGACCATTGTCCCCGGCTGCCGCGCTCAACCAGGAGTGCGGGAGTGCCGCCTATGGCGCAGGAGTTGTAAAAACCGGTCGTCGAGGAGGAGCGGACAAGATAGCAGGCGTTCAGAAGAAGGGCGGCTTCCATGGAGGTGCGCAGCACTTCCGGATCTCCAATGCCTGGGACATACACATAGGGCAGAAGCGCCTCATGGATGTCTCCGCCGTGGAGATCGATGACAAAATCGACCCGCTTGTGATATTCCTCGCCCATGTACCAGGCGACCTGCTCGGCCATGGAGCCGTTTGGCGAACCGGGATAGAGACGGTTCAGGTTTTCTCCGACCACAGGGTTGATGTAGCTGCGCCGTTCATAAAAAGCGGCGGTGTTGACCGGGTGCAGGAGGATCAGCTGGCCGTTGATCTGCTCCGGGGTGAGTTCTCTCGCCAGTTCCATGGCGGTGAGGATACCGGGGTATTCGCTTCCGTGGATGCCGGAGGAGATGAGGACAGTCCTGCCCTCAACGGCTCCGTTGATCAGTGTCGCAGGGATCGTCTCGCCGGATGGCCCGAGCGGGACGAAGCCCTGTATTTTGGTGCATGGGGCGGCGGTCAGGCCGCCGTAGGTCATGTCGTATTTCATGAAAGCTCCCTTCGTGCATGATATTGATTGCGAGAATTGTTGGCAGATTGTAACTATTCAGTACAGTACCTCGCACTCGCTGCGAGGTACGTATGAAAACGTACATTCTACAGGAAAAGTCCTTCGCCAGGATGGCATCCCGCACTTCGTACGGGATATATCCCATCGCGCAGCGATTTTAAATGGACTTTTTCTCGTAACTGTGAAGGCACTGAACAGTTACGACAGATTCGAAAATAGTAAATATAAAAGTGAAAATACAATTGACAATTATTTGAGGAAGTAGTATAGTCGCAGAAAAGGGAAGCGGTTTTTGGCCAGTCGGCTACAGTATAGTGTAGTTCTTGAGTGGGTTGCTCGCTTCTTTTTTTATATCCAGAAGATCATATAGATATAATTTTCCATGCGCCGTACAATTTACAAGCAGGCGGGCCGAATAAATGTGATATAAATCCGTTTTTCTTTCATTTTCACAGGTTGGTATCGCAAACCAGGTTTTATAATAATACCAGCCATTTCCAGCCATAAACGAATGCTTGTCTTTTTTGTTCTCATGAAAAATCTTTTCGGTGGCTATCTCCAGCATTTCCATGATTGCCTGTGCAGCATTTGCTTTTACTTTGGCATTTGTACCTTTTAAACGTCTTGTATATTTTGAGCCTTTGTATTCATCGGGGAATTCTTTTCCAATATATACGATATCATTTGTTTCTGCTATCGTTACGAATTCCCCGACATATTTTTTCAGGTATTGTTCGACGGCGTGCCAGTCAATATTGTGTTTATTTTTAAAAATAATCTCTGGCAGCACTACGATTTTATGATTGTCCTGATCCTTAATGAACTGCATTTTACTTTCCCCTTATGATAAAATCTCTTTTTGAGTATATTATATTTCATAAGAAAGTAAAATGCAATTATTTATTGAAAACATCATCCGATATTAAATCTTCTTCTTATACAGAACCCGGATCGAGTTCAGCACACAGAGCATGGCAACGCCGGTGTCTGCGAACACGGCCATCCACATGGAGGCGAAACCGCACAGGCCGAGGATCATGACAAGCACCTTGATGACAAGTGCGAAGATGACGTTCTGCCATGCGATGGCGCTGGTCGCCCGCGCGATGGCAAGGGACTGCGGGATGGCTTCCATACTGGACGTCATGAATACAACGTCTGCCGCCTCGATGGCTGCATCCGCGCCGCTGCCCATAGCCGCTCCGACATCCGCGCCCGCGAGTACCGGCGCGTCGTTGATGCCGTCGCCGACAAACATGACGGCACCGTGTGAATTCCGCACCTGGATCAGCTCGGTGAGCTTATCCTGCGGAAGCAGCTTCGCGTGAACTTCGTCGATGCCGGTCGCGTCCGCAACGGCCTGGGCGGAATCCTCCGCGTCGCCGGTCAGCATGACTGTCTCAATACCGAGTGACTTAATCTGGCTGATCGCGGATTTTGCATCTTCCTTGATGGTATCGGAGATGACCAGGTGACCGATGAAGACACCGTCTTTTGCAGCGAGGACTTCCGTACCAAAGCCTTTCTTTTCATAGTTTTCAAGCGAAACGCCGAATTTTTCCATCAGCTTGCGGTTGCCGCAGAGAACCGTGCAGGTCTCGGAAGCGCCTGTGACGGAATCTTTTCCGGAATCTGAAGCTGCGTCAGAAGTTTTAGCATCGATATTTTGTGAAGCAACGGAGAAATTGCCTGCCACAGGAATCACTGCGCGGATGCCGTGTCCGGCAATTTCTTCTACTTTTATGGGGCGTGCGTAGCTGATTTTCTGTTCATCTGCCGCATTTAGGATGCTCACACCGATCGGGTGAGTGCTGGTCATCTCGCAGCTTGCGCAGAGAGACAGCAATTCGTCCTGCGAAACAGCAGAGGAGGCAGGTACGGCGCGCTGTACGACAAAGTTGCCCTTGGTGATGGTGCCGGTCTTGTCCATGACGACTGCATCGACATTTCTCATAGCCTCAAGAGCGACGCCGCCCTTAAAGAGGATGCCGCGCTTCGAGCCGGCGCCGATGCCGGAGAAGAAGGCCAGCGGAACGCTTAAAACGAGAGCGCACGGGCAGCTCATGACAAGGAAGGTCAGCGCTGTGTAGATGTAATAATACCAGTTGCCGGTCACAAGGGACGGGATAATGGCTGTCGCCGCCGCCAGAATGACAACGACTGGGGTGTAGATTCGTGCAAATCGCGTGATAAAGCGGTCAATCTTCGGCTTGCTGGCCGCCGCGTTCTCCACGGAGTCGAGAATACGGGTGACCATGGACTCTTCCAGAATTTTTTCCACACGGATCTTCAGAAGACCGGAGGTATTTACACAGCCGGAGACGACTTCGTCGCCGTAGCCGACCTTTACCGGCACCGGTTCGCCGGTCACAGGTGAGGTGTCCAGACGACTCTCACCGTCCACGATGACGCCGTCCAGCGGAATGCGGTCGCCCGGACGGATCAGCAGGATATCGCCCACGTTGGCGTCCTCCGCGTCAATGACACGTACATCTTCACCGACCACAAGATTGACGACCTCCGGACGCATATCGACGGCGTCCATGATCTGGCCGCGGCTCTTTTCCACGGCAATGTGCTCAAAATATTCGCCGATGCGGTAGAAGAGCATGACACCGACGGCTTCCGGGTATTCCCGGATGGCAAACGCGCCGAGTGTAGCGATGCTCATCAGGAAATTCTCGTCAAAAATCTGTCCTTTCAGCAGATTTTTTACGGCAGTGAGTACAATGCGGCCGCCAAGCACCACATAGCCCACCAACAGTATCAGAAGGGAAGCGGTATCCTGTCCGCGGTGCTCCAGCACTTCGCCTAAAATAAACAGCACTGCACCTAATCCGATGCCAAGCAGTGTCTTCATATTGTCGGAGAGCGCAAACGGAGGCTCCATCTGACGCGCTTCCGGCAGAATTTCGTTGACATTCAGCGTATCCTTGCTTTTCGGACGGGTGTCCTTTGGAACCAGTTTTACTTCCGATTCGATAGTGCTGCAGATCTTCTGCATTTCCGCAAACAGACCATCTGGATTTTTGCCGCTTACACGCAGCTGCTTTGTCGCGAACGTGAGCGTTGCGGTTGTGATGCCGTCCAGTTCACTGATCCGTTTTTCCATCTTGGCGGCACAGTTGGCGCAGCC
>JAJQIL010000005.1:0-30418 GCA_021199235.1 Lachnospiraceae bacterium | reverse complement strand
GTCGTGCCCGCAGCCACATTCGTCGTGATCCTCGTGATCGTGTCCATGGTCATGTTCGCAGCCGCATTCGTTGTGATCGTGTCCATGGTCATGTCCGCAGCCGCATTTGTCATGTTCTTCATGGTCGTGGTCATGTCCGCAGCCGCACTCGTCATGATCCTCGTGATCGTGTTCATGGTCATGCCCGCAGCCGCATTCGTCATGATCCTCGTGATCGTGTCCATGGTCATGTCCGCAGCCGCAGGGGTCTTCGTCATGGAGAAGTTCTTCTTTGCTCATAATTGACGCTCCTTTTCCTGTGTGGTATTTGATTCAGAACAGCAGGCCACAGGTCTACGCTCCGCTTCGGTCGTCGCTAAACGGACGTCCACTGGACGTCCAGCGACGCCTGCTGTGCAGGCTATATGCCGCTTACGCGTCATATGTCTGAGGCTCGCTAGGCGTCTCCGTTCCACTTCGGTCGGCGCTAAACGATCGTCCACAGGACGATCAGCGCCCGCCCATCCCGAAATGGAAATACAGACTTTAGCAGATAAATCTGCACAGTCTGTTTTTTCCATTTCGCTGCTGTTCTGAACTGGTAGTACGAAAATAAATCATCGCAGACCGCGATGACCGCTTAGACATTTTAAAATGAAATTAGATTTCGATGGATGGATTTACAGGCATTATAAAGGGAAAAGGCGAAATCTGTCAATCAGAATTTTTTGAATCCGACAGAATTTTGTCTTTTCCGGAAAATTATTTATATTTTTTTAATTTTTATGTAGACAAATAAAAATGAGAGTGCTAAACTGACAGAAGTTTAGGTATTTTAAAACTGAATAGAGGATGCATGTTCCCCCTAATCGGGGATTAAAAGAGAAACCGGTGAAAATCCGGTACGATCCCGTCACTGTGATAGGGAGTCTTCTATTATAAATGCTGTGTTGTTCATGAGAAATGAGAACAATGGTGCTGCATGGTATGTCACTGCGAGACAGAAGTCGAGTGGGAAGGCGATAGAGGGCGATGATCTTAAGTCAGGAGACCTGCTTGCATCTGAGGATTGGTTTTTTCTTACGGTGGATAGGAAAAGCTTTTACAGGTCTTATTTTGGTATAAAAAGAGTCTTGAGATGCGTCCCTGAAACGGGGCGCATTTTTTGTTTTTATGCGCAGAGCCGGGCAGGGTGTTTTGCGGCTAAAGCCGCACCCGGCTCGCGCAGACAAACAGGAGTCGGTAAACCTCCTCCTGTTCGATTTATGTTTTTGTGCGAGCAGATGCAAAAGACTGCTCGGTTCGATCAATGATGAAAAGAGGGAAAAGCGATGAGTAAAAAGCAGCTCGGCGGACGACTCCTGCAGATTGTGATTGTGCTTGTGGGAATCAGTTTTCTGACATTTGCGCTGACGTATCTGGCGCCTGGAGACCCGGTACGTTCGATGTATGCGGTCAACGGTACGATACCAAGCGAGGCGGTGCTGGAAGCGACCAGAGAGGAGATGGGGCTGAACGATCCGCTTCTGGTGCAGTACTGGAACTGGCTGACCGGATGCCTGCATGGAGATTTTGGCACGTCCTACTCGCTGAAAACGCCGGTGCTGACACTTCTTTCGTCGAGACTTTTGCCGACGCTGAAGCTGGCATTGCTCTCGCTGGTGATGATGCTGGTAATCGCGGTCCCGCTCGGCATGATCTCGGCGGTGTACAAAGGAAGTGTTTTTGACTACATCGTCCGCGGCTACACGTTTCTTGGCGTGTCTATGCCGAACTTCTGGGTTGGCCTGCTGCTGGCCTACTACATAGGAATGGTGCTCGGCTGGCTGCCGGTCATTTCCATCGGCACGGGAATCAAACCGATGATCCTTCCGGCGCTGACGCTGGCGTTTCCGATGTCGTCGAAATATGCGCGTCAGGTGCGCACGGCGGTGCTGGAGGAGCTGAATCAGGATTACGTGACCGGAGCGCGTGCCCGCGGAATTAAAGAAAGCAAAATCCTGTGGATGCATGTGTTCCCGAATTCCCTGCTTCCGTTAATCACGATGCTGGGATTGTCCCTCGGTTCGCTGCTTGGCGGCACAGCGGTGGTGGAAGTGATCTTTTCCTATCCAGGGCTTGGCAGTCTGGCGGTGTCGGCAATCTCTTCCATGGATTATCCGCTGATACAGGGCTATGTGCTGTGGATCGCGCTGATCTACATGGTCGTCAATCTGGTGGTTGACCTTTCATACAATCTGGTCGACCCGCGCATGAGAGGCAACATGGCTGCGCCCCGTTCTTCCAAAAAAGAGACGCGCCAGACAAAGGCGGGCGTAAATCAGGCGGCCGCGGCATCCGGTACGTCGGGTTCACTGAAAGGCTGAGGAAAGGGGCAGAGTATGCAGAAGATATTAAGTTTTATCAAAAAACATAAGGCGTTTACGGTGTTCGCCATTCTGGCAGCCGTGCTCGCGCTGGTCGCGATATTCGCGGACTATATTGCTCCTTACGATCCCTATGAGGCTGTGCTGACCGATGCGTTGCAGGCGCCGAGCTCCACACACTGGTTCGGCACGGACAAGCTGGGGCGGGATCTCTTTTCCAGAGTGATCTTCGGAAGCCGCATTTCACTGTCATCGGCGCTGATCTTGGTAGCGTGCATTTTCGTAGTCGGCTCGGTGCTGGGTATTCTGGCCGGATATTTCGGCGGCTGGGTGGACGCGGTGATCATGCGCATTGCGGATATGATGATTTCTTTCCCAGGCATGGTGCTGGCCATCGCCATCGCCGGTATTCTGGGAGCCAGCATTACCAACGCGGTGATTGCGATTACCGCTGTGAGCTGGACAAAATACGCCAGACTGGCGCGCTCGCTGGTACTGAAGATCAAGAACTGTGATTACATTGCGGCAGCGCGGGTGACCGGCTCGACTACGCCGCATATCCTAAGTGTTTATCTGTTTCCGAACGTCATGCCGACATTGCTTGTGACGGCGTTTACCGACATCGGAAGCATGATGCTGGAGCTTGCGGGGCTTTCCTTCCTCGGCTTTGGCGCGCAGGCGCCAATGGCGGAATGGGGCCTGATGCTGAGTGAGGGCCGGAGCTATATGATGGCGGCGCCCTGGATGATGCTGTATCCGGGTCTCGCGATTCTGGTAACCGTTGTGGTATTCAACCTCTTAGGAGACAGCCTGCGGGACGTCCTGGATCCCAGAGATGAATAAATCATTCTATATGCGCACGGCCGCATAAGGAAGTTATCGCTTCGCGATTGCGGCCGGCGCGGCGTAAGCGAAGAATCGCTTACGAATTTACATTTTATGGAGGAAATAAGCAAATGAAAAAGCTGAAAAAGGTACTGGCTGCCACGCTGGCGGCCGCAATGGTGGTAAGCGCCTCCCCGGTCGTCTCACAGGCGGCGTCGGATGATGTACTGAACTTTGGATGTTATGTGTATTCGACCTCGTTTGACCCGGCCGCGTATCAGAACGCCGCATGGCAGGGCGTTCGCTGGGGTATTACGGAATGCCTGTTCAAGTTCAACGACGACATGAGCGTGGAGCCGCTGCTCTGCGATACCTACGAGGTGTCTGACGACAAGATCACATGGACATTCCACATTCGCGACGGCGTGCTGTTCTCAAACGGCGATGCTTGCGATGCGCAGGCAGTAGCAGATTCTCTGAACCGTCTGTTTTACGTGTGCGCGAACAGCGATGATTACAGCTCGACTCCGGCCGGCTACATCGACATGGCGAGCATTGAGGCGGATACGGACGCCAATACCGTGACAATCGTACTGAATACGGCAGTTGCGGATTTGACAGCGACCCTGTGCTTCCCGTTCTATTCCATTATTGATGTGTACGGGGATACGACTGATGCGGAGCATGAGGGCGGCTACGCGACCAGTGTGATCGCGACCGGTCCGTATGTACTTTCTTCTTTTGACGCGACGACCAAGAGCGGTTCGATGACAGCGAACGAGAACTACTGGAACGGCGAGGTGCCGTACGGCACAGTCAATGTCACATTCATCGAGGATGATACGACCAAGGCGATGTCTCTGATGAGCGGCATCATCGATCTGACAGAGAACGTGACGACATCCAGCGACCTGGCTACTCTGGAAGCTTCTGACGCTTACTATGTATCGAAGTCCTCCAGCTTACGAAGCGGTTTTGCTTATATCAACATGGACGGCGTGCTTGGAAATGATGCCCTTCGTCAGGCGGTACGCATGGCAATCGACAGCGAGACAATGTGCAGCGTCACGGTAGGCGGCATGTATACGGCTGGCGTCGGCATCCTGCCTTCGTCCCTGATCTATGAGGATGAGAATCTTGACAATCCGTATGCGTACGATGTGGATGCTGCGACGGCACTTCTGGATGAGGCCGGCATTGTGGATACAGACGGCGACGGCATCCGCGAGCTGGATGGCGAAAACATCAATCTGACTTATATCACCTACAACAACCGCTGCCTGTCTGATTTTGCGCAGGCGATTCAGGTATCCCTTTCCGCGATCGGCATCGGCGTGAGCGTAAACAGTGTTGACAGCGATACGGAATGGATGCTGATGCAGGCCGGTGAATATGACCTCTGTGACTCCAACTGGACGACTGTAGGTACGGGTGATCCGACCGCGTTCCTGCTGAACTGGTATGGCGGCACGGATGGATCGAATTTCTACAGCGAGGATAATCAGGACGGCACAAACTACTGCAATTATGACAGCGATGAGTTTGACGCACTGTACGAGCAGTTTATCGCTTCAACGGATACTGACGAGAGAAATGAACTGGTGGTCGAGATGGAGCAGGTGCTGGTCAATGACTGCGCGGTATTGCTGCATGGTTATTACAACTCGACGATGATCAGCAACGCGTCCAAGGTGACAGGTGCGGAGATCGCGACGTTTGACTACTACTGGCTGAGCACAGACATCAAGCCGGCGGAATGAGAATTGCTGTGCTGCTGCCCGGAATGCTGGTTTTGTAAAAGGTCAGACTGGCAGCGGTCTGCGTCCTCGATTAGCTGACACAAATCGGGACATATATTAGGAGGATTGGTTATGGATTTGCTGAACATACAGGATATATCTGTGAAATACGGAAAAAATCCTAAACCGACGATCGAACATTTCAATCTCGATATGAAAGAGGGCGAGGTGGTCAGTGTCGTCGGAGAGAGCGGAAGCGGCAAGACGACCGTCATCCGTGCCGTGCTGGGGCTGCTTCCCGGCGGCGGACAGGTGACCGATGGAGATATCCTGTTTGAAGGACGCTCCCTTTTGAAGCTTTCCAAAAACGAGTGGCGCGACTTAAGAGGGTCCAGGGTCTCCATGATCTTTCAGGATTCCGGAGCCATGATCAATCCGATCCGCAAGATCGGGGCGCAGTATGTGGAATACATACGCACTCACGAGAAGATATCGAAAAAGGACGCCTTTGATAAAGGCGTAGAAATGCTGGAGCGGATGCGTCTGCCCGACGGCCGGAATATCATGAACAGCTATCCGTTCCAGCTCTCCGGCGGAATGCGGCAGAGGGTCGGCATTGCCATGGCAATGACATTTTCCCCGAAGCTGCTTCTGGCGGACGAGCCCACGAGTGCGTTGGACGTGACAACGCAGGCGCAGATCGTGAGGCAGATCATGGAGCTGCGCGACCAGTTCGGCACCTCGGTCATCATCGTTACGCATAACATCGGCGTGGCGGCCTATATGGCGGATCAGCTGGTCGTCATGCAGTATGGCAAGGTCGTAGACCGTGGGACACGAGATGATGTGATGAAGCATCCGACAAATGATTACACAAAGAATCTGCTGGCCGCTGTGCCGGAAATGGAGGGAAAACGCTATGTCTCCTGAAAAAAATGAGAAAGCGGCAGTGAACCCGATGCCGGAAGGCAGCGCGGGAGCAGATCATATGTCGGAGAATGAGACCGGACACGAGGCGATTTTGACGGCCTGCCATGTCACAAAGCAGTTTCCTGCGTCCGGCGGACGGATCCTCAAAGCCTGCAATGACATCAACCTGACCGTCTACCGCGGGCGGACGCTCGGCATCGTCGGCGAGAGCGGCTGCGGCAAATCGACCTTTGTAAAAATGATCGTCCAGATGTTCCAGCCGACAGAAGGACAGATCCTCTTTGACGGAAAAGATATCACGAAGCTGAAGGGCGAGGAGCTGCGCCAGAGCCGGAAAAAGATTCAGATGGTGTTTCAGGATCCGGCCGCCGCGTTCAGCCCGAAGATGAAAATTATCGACATTGTCACCGAGCCGCTGATGAATTTTAAACTGATCAAACGCTCGGAGCGCGAGGCAAAAGCGAAGGAGCTGCTTCGTATGGTCGAACTTCCGGAGGATTTCATTTACCGCTATCCGCACAACATGAGCGGAGGTCAGCGGCAGAGAGTCGGTATCGCGCGGACACTGGCTCTGGAGCCGGAAATCATCGTCTGCGACGAGGCAACCTCGGCGCTGGACGTTTCCGTGCAGGACCGCATCATTGAGCTGCTGGTAAAGCTGCAGAAAGAAAAAGGAATTTCCTTCGTGTTCATCTGCCACGATATGGCGCTGGTGCAGTCCTTTGCACATCAGGTGGCGGTCATGTACCTTGGAAACATCGTAGAAACGCTTCCGGGCAATGAGGTGGCGACGAACGCGCAGCACCCGTATACACAGGCCATGCTCGGCGCGATTTTTTCCACAAAGATGGATTTTACCAAAAAAATCGAGAGCATCGAGAGCGAAGCTCCGAGCCCGGTGGACACGCCTCCCGGATGTCCGTTCCAGAACCGCTGCGACCGGTGCATGGACATCTGCAGGAAAGAAAAGCCGTCGCTGAAAACAATCGGAAAAGGGCATGAGGTGGCGTGCCATCTGTTTTGAGATTATGAAGTGTGATTTAGAAACTGCTATAAAGTGCGGAACAGTTACATTGTTATGGGAAAGGATTCGACATGAGAAGATCAGCTGCGATATTTTTGCTTGGACTGCTGTTTGGCATAAGTACGTTTGCCGGAGTGCCGGCGGAAGGAAGCAGGGCTTTGGCAGCGGAAGACAGCATTGAAACGGAAGAGGACGCATCCGCAGGTGCTGCTGACGTTACGGAAGAGGATGTGTCTGCAGGCTCTGCTGATACCACCGGGGAGACCATGTCCGCAGAGGAGGAGCTGGCTGCGGGCTACACCATCGGCGTGTCCGTCTACGATCCGGAGGACTGGGAGGCAATCGCTTTCCGGGATTATTTTGAAGATTACCTTGGCACCGCGTTTAACACGACCTTCTATTATAATGCGGAGCGGATTGACACGGCCGAGGATGAGATCGCGTTCGTGGAAGAACTGCACGAGGCAGGTGTAAAAGGCATCATCTCCTTCCTTTCGACCTATATAGAGGATGTGCTTCCGGTGTGTGAGGAGTACGGGATGTATTACGTGCTCGGATCCGGTACGATTTCCGATGAAGTATATGAAAACGTAAAGGACAATCCGTATTTTCTCGGAACTATCGGCCCGACTTCGGAGGATGAGCAAACAGCAGGAGAGACGCTGGCAGAGAACCTGGCGGCGCTCGATGAGAGCGGCAGCGCGAGCTATCTTGTCGTGACCGGCGGCAGCGGCATCGGCAACGAAATGCATCGCTTAAGGACCATCGGCATCCTGACAAAGCTGCAGGAAATTTACGGACTGACCTACGACCAGTCCATTGAAGAGCTTGCCGCGATCACCGAAACAACGGAAATCGAGACCGGCACAGACGTCCGCATTACCATTTTCCCTGGCTATCTGGTGGACGGCAGCGAAGTGGGCGAAGCCGTGACCGGCGGCGAATATACTATGGTGATTTCCGCGATGACCATCGCCAATGCAATCACCAACATCTGCAATGCAGAAGCGGAAAACGGCTATGACATCAAGGTCGGCATGGTCGACTGCTTCACAGACCAGAATTACGCCTTTTTTAACGAGACAGACGCAAATGGCGACTCGAAGCTGAATTGTCTGGTCGGAAAATACGGTGCAATCGTCGGCCCGTCGTTTGTCGCAATGTGTAACGCTTACGCCGGATATGCGGACGATTTCCGTGATGAGGACGGATGCGCGTTCCGCCTGTACCAGACCTACTGGTATGCGGCAGATACCGAAGAATTCAACGAGCTGTATGCGCAGTCCATCAGTACCTATGAAAACACCTACAGCGCGACGGACATGATGCAGGTACTGAAGCTTTATAATGCGGATGCGGATTATGCGGCATTTCAGGAGTTTGCGGAGAAATAAGGCGGCAGGGTTTGAAAAATGTGAATATAAATAAAAAATAAGATTAAAAAAATGTGATAAAAATCAAAAGGCAAGGTTGCAAAAATGTGAAAGGGGTGCTACTATTACCGTAGCACTTCTTTTATTTGCGCACGGCCGCGAAAGGAAATTAGTGGCTTTGCCATTCGCGGCCGACGCGGGCGAACAGGAGCCGTCCAGCTGTCTCCTGCTCGATTATAATAGGAAGGTTCTTCGAACTTCCTCAACGGACAATCATTTGTGGGCGGGAAGTTTTTGCGGCGATGGAATTCTGAAGACTTTATGGAGATTTGGATATGTATCGAACTGCACTAAAAAAGCTTGCGGAATGGAAGGAAAGCAAATTCCGAAAGCCTCTGATTCTGACTGGCGCGAGACAGGTCGGAAAGACATGGCTGATGAAGGAATTTGGCAGGATGTACTTTGAAGATATCTGTTATATCAATTTTGAGAATCCGGGAAATGTGGCAGATATTTTTGAAGGAACGATTGTGCCTTCCAGAATTCTGGATCTGCTTGGAGCATATCATGGAAAGAGGATTGATCCGCAGACTACGCTGCTGATCTTTGACGAAGTGCAGGAGGTGCCGCGAGCACTGACTGCGCTGAAATATTTTCAGGAGGATGCACCCGAATATGCTATCTGTTGCGCCGGCTCTTTACTTGGCGTTACATTGCATACAGGCACTTCTTTTCCGGTGGGAAAAGTGGACTTTATCACAGTGGAACCGATGTCTTTTGAAGAATTTCTGCTCGCCAATGGGGAAGGAGAACTCCTTTCGTGGACAAGAGATCATTACAAAGAACAGATACCTGAAATTTTTTCCGAGAGATATCTGGACTGGCTGAAAAAATATTTTATTATCGGCGGAATGCCGAGTGCTGTACGTGTATGGCTGGAGACAAAGGATTTTTCTATGGTAACGGAAGAACAGAGACGGCTGCTGCGTTCCTATGAAAATGATTTTTCCAAACATGCTCCAGAGAATACGGTGCCGAAAATTCATCATATCTGGAATTCAATTCCTTCTCAGCTTGCCAGGGAAAACAAAAAGTTTGTCTACGGACTGGCAAGGGAAGGCGCTCGCACAAGAGAATATGAGGACGCCCTGCTGTGGCTGAAAGACAGCGGCCTGATACGGAAAATCGGACGGGTATCCGGCGGCAGACTGCCTTTAAAAGCTTATGAGGATCTGAAAGCATTTAAGATTTATTATCTGGATGTTGGTCTGCTCCGTGTGTCCTGTGAGATTGAACCGGATATTATTCTGGATGCGCAGGCGGTATTTAAGGAATTTATGGGTTCTCTCACGGAACAATTTGTTATTCAGGAACTGCAGGCTGCTCAGATCGCTCCGAGCATTTATTATTGGAGTGAGGGAGCTTCTTCTGAAGTAGATTTTATTTTTCAGTATCATAATAAGATTATTCCGGTAGAGGCGAAAGCGGGACTGGCTGTTCATGCACAAAGTCTTCGGGTCTTTTGCTCGAAATATGAGCCGGAAACAGCAATCCGTACATCTCTGCGCGGCTATCGTACAGACGGCAGTCTGGTTAATCTGCCATTGTATTTGCTCTGGAATTGCAGACAGGTGCTGGATGAGAGGCACTCTCTTTCTGATTAAATAAGGAGATACAAAAGATGGGCATTGTAGTAATCGGAGCAGTTTTTGTAGATATCAAGGGATTTCCAATTGACAATTATATCCCGAACGGACGGAATGCCGGGACAGTCGAGTACATCCACGGCGGAGTGAGCCGCAATGTGGTGGAAAACATTGCAAATATCGAGCTGCGGCCGACTTTTGTCAGCCTGCTTGATGAAAGCGCCATGGGTGCGGAGGTTGCGCATAAGCTTCGCAACCATAAGGTAAATATCGATTACGTCCGGACGGTGCCGGACGGGATGGGCACCTGGCTCGCGGTGTTCGACAGCTCAGGAGATGTGGCGGGTTCGATTTCCAAACGGCCCGACCTGATGCCGATCCTGAACGTGCTGGAGGAGCACGGCGATGAGATTTTCCGTGATGCGGATTCCATCGTGGTCGAAATCGATATCAACAAAGAGATCATCAAAAAGGTATTTGACCTGGCGGAAAAATACGGGAAAAGGGTTTACGCAGTGGTTTCTAATATGAGCATTGCGCTGAAAAGGCGTGACTTCATCAAACGGCTCGACTGCTTTGTCTGCAACCAGCAGGAAGCCGGACTTCTTTTTGCGGCCGATTATTCGCAGTTGGAGCCGGAAGAGATGATGAATGTGCTTGCAGAGCAGATTCAGAATGCACAGTATCGGGCCATGGTCGTTACCATGGGCGGAAAAGGCAGCGTCTACGCAGACGCAGACGGTCATAAAGGCTGCTGCCCTGCCATGAGCGTGCAGGTGAAGGACACGACCGGAGCAGGAGACGCATTCTGCTCAGGGCTGGTCGTAGGTCTTACTTATGGCAAAACGCTCGAAGAATCCTGCGAGATCGGCACGAGACTTTCTGCTGCCGTGATCGTCTCCAATGAAAATGTCTGCCCGCGGTTCCTCCCGCGGGAGCTGGGGATTGAGATTGATGTGGAGGAAGAGTAGCGGCAGAACTATAGTTATTTCGTTCATGCATGCCAAAGGGTATTTATGGATGGAGATCGGCGTAGGGAAGGCGTAGCTGCAAAACGAATGTGGCTGTAGAAAAAGTGCGGCTATATAGAAAATGCAACTGTGGGAAGCAATGCAATCGAAGAATACATGAAATTGCGAAGCAGATACAACTCAGAACAGATGTAACATATAAAATAGATGCCGGGGAACCGGCGGAGAGGTTTTTATGTCAGATTATAAAAGAATCACGCATCCCTTTGGACCGCTTTTTGATGAGAACAGCCGAATCCTGATCCTGGGGAGCTTTCCATCTGTGAAATCGCGGGAACAGCAGTTTTTCTACGGCCACCCGCAGAACCGCTTCTGGAAAGTGCTCTCGGGTGTTCTGAGGGACGAGAACATGCAGACTTTATCATCCGAAACAGAGTCTGGTTCGCAGTGTCGTGAAAATCATGAGGTAACAGAATCAAATGCCTCATGTTCGTGTGTTTCGGGTGCGCTGTGGGTGCCGCAGACAATCGAAGAGAAGAAAGCTTTTTTACATCGGAATCACGTTGCTCTCTGGGATGTGATTTACGAATGTGATATCGTAGGTTCCAGCGACAGTAGCATCCGCAACGTGGTGCCGACCGATCTGCGGCGCATTCTGGAACTGGCTCCGATTCGCCGGATTTACACCAACGGCGGCACCGCCACGAAGCTTTTTCAAAAATATCAGAAACCAATCCTTGGACGGGATTCCATCGGTCTTCCGTCTACCAGCCCCGCCAATGCAGCCTGGTCAGTGGAAAGGCTGACGGAAGCGTGGCGGGCGGCGATACGGATATAATTAAGATAGCGGGACGACGCCCGGTGAGGGACAGAACCTGCAAAATTCGCTTTCAACGAATAGATTGTGTGTTGCATCATGTTCATATATACCCCGCAGCAAGTGCGAGGCACAGCATAGTTACGTTAGTTACAGGTTTTCATATTTTCATACGCAAAATTCTGCAGCAGCCGGTACATCTCAGGGAATCCAACTCCATTTTCAATGGCAAGGCGGCTGACACTGTCATTTTCCGGGAAGTATTTTACATTACTTTCGTAATCACAGCACTTGATGTCTGCCTGTCCCCAGGGCGTTTGTACCGAGATGATTTTGCGGCTCAGCTTTGTACGCTGCATGGTCTGCCTGCGAATACCGATAGTCGTCGTATTTTCAAAAATGATCGCTTCAAGAACCTCCCGATCCTCCGGATTGCAGATTGCTTTCAGGAGATAAGCCGGGCGGTTCTTTTTCATATAAATCGGAAGGTAAAAAGCGTCAAGCGCCCCTGCCTCCAGAAGCCGCTGCATTGTAAACGCGAGCGCCTCTCCGGTGCAGTCGTCGATGTTTGTCTCGAGGACGAGAATGGAATCACTGTCGACCGGAGCGGTGAATGGGAACGATAACGCATCAGTCAGTATATCGGGAAATACATTTGTTAGCGTTTCAGGTATCGCATCAGTTTGCGTTTCAGGTTTCGTATTAAGTAGTGCATTGGGTGTTATATTAATTGCTGTAGTGGTGGAGGAGCTATTGCTCGTATTTTCCGACAGCCACATAGCACGCAGCATGCCAGGAGTCTCGTACTCGCGTTTGCCTGCCCCAAGACCGCTCTTTTTTACCAGAAATTGTTCCGGTAGTTTATTGAGCGTGCGGATAGCGGCTGCGATCGCCGCGCCGGTCGGCGTCACCAGCTCGCCCTGAATATCAGTAAGCCGAAGCACCAGCTGTTCCTGCTCTGCAATGGCAGTGACCGCGGGCACCGGAACCGGAATCAGGCCGTGCTGGCAGCGAATCTGCCCGCAGCCTTCCGTGAGCGCGGACACGACCACCTGATCCGGATACAGATTATCCAGACAGACCGCCGCCGCTACAATATCAACGATCGAATCGACGGCACCCACCTCATGAAAATGCACCTCATTGATACCCTTACCATGTACCTTGGCTTCCGCTTTTGCCAGAATCTCAAAAATCCGAATCGCAAGATCCGCGGCCGACGCGGTCAGATTCCCAGCGCGGATGATTGAAAGGATATCCTGCAGGTTGCGGGCGGAGTGGGTATGGCCGTGACCGGAGTGCATTGCGTCGGCATTTACGGTTGCTTGGTGATGGCGAGAGGAAGTGCCAGATTCAGCAACAACTGTATCATGATTTTGTGTTGTATTGTTGTGATCATGACAGGAGCATTCGTGTGAGTGCACATGTTCGTAATCGGAGTGCTCGTGTGAATGCACATGCTCGGAATGCTCATGTCCGTGCAGATATTCCATGTCATGGTCATGATTTTCATGTTCCGCGTCCAGAATTACATTAAAATCGCAGGCGCGGATTCCTGACTTGTATACATCTTTTATCTCAACCGAATATCCGGATAGCGGCAGGCTATCCAGCGCGTCAAGCAGCACCTGACGATCCGCTCCAAGATCCAGAAGAGCGGCCACTGTCATATCGCCGCTGATGCCCGAACTGCAGTCCAGATATAAAATATTTTCGTTCATGAATACAGGTTCCCTTCGTAATAATTCAAAGATTCGATTCGCTTCAAATCAAGAGGCTGCTTTTTTCAACAACATTGCTTCCGTAAGAGATGCAAATGAAGAATTGAAAAGCTTTTCTATTATAAAACAGAAACGGAGAATTTTCTATACCAACATCAGGAAAAGCGCCTTGTAATTCTGTCTCGTTTCCTGTAAGATAAAGACGGTGCCCGAATAAAAATCAGGCATAGCGGAAATACTTTTACGAAATATATAGAAAGGACAGCCGGATATGATTATAATAAATACGCAGGAACAGTTTGACCTGGAAGTGCTCAAAGCGGACAAGCCGGTGCTGGTGGATTTTTACGCCGACTGGTGCGGTCCGTGCAAGGCGCTCGCGCCTTTGATCGAGGAACTGGATCAGGAGGCAGAAGATTACCTTGTGGCAAAAGTAAACGTCGACGATTTCGCAGAACTCGCACAGCAGTATCGCGTGGCTTCCATTCCCACGGTCCTCATTTTCCGCGGCGGGGCATGTGCGGAGAGAAACGTCGGACTTACCAGTAAAGAAGAACTGCTCAAACTGGTTCATGGGGAAGCATCCGTGTGATCTGTATGAACAGCTTATATTTTGAATGATACTTTTTGAACTGCGTTTTAACGACAGGGTATAAATCAGAAAACAAAGCTCCAAAGGAGCAAAAACAAGGCAGTAAACGAAAGAGAAAACAAAAAGCAAAACAGAAAACAAAAACAGAAAGCAAAACAAAGGACAATCAGAAAACAAGACAGAAATGGAGAGGCAAATGAAAAGAGAGACAGTCGTAGTTCTGGATTTTGGCGGACAGTACAATCAGTTGATCGCAAGACGTGTGCGCGAGTGCGGCGTGTACTGCGAGATTTATTCCTATAAGACAGATATCGAAAAAATCAAAGCCCTGCAGCCCAAAGGCATCATCTTTACCGGCGGCCCGAACAGCTGCTACGAGCCCGGAGCGCCCACTTACACAACAGAAATCTTTGACATTGGCGCGCCGATACTGGGAATCTGTTACGGTTCCCAGCTCATGATGCATCTGCTTGGCGGGACAATCGGCAAAGCTCCGGTTCGCGAATACGGCAAAATCGAAGTGACCGTAGACCAGAATTCCAGACTCTTTACCGATGTATCCGAAAAGACCATCTGCTGGATGAGCCACAACGACTACGTAGCCGAGATGGCGCCGGGCTTTACGGCCATCGCTCATTCCGACAACTGCCCCTATGCCGCGATGGAAAACACAGAAAGAAGCCTCTACGCGACCCAGTTCCATCCGGAAGTGCTGCACACCAAAGAGGGCCAGAAAATGCTCTCCAACTTCGTCTACAACATCTGCGGCTGCGCCGGAGACTGGCGCATGGATTCTTTTGTAGAGCAGTCCATCGCAGCCATCCGTGAAAAAGTCGGAGACGGCAAAGTGCTCTGCGCCCTTTCCGGCGGCGTAGATTCCTCCGTGGCCGCCGTCCTGCTCTCCAAAGCAGTCGGCGAGCAGCTCACCTGCGTCTTCGTCGATCATGGCCTTCTGCGCAAAAACGAAGGCGACGAAGTCGAAGCTGTATTCGGCCCGGACGGCCCCTACAAGCTCAACTTCATCCGCGTCAATGCGCAGGAACGCTTTTACTCCAAACTCGCCGGAGTCACCGAGCCCGAGCGCAAGCGCAAGATCATCGGCGAAGAATTCATCCGTGTCTTCGAGAAAGAAGCCAAAAAGATTGGCGCGGTCGACTTCCTCGTACAGGGCACCATCTATCCGGACGTGGTAGAGAGCGGCGTCGGCGGCGAATCCACCGTCATCAAATCCCACCACAACGTCGGCGGCCTGCCTGACTATGTCGATTTCAAAGAAATCATCGAGCCTCTGCGCGACCTCTTCAAAGACGAAGTCCGCCGCGCCGGCCTCGAACTCGGCATCCCGGACTATCTGGTCTACCGCCAGCCGTTCCCTGGCCCCGGCCTCGGCATCCGCATCATCGGCGACGTGACCGCCGAAAAGGTAGCCATGGTACAGGACGCAGACGCCATCTGGCGTGAAGAAATCGCCAACGCCGGCCTCGACAAGACCATCAGCCAGTATTTCGCCGCCCTCACCAACATGCGCTCCGTCGGCGTCATGGGCGACGAGCGTACATACGATTACGCCATCGCGCTCCGCGCCGTCACCACCACCGATTTCATGACCGCTGAGAGCGCTCAGGTGCCGTGGGAGGTCATCGAGAAAACCACCAGCCGGATCGTCAACGAGGTGAAACATATCAATCGTGTATTCTATGATTGTACGGGGAAACCGCCGGCGACGATAGAGTTCGAATGAGTAAAGGTGTCGCTGGAACCCGCATAAACACTGGATTCTTTGTGAATTTGAGTACCGTTTGATAACAATTTGATAACAGCACCGCCAGAGCATTTATTTCAATGACGCTGACGGTTAGCGGGTGGAACCGCTAAAGTCCAATAGAAAAGGTCTTACCAGATTGAGTGAAACAGATCAATTTGGTAAGGCCTTTTTGCGTTGTCCAGGATGTCTGATTATTTATTGTCCGTCGCTTCTTCTTCACGTTTGGAGCGCTGGGCAGACAAGTCAGCTTTTGTACGCTCGACTTCCATTTTGGGATATGTATATCGCCACTGGTCGTATTCTTCTTTGGTGATCTCACCGGCTTCTAACAAAGCGGACTGCCTTTGCCATGAAAGAAGCATATCAAACATAGAAAGGTAGGTGGTTCCTTTGGACTTGTCCAGCCGGAGACAGAGTTCCCCGTCAATCTTTCCGATACGCAGGCCGTAAAGGTCTTCCAGTGTGAAAAGTGTGTGCATTAGCCCGGTGTAGCTGTCAATATCGGGCACAGCCAGTGCCTGGGGCGATACCTCGAAGATGTCAGCAAGGGCATTTAAATATTTTTCTTTGGGGCTGCGGGCACCTTTTTCGTACTGTGCGATACGGACATCCGCTTGCATATCGTTGAAGCCGAGTTGTTGTCCCAGATATTTTTGAGTAAAACCATGTTTGAGCCGGAAATAGTGGATTCTTTCCCCGATTGCCATAGTGTATCCCTCCATTCGTTGAATGATGGGTCAAGTATAACATAAAAGTATAGGTCAATCAATAAAAATGATACAAAAAAGTATAGAAATCATTTTGCAAACCACTTGACCAATACAGAAAAGTATAGTAATATAAGAAGGAACCAATACAAAAATGTATAGTAAAAAGAAAAGGAGGTAGCTTATGGAAAAGATGTTCATGAGAGTGGATGAAGTGATGGCGGCGCTGGATGTTTCAGAATCCTATGCCTACAAACTGATCCGGAAACTGAACAAGGAGCTTGCAAAGACAGGCTGTGTCACGATTGCCGGAAGGATTGACCGTAAATTCTTTTACGAACATTTCTACGGCACACAGGCTTATGAAGGGAGGGATTGAAATGCCTGTATACAAGAATGAAAAGAATGGATCATGGTATGTCATGGTTCGCTACAAGGACTGGAAAGGTGAGAACAAGCAGAAATGCCAGCGCGGATTTGCGACGAAGCGCGAAGCACAGGAGTGGGAGCGCCAGTTCCAGTTGCAGAAGAAAGCAGACCTCGATATGACACTTGAGAGTTTCTGCAAGATGTATGAAAAGGATGTGCGCCCGCGGCTGAAAGAAAATACCTGGCTGACGAAGGAGAGCATTATCCAGAGCAAGATTTTGCCATATCTGGGGCAGCGGAAAGTGTCGGAGATCACAGCGAAGGATGTGATTGACTGGCAGAATGAGATGAGGAGCCAGACGGGGAAGGACGGGAAGCCGATCTCGCCTACTTACCTTAAGACGATTCATGCACAGCTTAGTTCTATCTTCAACCATGCGATCAGATATTATGATCTGACGGTCAACCCGGCGAAGAAAGCCGGGACGATGGGGATGGAGGAAAGTAAGGAGATGTCATTCTGGACAAAGGAAGAATATCTGAAATTCGCGGAGGCGATGATGGACAAGCCACTTTCTTATTATGCGTTTGAAATGCTTTACTGGTGCGGTATACGCGAGGGCGAGCTGCTTGCGCTGACACCTGCGGATTTTGATTTCGAGAACCGGACGGTGACGATTAATAAGTCCTATCAGCGTCTGAAGGGAAAGGATGTAATCACATCTCCGAAAACGAAGAAGAGCAACCGCGTGATCCGGATGCCACAGTTTCTGGCTGATGAGATGCAGGATTGTCTGAAGCTGTTTTACAGCTTGAAGCCGGATGACCGCATCTTCCCGATTACGAAGCATTACCTGTCCCATGAGATGGACCGCGGCTGCAAGGAGACTGGTGTGAAGCATATCCGTATTCACGACCTGCGGCATTCCCATGTGTCCCTGCTGATTGATATGGGATTCACCGCGCTTGCTATTGGTGACAGGGTCGGACATGAGGGTGAGAAAATCACTTACCGTTATGCACACTTGTTCCCGTCGCGGCGGACAGAGATGGCAGATCGGCTGGATACGGCACGGTTTGGATGCGGAGGCGAAGAGAAGGGAGGTGAGGATACATGTCAGCAAGGAGTTTAGACCGACAGGGGCGATGGAGGAACAAGGTAGTTGCGTTCCGGGTGTCGCCGGAGGAGGACGAGCAGATTGAAATCGCCGTCAGATTATCGGGACTGACAAAGCAGGATTATATTATCCGGCGGTTACAGGAGCAGGAAGTTGTGGTGATCGGCAATCCCAGAGTGTATAAGGCTTTGAAAAATGAGCTTGCAAAGGTGCTTGAAGAATTGCAGAGGATCAGCGACAGCAACGATATAAACCCTGACCTGTTAAACACGATAGAACTGATCACATGCACAATGCAGGGAATGAAAGATGAGGAATAAAAATGCCTTTAAGTGTCGGCAAACACCTAAAGGCACAGGCATGACAGAATACCCGCCCATCAAATTCTATGGGTATTCTACCAGAGTCTCATCCCACTTTCAACCGGAAAGGAGAAAATTTGGAAAGAAATTATGACAAACGGAAACCAGAGCCAGCACTGAAGCTGATCAATATGGAGACCGTGGAGGTCGAGCAGATTGAATGGCTCCTTTACCCATTCATCCCTTATGGGAAGCTCACGATTATACAGGGCGACCCCGGCGAGGGCAAGACGACTATGGTATTACAGATCATAGCGAAGCTGACAAAGGGAGAAGAGGTTTTCACTGATGGCGGGATTGATAATGGTAGTGAGGAAAAGGAAGATGAAGTACCTGTACAGAAGTATGAGCCTGTCAACGTGATTTACCAGACCGCGGAGGACGGCCTGGGGGATACGATAAAACCCCGGCTGCTTGCGGCGGGAGCTGACTGTTCCCGTGTACTGGTGATTGATGACAGAGAACAACCGCTGACATTGCAGGATTATCGGCTAGAAGAGGCGATTGTGCGGACGAAAGCAAAGCTTGTGGTTCTAGACCCGCTGCAGGGCTTCCTCGGCGCTGATGTGGATATGCACAGAGCAAACGAGATCAGGCCGTTGATGAAACGTGTGTCAGAGCTGGCGAAAAAGTATCATTGCGCGATTATCCTGATCGGCCACATGAACAAGAACAGTGGTGTGAAATCCTCTTACCGTGGTCTGGGTTCCATTGATTTTCAGGCGGCAGCAAGAAGTGTGTTGCTGATCGGAAGAGTGAAGGACGAGCCGGACATCCGGGTAGTATGCCATATTAAAAGTTCACTGGCTCCGGAAGGCAAGCCCATTGCGTTCCGCTTGGACAAAGAGACAGGATTTGAATGGATTGGAGAGTATGATGTGAACGCCGATGAACTTTTGAGTGGAGACAACCGGGGAAGCAAATTAAAGGCCGCCGCGGAATTTCTGGAGGAAATGCTGGAGGATGGACAGATGCTTCAGAAGGAGATTGAGGAAGCGGCACAGAGCAGAGGGATTAAATCCAAAACCTTATGGAATGCAAAGAAAAAACTCAATGTAAAGTCGGTCAAAGTTGGCTCACAGTGGGCATGGGAATTGCCGTAAGGTAAGAAGGAAGATGGCAAGATTCCCTGTTCTTATAGACAAGGTAATCTTGCCATCTTGAAGGAGAGGACATGAAGAATATACAGATACCTTATGATTTATTTGTATCGCTGCTGCGGTATCATCTGTTGGATGTGGACGACTGTGAAGCAGAGATTCAAAAAGGATTGGAGAAGAAACTGGATGCGCTGGTGATACATGATTTGTATTCAAGGTCAAAAGCAGCACCAACGGATGATGAGGGGGAAAAGGCCAGGCAGGAATATCTGGATAAGCGTGGAGTTCCGGACAGCTTCCGATGGAGTGTTTCCCTTGATGAGAGATAACAGGAGCGTGGCACGCTCCTGTAGGATGCAGACAAAGAAGGAGGATAGGTTTGATGATTAGACAACCGAAACGTGGGACACGGAATGTAAATGATTGTTTTTATGATTTTGAAGCGGAGCAGATCGACAGGCTCAATGAAATATTTGGAAATATAGAGTTGAGCAGGTCGGAGGAGCGGACGCTTGTCTGGCTGGCAGGGTGGGAGGAAAGCACAGTAAAAAATGTGATTTCGGCTATCCGTAAAGCCATGGCAGCGGAAGCAATTCGGCTGGAACAGCCGTCCCGTCCGTAGGCACCGTAGAGGTGACGCAGGCGGGATAATCCGGCGACAGCCGGAAGAAGCCCCTCCGGCGAGGAGCGCAAAGGCAGCTTTTGATGGACGGAACGGCTGTCAAAAGTGCTTTTGCGTTACTTTCGACGAAAGTAACAAAGCCTATGCGCCGTAACCGGCGCTCTTTAAAAGAAAAATGGAGGAATGCGATTGAAACGAACGATCAGTGCAATGATGGGAAAAGGATCTCTGACTCACAACAGCAGAGAATTTATTGCAGAAAATGTTGACCCGAGCAGAACTCACCTGAATACCGAATATTGTAATGAGAAAATTAAAGATGTTTATCATGAATTATTTGATGAAGCCGTCGCCCGTTATAATGCGAAGCAGAAACGGAAGGACCGATGTATTGACGATTATTATGAAAAAATTCGTTCCGGGAAACAGGAGAAGTTGTTTTATGAAATCGTTGTCCAGATTGGGAACAAAGATGATATGGGTGCGATGACGGAGAATGGTGCATTGGCCGCGACGGTGCTGGACGAGTATATGAAGGATTTTCAAGCGCGAAATCCTACTCTCCGTGTATTCTCTGCCCACCTTCATATGGATGAAGCAACACCGCATATTCACATTGACTTTGTCCCTTATATCACCGGGAGTAAGCGCGGTGTGGATACCAGGGTATCGCTGAAGCAGGCACTAGTGGCGCTGGGATTTAAAGGTGGAACCCGGAGTGAAACAGAGTGGAACCAGTGGGCGAACGCGGAGAAGGAACAGCTCGCAAAAGTGATGGCACGGCATGATATTGAGTGGGAGCATCTGGGGACACATGAAGAGCATCTGTCAGTGCTGGAATTTAAGAAACAGGAACGGGCAAAAGAGGTTGCCGTTTTAGAGGAACAGCGGACGGAGTTGGAGCAGACCAATGCTGATTATACTGCTATGAAGGAATCGTTCTTAGAGCAACTGAGTGAGATAGATGCGGAAATACATGAAACGCAGGAACGGAAGGAAAAGGCGGTGAAAGAAACAGATGTCGCCGAAGCCAAAGCGGAGAAGGTGCAAAAGAAGCTGTCTACATTGACAGGCAATATGAGCCAGGTGGAACGGTATGCAGCGGAGTATACACATTTTCCGGAGGAATGGCTGCCGCAAGCCGAAATGTTCGAAAGTGGAAAGGCATATCGGAAACGTATTCTCCCGATCATCACAACAGTAGTGAAATTGATACAGCCGTTATATGCGAAATATCTGGATATGAAACGAAAATACGATCAGCTACAGAGCCGGAATCAGGATCTGAATGGTAGGGTTGATAATCTGGCGGAGGATTTAAAACTTTCTCAACAGGAAAGTAATTCACTGCAAAAAGATTTAAACCGTGTGAAAACCGTCCTGGGTAATGCGGTCGTTGAGGATGCAATACAGACAGCTAAACAACATGAGCAGATGATGGAAGCACAAAAATCAAGGAACCGGAAACACGGCAGAGACGCCAGATAGGAAAAACGTTGAAATCCATTCGCCAATCGGCAAAATGAGCAAAATTGCGATTTTCAGAGTGCCCAGAGGGATAACTCCACATTGGATGCTTCGAAAACGCAAAAAATGATGAAAACACCGATTGGCGAACTGGAGAAAAAACAGCAAAAATGGCACCCTTAGGGCAAATTATGAATTGGAGGCAGTATGACAGAGAGACTTACGAAAAAGGAAAGAGACACCGAAATCATTTATGATCAGAGTGATGCGCCCATGCAGATACGCACTCATGACCTGAACCTGATCCGGCGATTGACTGCATTGAGCAGCGAGTATCCGGAAGCATGTTGCCTGGTTGAGACAGATCCGATCAGCGGCACGTATTTTGAGGTGATGGATAAGAACAGGGTCAGCATCCATGTGACGAAGCCTTATCCGATGGAGCGGCGGCGAAAGCAGAGTGAGTGGGCGAAGGAGCATGGGATGAAAGGGAACCGCACTGCAAACGGACAAAATGTCCACTTGCGGTCAAATCCTCATTTTGAGGAATTGAGCAGGCAGAGACAGAGATAAGAAATACGATATGAAAAATTACAAAGAGCCAGGGCGAAAAGAGAGATGCCCGGCAGGAAGGAGATACGATGAAATCATTATTTGAGGAAATGGGAGGCACTTATGTTCTTGGAGAGGACGGGATGTATTATCCGGAGCTATTGTTGTCAACGGAGGAACCGGCACGCTACGGGAAGTATGGAATGCTGCGAAAGTCTTACCTGAAGGAGTATCGAAGCAGCCTGTATATCACACTGATGCAGGAAGGGAAGCTGAACAATCATCTGAACGAAATTGACGATACTGCTCATAAACAGTTGGAGCGTCTGATGAAGCAGATGATGGAAAAGCAAGGTGTGGATGAGGCATTCAAGGTCAGAGACCAGCTCGGTTGGGTTGGCGCTGTCAATAACATTCGGAATGCAGCGGAGGAGGTTATATTTTCAACACTGATTTATGTGTAGAGAGATTAAAGTGGTGCTGTTCATTTTGAGCAGCACCACTTTATGTAAAGCTATCACGGGACTTTACGGGAGAGGGGCGAGAAAATTATCCCTTTTTCTATTCCTCAAAAGTTACATCATCATAAGTGAAGTCGTTCATTTTGCAATCCCAGACAGCTTCGTCAATGGCAGTAAGGCATTCATCAAGATGTTTATTGATGTCAGAACCCCAGAAGTGTATGACGGTATAGCCAAGATAAAGAAGCTTTTTGTCGTTTTCCCAATCACGGGAACGGTTCCGCTCTATTTTCTTAATCCAGTAGTTGGGGTTTTTCCCTTTTTCAAGGCGTAATTTGAGGATTTCCCAATCTTTCCCATGGAAAAATTCGCTATCGCAGAAGATCGCGATTTTGTATTTAGTCAAGACAATATCTGGCGAGCCGGGAAGCGCTTTGTAATTCTTACGGTAGCGATAACCCTTGTGCCAAAGTGCTTTGCGCAGAAGAAGTTCTATGGAAGTATCTTTACTATGGATTTTACTCATGTTTTTAGAGATATCCTCTTGACTGCGTGACATATAACAGCCGTCCCCTTTCCGTGATTTCTGGATATATTGTAGCAAATCTGTCGTGAATGAACAAGAGAAAATCTAATGATATCGTGAGAAATTGCTTGCTGTTTATATTGATTTATGATAGTATAGAAAGCGGCATAGATAATGCTGTATACGGAGGTGTACGAATGGCGGTTTGTTATGACAGACTATGGAAATTGTTGGTTGATAAAAAAATGAACCGGACAGAATTAAAAGAAGCGTCAGGGATCAGCTTTAATGTATTGGCGCGGATGGGGAAAAACGAACCGATTTCTTTTGAGAGTATTGAAAAAATATGTTTTACATTAAAATGTGATATTGGTGATATTGTAGAGATTCAGTTTGAGAATGAATCCAGTGGGGCAATCGAAGAAAAGCCTGAAAAGAAAGCCTTTACTACAATCGAGTTGTTTGCTGGAGCAGGAGGTCTTGCGCTAGGCGTTGAAAAGGCTGGATTTAACACACTGGGGTTAATTGAATTTGATCGAGATGCGGCTGATACCTTATCATTGAACCGTCCTAACTGGCGTGTGATTTGTGATGATATAGCCAATATTTCTCCATTGAATCTAGAAGAATATTTTGGAATAAAGAAAGGCGACCTTGATCTTCTGTCCGGCGGCGCTCCGTGCCAGTCATTTTCATATGCTGGGAAACGTCTGGGATTGGAGGATGCAAGAGGAACCCTGTTCTATCATTATGCTGTATTTCTACAGAAGCTTCAGCCGAAGATGTTCCTGTTTGAAAATGTTCGTGGCTTACTTACCCATGATAAAGGGCGTACATATGCGACGATAACCAATATTTTTGAACAGGCTGGATATACCATTGATAAGAAAGTATTAAATGCCTGGGATTATGGTAATCCGCAAAAGAGGGAAAGGTTGATAACGATTGGAATCCGGAATGATCTCGTTGGGAAGATAGAGTATCATTTCCCGGAACCGCATGATTATAAGCCAGTATTGAGGGATGTGTTGCTTGATTGCCCGGACGGTCCGGGGGTTCCATATGGGGAAAATAAGAGAAAAATATTCGAGCTTGTTCCACCAGGTGGTTATTGGAGGGATATTGATCCTGAAATTGCGAAAGCATATATGAAAAGCTGTTGGGATATGGGCGGTGGTAGAACCGGAATATTAAGGAGGATGAGCCTAGATGAGCCGTCTCTGGCTGTTTTGACATCGCCATCGCAGAAACAGACAGAGAGATGCCACCCACTAGAAGCAAGGCCGTTTACGGTTCGTGAAAACGCCAGATGTCAGACATTCCCGGATGACTGGCAGTTTTGCGGAAATGTAAATTCACAGTACAAACAGGTAGGTAATGCAGTTCCGGTAAACCTAGCGTATGATATTGCAAAAGAAATCTATACAGCACTGGAGGGGTTAGAATAATGGCATGGGATTTGGATTTTATTTCAGAGGGAAATTTTAAAGAGCATGTTCGTGCAACAATCATGAAATATGGCGAAAAGCTGGAATCCTATGATTTAAAGCGCTTCAATAGTAATCTGATTGACCCAATTAAGCTGATTTTTGATAAGTCTGTATATAGGTCGAGCTGGGAAGAAATTGTAAATAATGAAATCTTCCGGCAAAGAGATAAATCCAATAATAATGATATAGGGTATTTCCATCAGAACATTTTTTCCTATTTCAAGGGCTGTGAGGTTCCGCAGGCTGGATGGGATGTGATATATAAAAATCCGGATGGTATCCAGATGCCGGATGGGGATATTGTACATACGGTTTATGTTGAAATGAAAAACAAGCATAATACGATGAATTCCGCTTCTTCTGCCAAAACATATATTAAGATGCAAGGACAGATTCTGGAGGATGATGATTGTGCGTGCCTTTTAGTGGAAGCGATAGCAAAAAGATCGCAGAATATCAAGTGGACAACAAAAGTTGATGGGAAGAATGTACAGCATAGGTTGATCCGGCGCGTCAGCATGGACAAGTTTTATGAGATTCTTACCGGGGAGGAAGACGCTTTCTTTAAGATGTGTATGGCACTTCCCGGGGTTATCAATGCGGTTGTTAACGAGGAAGAGAGTGTTTCTGTACCGCATGATACCGTGATTCAGGAGCTGCGAAACGTGGCTGCGCTGTATGATGAAACATCGGAAGATTTGTCTATGGCTATGGCGGTATATATGCTTGGTTTCAATACTTATATGGGATTTGGAAATAAGATGGAGCAGCAAATCGGCGATGGAAGCAATGAGGGGATGCTTAAGCGGATATATGAATATGCGAAGTGTCTTCAGTAGATTACTATAATATACTTAACAATAATCTTTTTAGGAATGAAAATATGGGCAAAATGGATGAAAATGAAATTGCCAGAAGGTTGATACCTAATAAGGCTCTTTTTGCAGATATTTATTTAGTATCAAAAAAATTCGATATTATTCCTGATAATCATATGCATTATGGAGCAAGCATTGATTATCAAGACATGCAAGAACTTAGAGAAGATTTCCTGAATGATTTATATGATTCGATAATTGATTGGATTTATAGCGCTGAAAAATATGCATCGTTAAAAGAACAGGAAACAAAAAAAGGAAAAACTGAAGCATCTGCACATGCATCAGTCCAACGGAAAGCTATAAATAAACTGCGCAAAGGTAATCAAGATAATTTGCTGATTCAAGGTCAGTTTGGAGAATTAATACTTTTTCATTTTATACAAAAATGTATGGGAGCAGTACCATTATTACGGAAAATGAAAATTACCACTTCTTCGCAACATGAAAGGTTTGGGGCAGACGCAATTCATTATAAGGTAGAAGGAGACAAAAACATTATAATTCTGGGAGAGGCTAAAACATATTCTAGTAAATATAGGTTTAATAATGCGTTCAATGATTCATTGACCAGCATTTTAAATACATATAAATCGCATAGAGATGAATTGAATTTGTATGTTCATGAAGACTTTTTAGATGAGCAAATGAATGAAGTTGCTGAAGCCTATCTTGATAAGAATTTACCAAACACAGAGATACATTTAGTCAACGTAATCATTTATAATGAAACAGAAAAGGTTGTGCAGACAAATGAAGATGATATTAGAGGACAAATTGAGAATATTATAGAAAAGCGATATCGAGATTTTGATAATGGGAAAATACCGATAGATGTGAACCCAATATTAAATCGAATGACCTATATTATTTTCCCTATCTGGAAATTGGATGATTTGATTAAAGAATTTCAAGAACGGTTATAGATTGTGGGAGCAGTGCTATGAGGCAAAAGGTACAGGATGTATTACGAAAATGGTTAAAGATAGATTTTTATGATATTGCTCATAAAATAGGATTTATCAATAGTTCGATGGAAGAGGTAGATGACTCTCTTATTAATGACACAGTCAGATGTTTGGATTATCTTTCAGCTATGAAGATAGAAAATGAAAATATGAATTATGTCATAACATTAATTTCGTTGATGTGGGTTCATATAGATCACAAAAAGTATGATATGCGTTCTTTCGTTATCAAAATATTATCAAGGATAGGTTATCCGACTTCTGCTATAATAGCAGATAGTCATTTTGATAAGGATAATTGTTTGTTTGCTCCTCTTAATAGTATAATAGACCAGATTACTGTTGGAATAAACCAGAGTTATAATCAAGTGAAAGTGAATAATAAATATTTTTTGCTGACTGCTTTTCAAAAAAAATTTGGGATGCAATGGATGAAGAACATGTGCTCGGAATATCTGCACCGACATCAGCGGGCAAATCATTTGTTATTGCTTTGAAAATTGTTGAGAAGCTAATCAAAGAAATCTATGATATTGTGTATATTGTGCCTACATTAAGCCTACTTAATCAAGTTACCGAGGACTTTCATGCATTAATACATCAAATGCAGATAACAGATTGTAAAATATCTAATACATTTATTAGTTCAGAACGTAAAGAAAAGAATGAGAAGAAATGTATTTATGTGTTAACGCAGGAAAAGGCGATTGCTGCTTTTGCAAATGAAGAAAAGGCTTTTGAAAAAAGGATGATTCTCGTTGCTGATGAAATCCAAAATATTGAAAGAATAGAAGATAATACGGATGAAAGAGCCAAAATTTTGTTTGATACTCTCATGGAGTTTAGATATAAAAATAATGTTGAGCAAATAATTATTTCTGGTCCCAGAATTGAGAACATAGATAAATTAGGAGAAGGTATTTTTGGAATAGTGACAAAAGAAATAAGTACTAATATCAGTCCTGTATTAAATTTAACATATAGTATTTCTAATTTTAAAAATAAATATTACTTTAAGCAATATTGTATGCTGAATTCCGAGCCATATTGTGAAGAAATCGAATTTTCAGATAAAATTTCCGGGTATGGGAAAAAGTTATATGATACAAGATTTCTGGATTATTTATCAAGTTTTACTGAAAGTGTTGGAGGCAATGAGCAAAATATCATATTTGCGCCCACTCCGACTACAGCTCGAAAAATAGCTAGTCATTTATCACATAAAAGGGGTACGGGAGAAAAAAATGAAGATTTGGTAAATTATTATAAAAATACAATACATGATAATTATACGTTGTGCGAAACTTTAAGAAATGGTATAGCTTATCATCATGGGAAGCTTCCGATGCATGTTCGTAGAACACTGGAAAAAGCAATGGTTGCTAAAAAAATTGATAATATTGTTTGTACAACAACATTAATGCAAGGTGTGAATATGCCGGCACAAAATATTATAATTCGTAATCCTCACTTGTATTTAAAAAAAACGGATATGTCTGCTGAACTTTCGAATTATGAGATGGCGAATCTAAGAGGTCGAGCTGGACGTTTGCTAAAGGATTTTATAGGAAGAACATTTGTCTTGGATGAAAGTGAGTTTGCTAATACTGATGGATATGAGCAATTAGGATTATTTGATGATGCTACTAAGGAGTTGCCATCTGGATATGGGGAGCGATTTGAAGAGTACCGTGAGGATATAGAAGAGGTTATTAGGTCTGATAGAGTGGTAGACAGCACAATGAAGCAATATGGTTATCTTGTTTCATATATTCGTCAATCTGTTCTGCGATATGGCATGGACTCTCAAAAAAAGATGCGAAATGTTGGAATAAAACTAACCCAAAAACAAGTGGCTGCAATCATTATGAAGCTTGATACACTCACAGTTCCAAGAGAAATATGCATTAAAAATAGATATTGGGATCCGCTTGTATTACAAAAAATTTTTGAAGATTATAATGAAGAAGTTCCGACAACCCCGTATGAACGAGGTGCCAAAACAAAATTAATCCGAATGTTAAAGTATATGAGAGATACAAAGGAAACATCAATAATGTATGAGCGTTATATCCCTTTTGAACTGCAAAAAGGATCAAATAGATCTTTTTTGGTAGATTTATGCATGAAGTGGGCTAATGAAGTTACTTTGCACGATATGTTAAGTGATGATAGATATTCGGATGAAAATGGAGCTGAAGAGATAGAGAAAACTATACAAATACTTCAGAATGTAGTGTCTTTTGATATTCCACTCTTGTTAAAGCCTATATTTGATATAAAAAATCCTCAAAGTATTTTCTTGTCTTGCATGCAAACTGGAGCAGTAAATGAACAAACCAAAATGATGATAGAATTGGGGATTCCAAGAGAAACTGCATTATATCTATATGATAGAGTTCTAAAAAATAATTTGGATATGTCTAAAGATGATTTGGAACAAGAGATACGGGATCGGCTTAAAGAGAATTTTGATGCTTTGCCATATTGGGTAAGAGTACAATTAGAATTTTTGGCTTAAAGAGAGCAATAGCTATTTCATCAAATGTTAGGAATTGCTTTTGCTATTTATTATTGATAGAGAGATGGAAGGTGATAACAAATTCGTGATAACAAAATGATAACATCAGTCTGGACAGACCATAGAGAGTGGACAGCTGAGAACAAATGAAATCAAATGGAAACAAATGACCGATACAAAAATGTATAGAACTCGATTTTAGTTTGCGAGTTCGAATGATGATGTGAGCTTAGAAAAGCCTTATTTTATGCAGGTTGCAAGCAAATTTGCTTAGTGCCTGGCAACAGATTGGCAACACTTTTACATCATTCACTGAATAAAATACTTCAATAACATAAAAGCCTTAGTGATTTTCAGAGACCAAAATCTGAAAGTCGGTAAGGCTTTTTTGCGTTTACTGGTAGCGCGGAGATGATGGATAAGACTGTTTTATGCTTCGGAAGGCTTATCTGAAGGAGTGGAGAAGCAGCCTGTATATCACACTGATGCAAGAGGGAAAACTGAACGAGCATTTGAAGGAGGTTGACGACACTGCTCATGAACAGCTGGAGCGCATAATGCGGCGGATGATGGAGAACCAGGGTGTGGATGAAGCATTCAAGGCCAGAAATCAGCTTGGCTGGGTTGGCGCTGTTAATAATATCAGGAACGAAGCGGAGGAGATAATATTTTCGACACTGATTTATACATAGTTCGATGTGGATACGGAGCGGGTGTCTGTTCCGCATTTTGTAAGAGTATTTAGGTAAATATGATTGTGTTGTAAGCGAGGTTTTGATACAATGATGTTCAATCAATGAAAGAGAAAACGATTTGAAATATCAGTCTTATGGAGGATTGGGAGATGGCCTTTGATTTTAAGAAAGAATATAAAGAGTTTTATATGCCGAAAAATAAGCCGGAAATTGTAACGGTTCCACCAGCAAATTATATTACTGTTCGCGGTGAGGGCGACCCGAATGAGGAAGGCGGCGCTTATCAGCGCGCAATCAGTGTACTTTATGCGGTGGCATATACGTTGAAAATGAGTTATAAAACAGACTATAAGATTGAGGGCTTCTTTGAATATGTTGTCCCGCCGCTGGAAGGCTTCTGGTGGCAGGAAGGAATAGAAAGTGTAGATTATTCGGAAAAATCTGCGTTTCATTGGATTTCTGTAATTCGGCTGCCGGATTTTGTGACACAGAAGGATTTTGACTGGGCGGTAGAAACGGCTTCTAAAAAGATGGACTGTTCCTCTGCGGAGTTTCTTATGTTTGATGAGGGTCTGTGCGTGCAGATTATGCATTTCGGGGCATTTGATGATGAACCTGCGACGGTTGCGGTTATGGATGAATTCCTTGCTGCGAACGGATATGAAAATGATTTGAGTGAGACAAGACTTCACCATGAAATCTATATGTCAGATGCCAGGAAGGTTCCGGCAGAAAAGTGGAAAACAGTAATACGACATCCTGTTAAACGTGCATGATAAATCGGAATTTACGAGGAGACATGATCATGGATAATGTAGAACGCAAAAAACAGGG
>JAJQIL010000114.1:16390-40157 GCA_021199235.1 Lachnospiraceae bacterium | reverse complement strand
CCGGGGCTTATGTTAAAAATTTTTCAGGACATTTTCAAAAACGCTTGACATAAAATTTTCGAATTTTCGTAAAATTACATATAATTCAAAAATCGGACAGCAATTCTCCCATTCCTATATGCGCACGGCCTCCGCGATCATTTCACTGAAAGAGGGATGCGGGTGGATCACTTCTGCAAGATCTTCCAGAGTGAGATAGTGTTGTATTGCCTCGGTGAATTCACTGATCATGTCAGTCGCGCGGGCGCAGAGCAGCTGGGCGCCGAGAATGGTATGTGTGTCTTCTTCGTAAATAACTTTGACGAAACCACGCTCCTGAAGGGTCAGGACGGATTTTCCATTCGCTGAGCTTAATACCTTGTGGCTGGCAGCCGGGATGCCTTTTGCTTTTGCTTCGTCAAGAGTCAGACCGACAGAAGAGATTTCCGGCGTGGTGTAGACACAGGAGGGAATCAGAAGAGGTGCGGTGCTGTCAGGCATTCCGGCGATATGACGTACGGCCCGCAGCCCCTGCGCAGCTGCTGCATGGGCAAGCTGTACCTGTCCGATCACGTCTCCAATCGCATAGATGCCCGGAATCGTTGTCTCATAATATTCATTTGTGAGAATGCGGCCGCGTTCTGTGGCCGGTGCACAGCCTTCGGCAAAAAGACCTTGCGTGTACGGCCTTCGTCCGGTGGCGATCAGCACCGCCTGTGCGGTGACAGTCTGCGTTTTTTCCTTTTCCAGATATGCGCAGCAGATGCCGTCCTCCGTCCTGGTAAGGGATTGTACGGCTGCTCCGGTATGGATATCGGTGCCTTTTTTCTTCATGGAAAGCTTCAGGCTCTGTCCGAGCTCCCGGTCCAGATTGGCAAGGAGGGACGGAAGGGCTTCCAGTATGGTAACCTTTGTGCCGAATGACTGCCAGATACCGGCAAATTCCACGCCGATCACTCCGCCGCCGATGATCAGCAGGGATTCGAAAGGCTCTCCTTCATAGGAGAGGAGCTCATTGCTGGTCATGACACCGGGCAGATCGTGCCCCGGTATGGGAGGCACGGAAGGCATACTGCCTGTCGCCAGAAGGATATGTCTGGCCTTCAGCATTGTGACGGAATTGTCATCTGCGCTGATGCGGACGCGGTGAAGCGGCAACTGCTCCAGGTCTGCCTTATCGCCGGGGCCGGGCAGAGTTTCGATGCCAGTCAGGGTTCCGGCGCCGTAAAAGACATCGATCTTTGCCGCTTTCAGCCGCGCCGCGATGCCTTTTTGCAGGGAGACAATGGTGTCTGCCTTGTGACGCTGCACCGCCTGCATATCCAGGACCGGAGAGCCGGATGAGATGCCGAACCGGGATGCCTGCCGTATTTCATCGTACAGGCCGGCAGTGTGAATCAGCGTTTTGGTCGGAATGCATCCGCGGTTCAGGCAGGTTCCGCCAAGGGAGTCTTTTTCAATCAGAGCCGTGTGAAGACCGAGCCGGGCAGCCTCAAAAGCCGCCTCATAGCCGCCCGGTCCCGCGCCGATGATGATGAGATCATAAGGGCTATTCATAGAAGTACCTCCGTTTACAGCCATAGTCTGAGCAGGTGTACCTGTCAGCATTTTGACGCGGCAAAGTGTGCAGACCCATCAGGATTGAAGAGATCTGAGTTGATGTGGCCTTGCCCACTTTGTTTTTTATATCAGTTCAGAACTGCATCGAGTGCAGACCTGTGACCTGCTGTTCTGAATAGTTAGTGTGCCCGGCAAAGGGCGTGATGTTTTTTTACAGATGCTCGAAAATCATGCATCGAAGATCGTGCCGGATCGTTTCCGGCGTATTTCGTTTGCTTAGAATGTCATCAAGTATATGCGCGAGCGACTCTGCTTCATACCTGCAGCCGGTAAACTGCGGGCCGATATCCTGAAAACAGGCTGCTTCCATCGAGTCCGAGGAGAGCAGCGCTTCCTCGACGATGCCGCGGTTTACTTTCAATTGCAGCTCCGCCTCCCCCCAGTCGAAGCGTGCGCTGATACGGTTGGTAAAGGGAATTTTCTACCCGTATTTCCAGGAAAAGGAATCAAACCGTTCGCGCATGTGTTCCAGATCTTCTAAGTCAAAGCGTTTTTCATCAAAAGGTTCGGCAGATATGCTGTATACTTCGGAAGCAGAGCGGATCATCGCCTCTTTCATGGTCTCCACGGTGATCTCCGGGCAGAGCGCAGACAGATTTACGACGCGGGAGCGGACGGAGTCGACACCACGTGACGCGAGCTTTTCACGGGACGGGTCCAGATAGCGGGACATGGACGTGATGTCTACATTGATCAGAAGCGTTCCATGATGATAATAACAGCCTCGTGAATCGTAGAACGCGTTGCCGGAAAATTTCAGCCCGTCAACAGCTGCGTCGTTGCGCCCGGTCATCTGCGCGTTGAGGCCGAAGGAGGCTGCCGCGCGCAGGATGACCAGCATCTGGCGAATGACATTGGAATTTTCTTTTCTCATGCAGAATGTAAAATTGAGATTGCCCAGGTCATGGTAGACGGCGCCGCCCCCGGAGAGGCGGCGGACCAGATGCCCGCCGTCCCGTTCCAGCTCGGTTACACGGCACTCCTTCCAGCAATTCTGGTTCCGTCCGATCACGACGGAGTGAGCGTTTTGCCAGAGGAACAGGATACATTCGTCCGGCTGCACATGGAACGTAAGAAATTCTTCTGCCGCCAGGTTTGCGTACGGGTCAGTCGTCCGGCTGACCCATATGGAAAGTTTTCTGATCATATAAATTTACTCCCGGAAATACCGCACGATCGGCTTCCGCGCCGCAGCGACCTCGTCCGGACGCCGGATCGGAGCCTTTAGCGGATACTGACTCATCTCATCCGGTGTTTCCTCTGACTGTTTTAATACGTCAAGGAAAATCCCGATGGCCTCATCGAGTGTCTCCCGGCTTTCCGTCTCGGTCGGCTCGATCATCAGAGCTTCATGGACGATCAGAGGGAAATACATGGTAGGCGGATGAATACCGTGATCCAGAAGCGCTTTGGCGATGTCCAGCGCGGATACGCCGCGTTCCTGTTTTTCCTGCTCCAGTGTAACGACAAATTCGTGCATGCAGACCCGGTCGTAGGCCATGCGGTAGTGCCCTTTCAGGCCGTGCATCATATAATTGGCGTTCAGCACGGCTCCAGTGGCCGCCTCGGGGATGCCTTCCCGTCCGAGTGTCAGGATGTAGCAGAACGAACGGACGATGACGAGAAAATTCCCGCAGAAGCTGCGCACATCACCGATGGAGCGGTCGGCGCGGCTCACAATATAATGGTTTTCCTGATCTGTGATGCCGAAATCAGAAGCACAGACAGCATCCGGAAGTGTGTTTGCGGTCAGGATCCGTATGCCGGGCAGATATTCCGCGAGAAAATCCTTACACGCTACCGGTCCGCTTCCCGGTCCGCCTCCGCCGTGCGGTGCGGCAAAGGTCTTGTGAAGGTTCAGATGCATCACATCAAAGCCCATGTCGCCGGGGCGGGCGATTCCCATGATTGCGTTGAGGTTTGCACCGTCGTAATAGCACAGACCGCCTGCTTCGTGGACAATGCGCGTGATCTCGGCAATGTTGGGATCAAACAGGCCGACGGTATTCGGGTTTGTGAGCATCAGACCGGCTGTATCATCGCCGACCGCCTTTTTCAGCGCGTCAAGATCGACGCATCCATGATCATCCGAAGCGATGTTTACAACATCAAAACCGGCCATTGCTGCACTGACCGGATTGGTGCCGTGAGCAGAATCGGGGACGATGATCTTTGTGCGGTTTCGGTCGCCGCGGTTCGTATGGTACGCTTTGATCAGAAGGAGACCGGTGAATTCCCCATGCGCGCCCGCGGCGGGCTGCAGAGTGCACGCATCCATGCCGGTAATCTCACAGAGCATGTCCTCCATCTTTGAAAGGACCTCCAGAGAACCCTGTGCATCATCGGCATCCTGTAGTGGATGGATGCCGGTAAAGCCGGGCAGAGCGGCGGCCTCTTCGTTGACCTTGGGATTGTATTTCATGGTGCAGGAGCCGAGCGGATAGAAGCCGTCGTTGACGCCGTGCGCCTGTTTTACCAGCTCTGTATAATGACGGCTGATTTCGGTTTCAGAGACTTCGGGCAGATGGAGCGGCTTTTCGCGAAGCGCCGCAGTTTTCAGGGCGTAAGGGGACCGGCATTCGGGAATAAGTTCACTGCCGCGTCCGGGAGCACCCATTTCAAATATCAGCTTCATACCTGCACCTCCTCATCTTCCCGGCTTATGGATACCGGATCCGGATCATGTTCCATTTCCGGCGCGACCTCCGTCTGCTCTTTGACTTCAGACAATATGGAGAGGATTGTGCGACTTAAGCTGCGGATTTCCTCTTCCGTGTTCATTTCCGTCGCGCACCAGAGCATTTCCCGCTTTCCGATTGGCAGCCCGGAAAGATAACCGCGCTTTGCAAGAGAGCGGGAGAGCAGTTCTGCGTTGCAGGGACAGACTGTAACGAATTCATGGAAAAACTCATGGTTATATCTTCACTGAAAACCGTTTTTTTCCAGCTCTGAGAGAAGAAAATGCGCGTTTGTCACGCAGGCATCAGCGACATTTTTAAGCCCGCGGCTTCCCATCGCGGAGAGGTAGACGGCGGCCGTCATCGCGCAGAGCGCTTCGTTGGAACAGATGTTGGATCCGGCTTTTTCACGGCGGATATGCTGCTCACGAGCCTGTAGCGTCAGCACAAAGGCACGGCTGCCTTTCGCGTCGGCCGTCTGGCCGACAATTCGTCCGGGAAGTCTGCGCATCAGGTCTTTTGTCGATGCCATGAACCCGAGATAAGGCCCTCCAAAAGCCATGGGAAGACCGAGCGGCTGCCCTTCACCGACCGCGATATCCGCACCGAATTCGCCTGGCGTTTCCAGAAGCGCAAGAGAGATGGGATTGCAGTATGCGACCAGCCTGGCGCCCGCGGCATGAACCGATTCCGCTATTTTTCTGCAGTCCTCCATGATCCCGTAATAATTGGGAGACTGGATCAGAAGGCAGGCAGTCTCCGAACCGTTCAGTTCTTCCCAGGCGGCCAGATCCGTCTGCCCGTCTTTCTCGGGCAGAATTTTCAGATCAGCGCCGCTTCCGAAACAATAGGTCTTTATCACGGATTGAATCTTTGGGTCGACAGTGCCGCTGACCACCACTGTTTTTCGCCTGCGGTCCCGGCACATGGCGAGCGCTTCCGCGGCGGCGGTGGCTCCGTCATAGACGGAGGCGTTGGAGACGTCCATCCCGGTCAGCTCACAGATCATCGTCTGGTATTCAAAGATGGACTGCAGGATACCCTGGCTGATCTCGGCCTGATAGGGCGTGTAAGCGGTGACGAATTCCTCTTTGGAGGTCACCTGCTTCACAATAGAGGGAATATAATGGTGATAAGAACCGGCACCCCGGAAAATATGGGCAAAACGGGTGTTTTTTTCGGAAATCTCCGTTGCCTTTTGCAGAACCTCCAGCTCGGAAAGCCCGGACGGAAGAGACAGCGGCTTCCTGCAGCGCAGCTCCTCCGGGATATCCGTATAGAGATCGTCAAAAGAGGTCATTCCGATCGCTTCCAGCATTTGCTGCCTTTCGGATGCGGTGTTGGGAATGTAGCTTCCCATGGGATCACTTCCTTTCAGTTCTTTCCTTCCTCTTCACAGAAAGCTTCATAGTCCGCGGCGTCCAGCAGTTCCTCATCTTCTGTGAAACTGCCCACTTTTACAAACCAGGCATCATAGGGAGCTTCGTTGATCAGCTCCGGATGATCGAGCAGCTCTTCATTGATCTGAAGCACGGTTCCGGAAACGGGAGAGTAGACGTCCGAGACAGCCTTTACGGACTCGACGTCGCCGAGCGCCTCTCCGGCAGTCAGCTCATCGCCCTCCTCCGGCAGATTGACGAAAACCAGGTCGCCCAGCTCATGCTGTGCATAATCGGTCAGCCCGATGGTGGCAATGCCGTCCTCGATGCGGACCCACTCGTGAGATTTGGAATAGCGAAGTTCTTTTGGAAAATTCATAACAGATGTCCTCCTTATAATACATAGATTTTTAAGTGCTTACCGTCTGTATCGGTCCTGGCTTCAGGAAACGGCGCAAAATGCGCAAAGGCGCATTCTTTTTCATTTCCGGGATTTCTTCCGCGTCTCGGAATAGAAGGGAAGCGGCACGACTTCCATCTCTACCCTTCGTCCGCGGACATCCGCCGTCAGCTTTGTACCCACTGCGGAGACATCCGGCGTTACGAGAGCCATGGCGATGGGGTATCCGAGATAAGGCGCATGTGTGCCGGAGGTGGTTTCTCCTGCAGGAGTATCCCCCTGATAAACCGTCATATGCTCCCGTACGATGCCGCGCCCTGTGACTTTAAGGCCGACCCGGATGCGGGTGAGCGGCTTTGCGGTCAGCGCGTCCTTTCCGATAAAATCATCTTTCAGCAGCTTGACGGCGAAGTTCAGTCCTGCTTCGAGAGGCGAGATGCTCTCGTTCATCTCGTGTCCGTAAAGCGGCATTCCTGCTTCGAGGCGCAGAGTGTCTCTCGCACCGAGCCCGCAGGGGAGCAGACCATCCTCTTTGCCGGTCTCCAGCAGCAGCTGCCACATCGCCGGGGCGTCCTCTGCCGCCAGATAGAGCTCGTATCCATCCGAGCCGGTGTAGCCGCTTCTGGAGATGACACAGCTCATCCCATGGACAGAGGTATCGAAATTCGCGCTGTAATATCTGACGGGAAAGGCTTCCTGCGGCAGCAGGCGTTCGAGGATTTCTTTCGCTTTCGGTCCCTGTACGGCAATCTGCGCGACAGAGTCGGAAATGTCAGTAAATACAGCGTTTCCTTCTTCATGTCCCTTCATCCAGGCAAAATCCTTCTCTTTGTTGGCGGCGTTGACCACGATGAAATAGTGATCTTCTTTCACCTTATAAATGATCAGGTCGTCGACGCAGCCGCCGTCTTCCTGACACATCACGCTGTAGCGCGCCTGACCGTCTGTCATATTAGTGAAATCGTTGGTCAGCAGACGATTCAGAAGTGACAGCGCGTCCGGACCGGTGTATGTGATCTCCCCCATGTGGGAAACGTCGAACAGACCGCAGGCCTTTCGCACAGCCATGTGTTCAGCGATCACGCCGGCCTCATACTGCACCGGCATCAGGTATCCGGCAAACGGCACCATCCTGCCGCCGGATTGTCGGTGGGTTTCGTAAAGCGGTGTTGTTTTTTCCATATGCTCCCTCCTTATATTTTGCGGTTTCCAGGGCCGGAAATCGGAACGCAGGCGTTCCATTCCTGACCTTTTGGTATTATCACAGAACAAAAAGAGCGCGAAACAAATAAACTGTTTCGCGCTCTGTCATGTGACCTGAAAGATTCCCGGGACCATCTTCCCGGTTGCTTCTTCGGCGCGGCAATCCATGCCGCTTTCCAGAGTATCGTCAGAAACTGGTCCTTTTGCCTGAGAGTTCTTCAGCCCCTTCGGCGTACTTCTCTGTATCTCTCCCAGCTTCGTCATCCGATCTATGAGATTTGCGATCACCCTATCACAGAAAATTGAAAAAGTCAACCTTAAAAAATATGTTTTTTGCATCTTGTATGGGCATCTTGAGAAGTGATTGTTACTGGTCACAACCCGACCACGCACTTGCTGCGGGGTCAGGGCTGAAAACGCAGATGCAGCAAGTGATTCTTGACGTTACTTAACTCGAATGGAAAAAACTTTCCTGCTTTACGAAACCACTCCGATTTTTGAATAGTAAAATTTCACAAAAATATTGAATAAAATTTGGCTATATGGCCGAAATTACCAAAGATTAGCACAAATAAATAATAAAACGCACAAATGAATAACGACACGAAGCTAAATTTCTACTATACTGTTAGCTAATTAAGTAACTTAACGAGTTGAAATGCCCCCTCGCGAAAGCTCGGCGGATATCCCGCCTGAAGGGCGAGGATGCCCGCGCCCCACAATCGAAGATTGGGGGCATAACCCGGCGAGGGCAGATCGCGTTGCCGATGCAGAAAACGCTGTGCGTTTCGGCAACGCTCGGGGATGAAAGAGAAAGAAGGCAGTGCTGCGGCGGTATCGGAGCCACAGTGCTGCTATCGGCACATTCGGGAGAGCTATGAAGAGAATAATTATGATTGGGATCGCGGGAATCCTCGCGACACTTTTGTTATCCGTGCCTGTGCTGGCCGCAGCTCAGGTTTATGAGGCGGAGGATGCCGCACTCTCAGGCAATCCTTACGTGGAGGATTCCGATTCTGTCGGAGATGGATCGGAGCATTCCGGAAGCTGTGTGACCGGCTTTTCGGAAGAAGGGGACTCCTGTACATTCACAGTCACGATAGCGGAAGACGGCTTCTATGACCTGAACTTTGTCAGTGCGAGCATGGGAGGCTATAAAGAGAATTATGTGATCGTGGACGGGGAAACTCCTGGCACAGTCACCATTGAGGAGGAATCCTTCTCGGATTCCATCCTGCAGCGGGCGTACCTCACGGCGGGGACGCACGAAATCACCTATTCAGAATACTGGGGCTGGGTGTATCTGGACCGGCTGGAGGTCAGTGCATCGGCGGCCCTTGACACTTCTATTTATGATGTGTCCGCGACACTTGTGAATGAGAACGCGACGGACAACACAAAGCGTCTCATGAGTTATCTGGCGGACAATTACGGCAGTTCGATTCTTTCCGGACAGTACTCGGAGAACGGGCAGTACGGAAAGGAATTCACGGTAGTCTATCGGGAGACCGGGAAATATCCGGCCGTCCTGGGTCTTGATTTCATTGAATATTCCCCCTCGCGGGCGGAGAACGGGAGCACTTCCAATGCGACAGATTACGCGATCCAGTTCTGGGAGAACGGCGGTATCGTTACCTTCTGCTGGCACTGGAACGCACCGTCGAAGTATCTGACCGGTGAGTGGTACAACGGCTTTTACGTGGAAGGCACGAACATTGATCTCGCGGCGATCATGAACGGCGAGGACGAAGAAGGGTATCAGCTTTTGCTGGAGGATATCGCGGCGATTGCCGAACAGCTTCAGATTCTGCAGGATGCGGGCGTACCGGTGCTGTGGAGACCGCTGCATGAGGCGAGCGGAGGCTGGTTCTGGTGGGGCGCTTCGGGCGCGGAAGCTTATAAACAGCTTTACATCCTTCTCTATGACCAGCTGACGAATGTCTATGGCCTGAACAATTTGATCTGGCTGTGGAACGGACAGGACGCCGACTGGTATCCGGGAGATGAGTATGTGGATATCATCGGCGAGGACATTTACCCGGGCGAGCATGTATATACCTCGCAGGTCGATACGTATCTGCAGGCGGTGAATTATACAAGTCCTGCGAAGATGGTGGTTCTCTCGGAGAACGGCTGCGTCTTTGACCCGGATCTGGCTGTGCGCGACGGCGCGATGTGGGGCTTTTGGTGTACCTGGGGCGGAGAGTTTGTCGCGAAGAGTATGGCGATTTACGCATACAATGACACGTATACAGAGAGCGAGATGCTGGTGAAAGCGTATGAGAGCGATGTGGTGATCACGCTGGATGATCTGCCGGATCTGACGAGTTACCCTATCAGGGAGGAATAACATGCGAAAATGGTGGAATGAACTGTTTTCCCAGGACGGCAAGGTGATGAACTTCCTTTACCGGACGGGAGAACTGATTCTTCTCAATATTGTTTTTCTGATCACCTGTATTCCGGTCGTTACCATTGGCTCCGCGCTCACGTCGTTTTATTACGCGACGATCAAGAGCATCCGCAGGGAGCGGGGAGCACCGCTGAAAGAGTATTTCGGCTCCATGAAGCGGACGATGAAAAAAGGAATCCTGCTGGTGCTGGAGCTGGCGGTGTGGTTTGGTCTTCTCTATATAGGAAGAAGATATTCGCAGGTGAACGAGCGGTCACATATGGTGATCATTTATAATGTACTGATGCTGATCAGCGCCGCAGTGGCAGTGTATGTATTTCCGGTGCTGTCACGGTTCGAAATGAAGCTTACAAACTGTTGGAAGCTGGCATTCCTGATGTGCATCCGCTTTTTCCCGTATACGATCGTGATCATGGCGGGAACGGCAGGTATTGCCTGGCTGCAGTTTTATGTCCTTCCCATGCCGTGCATTCTGTTCGTACCGGGGCTCTGGTGTCTGGTGATCACCTTTATGATGGAACAGGCGCTGCTTGCCTATATGCCGAAGCCGGAAGAAGGGCAGGAGGATGCCTGGTACTACGACACCGGGAAATCAGAAAAAGACGATGCGAAGACAGATAATACGAAGAAAAAGGAAAAAGGTTCGCGTATGAAAAAAGGATTGTATTCCGCCGGAGGGCAGTCCGGGCAGAGGGATGGACCAGAGAAAAGCAGGAACCATGGGGCTTGAGAATTATCTGGAGAGCCGCCGTATGAAGAATCGCCCTGTGGGCGATGCGGCGGTAGCGTCCTCGATTTTCTACGAAAATCGGGACATTGCCTACATCACAGATTCGCGTGGCGAATCTATGATAATTATTAGGAAAGGAAAAGTGAGAGATGGCATCTACAATGGCAGTTCCTGAAAAAAGCAGACGCGGTGCATCCGCGGCGATTTCCAGAAAGCGCATATGGCCTGCGGCAGTGGTAAAGAACCGCAGACTGTCCACGCTGCTTCATATGCTGGTCGGAGTGCTTGTATTTACGTCGGTGATGGCGATCAATACCGCTGCGACGAATATGACGATGGATGAGTTCGATGAGATCGTGAGTACATACACTGTGGACGATTCCATTCCGGATTACAAGGAATATCTGGCCGGGTACGATGAAGTCTATCCGGATACAGAGATTGTGGTGACCGCGGAGGATCTGGATCGGTATGATGAGTCCGATGAGACGGTGGAGCCGGTGATCTACACGGATTATGAAGGCCTTGAGGGGGACAGCGTATATACCAGCGAGGATTCTCTGGCGGAGTTTACGTTTACCGTGGAAGAAGAGGGCTTTTATAACATCGTACTGGATTATTTTCCGGTAGAAGGAAAAGGTTCTTCGATTGAACGCGCGTTCTTTATTGACGGGGAACTGCCGTATGAGGAGCTGGCACTGATCTCTTTTAACCGCGTATGGGTATACGATGTGGAAGCGGGCGATACGGATGAGAGCGGCTCGGCGACCTATGACTGGGGCAAGGACAATCAGGGCAACGACAACAAGCCAAGTATGACCGAGGCACCGGAATGGATCAGCAGTTACGTCTATGACAGCGACGGTTACATCACTTCCCCGCTGAAGGTTTACCTGACAGAAGGAGAACATACCATCTCCCTGCTTTCCGAGCGTGAGCCGATGGTAATCAATGCGATTACTTTCTGTAAGGCAGAGGAGACGTCTTCTTACGAAGAAGTCAAGGCGGAACAGGATGCCGCCGGAGCAGAAGATACGGCCGGCATTTCCATTACGATTGAGGGCGAGAACGCAACGAAGAGCTCTTCACAGATGCTTTACCCGATCCAGGATCAGTCTTCCCCGTCGGTATCTCCGTCGAGTGCGAAAGAATTGCTGAACAATACGATCGGTGGCAATTCCTGGCGTCTGGTAGGACAGTGGATCGAATGGGATTTTGATGTGCCGGAGAGCGGCTATTACAATATTTCCCTTTATGACGCACAGAATACGGTGCGTGGTATCTATGTGTCACGCCGGATCACGATCGACGGCGAGGTGCCGTTTGAGGAGCTGGAAGCCTATGGCTTCACCTACAGCTCCAGCTGGAGGGAGGATGTTCTCTCGGATGAGGATGGGAACGCCTATTCCTTCTATCTGGAAGAGGGACATCATACCATCCGCATGGAGGTCGTGCTGGGTGATTTCTCCAATATCATCAGTGAGGTACAGGACTGTGTGACGCAGCTGAACAGCATTTACCGCGAGATCATCAAGATCACGGGCGTGTCGCCGGATACCTACCGCGATTACCAGATTGAGAGTACGCTGCCGGGTCTTGTCGATGAGCTGACGGCGGTGCGCGATCAGCTGAATGAAGCAATTGAGGCGCTCGAAGCGCTGATCGGTGATAAATCAGACAAGGAGACGGTACTGCTCACGATGCGTGATCAGTTGGATTCCCTGATCAAAGATCCGGAGTATTTTGTGCGCACGATCAGTTCCTATAAGACGAATGTCCGTGCCTGTGGTAACTGGATCACGCAGGTTATCGAGCAGCCGCTGGCAATTGACCGCATCAACATTTACTCAGCGGATCAGACCATTACATATGAAAATACTTCCATTTGGAACCGGATTACGTATGAGTGCAGCCGTCTGTATTATTCCTTCATTATTGATTACAACCAGATCGGCAACGTCGCGGATAATACAGATGAGGGAGCGACGATCACGCTCTGGATCGGTACCGGCCGCGATCAGGCAAATGTCATCAAGGCGATGATCGATGAGACGTTTACAAGTGAATACAATATCAATGTAAACGTCCAGCTGGTCGATATGAGTACGCTCTTAAAGGCGGAGCTTGCCGGAGAGGGCCCTGACGTGGCGATTCAGGTCGCGAATACGAATGGCATCGCCGGGGCGGTCTTAAATACGGGCAATGATACGCCGGTCAACTATGGTATTCGTAACGCTGTGCTGGATCTCTCCCAGTTTGATGATCTGGAGGAGGTGACGGAGCGGTTCTCCGACGCGGCAATGGAGGCACTGCAGTTTGAGGGAGCGACCTATGCGCTGCCGGAGACGACCACTTTCCCGGTGATGTTCTACCGGAAGGATATTCTGGAGGAGCTGGGACTGGAGGTGCCGGAGACCTGGGATGACGTGAAGGTTGTCATGACCGTACTCGCGCAGAACCAGATGGAATTCGGTATGCTGCCGACCGAGCAGCTCTTTGCCTCTCTGCTTTATCAGTACGGAGGTTCCTATTACACAGAGGACGGTATGGCTTCGGATCTGGATTCCGATACGGCAGTCAATGTATTCAAGGAATTCTGCGAGTATTACACGGATTACGGTCTGGACTATGAGACAAGCGTGGAAGAACGTTTCCGTACCGGTGAGTGTCCGATCATCATTGCGGACTACACCGTGTATAACAACCTCGTGGTATCCGCGCCGGATATTGAAGGACTCTGGAGCTTCACACAGATTCCGGGCACGGAGCAGGAAGACGGAACGGTCGATCACAGCGTGGCCTGCACGGGTCTTGCGAGCATGATCATGGCGAGCACGGATTATCCGGAGGAGTGCTGGGAATTCCTGAAATGGTGGTCCTCGGCAGATGTCCAGACGCAGTATGGACGCGAGATGGAGAGCCTGATGGGTTCCGCGGCGCGTGTGCCGACCGCGAACCTGGAGGCATTCGAGAATATGGCATGGCCGGTGGATGATATGGAAGCGCTGGAGGCTGCATTCGAGTGGGTGGACGGCATCCCGCAGGTACCGGGCGGCTACTATTCATGGCGAAATGTTTACAACGCATTCTATACGGTAGTGACCAACCTTGATACGGCTTCGCCGCGGGAGGAACTGATGGACAAGGTACTGTATATCAACGCGGAGATTACTTACAAGCGCACCGAGCTGGGACTTACGGTGGCAGAATAAAACAGTTACACATGCCTTCTGCCTGTCAGATATGGCAGGCGGGGTGCAGGGAAGGAGATCGAGAGTATGAGCAGAAAGAAAGATCCGGGTGCTGCGGCAGTTCCTGCAAGCGCTGCGGAAATAGCAGCAAAGCAGAAAACGCTTCGCTACCAGATCAAAAAGAATAAGACCTGCTATGCAATGCTGGCGCCGTTTTTTATCCTGTTTTTCCTGTTTACGGTGCTGCCGGTGCTGATGTCTGTGTTCTTCAGCTTTACATACTTTAATATGCTGGAGATGCCGACATTCAATGGCTGGAACAACTATATCAAGCTGTTTCTGGAGGATGACATTTTCATGATCGCCCTGAAGAATACTCTGATCTTTGCGGTGATCACAGGCCCGATCAGCTACATCCTCTGCCTGCTGTTTGCGTGGATCATTAATGATTTTAAGGGGCCGCTCCGCACGTTCCTGACGCTGATCTTTTACGCACCGAGTATCTGCGGCAACGCCTACATGGTCTGGAGTCTGATCCTGACCGGCGACCGTTATGGTTACCTGAATGGTATTCTGCTGAGGATTGGCATTATTGATGAAGCCATCAGCTGGATGAAGACGGAAAAATACGTGCTGCCGATGCTGATCATCGTACAGCTGTGGCTGTCTCTTGGTACCGGTTTCCTGTCATTTATCGCCGGCCTGCAGACGGTGGATAAGAACCTGTATGAAGCGGCGGCGCTGGACGGAGTAAAGAACCGCTGGCAGGAGCTCTGGTATGTGACGCTCCCGGCGATGAAGCCGCAGCTGATGTTCGGCGCGGTCATGCAGATCACGCAGTCTTTTGCGGTAGCGGATATTTCCATTCAGCTGGCCGGCAACCCGTCTGTCAACTACGCGGGCGCGACGGTGGTCACGCATCTTCTCGATTACGGATCAACGCGATTTGAGATGGGTTATGCATCCGCGATCGCAACGGTGCTCTTCCTGCTGATGGTGGGCACGAACCAGCTGGTACAGAGATTATTAAGGAGGGTAGGCGAATGAGCAGAGCAAAGACATCCGAAGAAGCTGCCCTTAAGAAGAATTTAAGAAAGATTCCATTCTGGAAACGACCGAGAGAGAAAAAGCTGAACCGCTCGATGGCGGGCAATTCGCTGCTGTTCGTGATCATGGCGATCTGCGGTGTGTTCATGGCACTGCCGCTGGTAATGATCATCAACAACGCGTTAAAGCCGCTGGATGAACTGTTCCAGTATCCGCCGAAGATTTTTGTGCGGAACCCGTCCCTGGATAACTTCACGGACCTGTTCGTGATCATGAACGATTCCTGGGTGCCGTTTTCAAGGTACATACTGAATACGGTCATCATCACCGGCGGCGGTATGGTGGGACACGTGATCTTCGCATCCCTGGCTGCTTATCCGCTGGCAAAGCACAATTTTCCGGGCAAGACAATCCTGTTCAACATGGTTGTGCTTTCGATGATGTTCTCCTGGCAGGTGACGCAGGTTCCGCAGTATCTGATCATCAGCTGGCTGCATATCAACAATACCTACGCGGCGCTGATCCTGCCGGCGTTCTCCTACGGCATGGGCCTGTATCTGATGAAACAGTTCATGGAACAGATACCGGACGCGCTGCTGGAGTCGGCCCGGCTGGACGGAGCGAGCGAGTGGAAGATTTTCTGGAGCATCGTGATGCCGAACGTAAAGCCGGCCTGGCTGACCCTGGCGATCTTCCAGTTCCAGCAGATGTGGGGCAATACAGGAAGCCTTTTCCTGCGCAACGAGGAATTGAAACCTCTGCAGTACGCGCTGCAGCAGATCTCAGCAGGCGGAACAGCGAGAGCGGGCGCGGCGGCCGCGGTAACTTTTATCATCGCCATCGTGCCGATCACCTTCTTCCTGATCTGCCAGAGCAACGTACTGGAGACGATGACGACGTCCGGTATGAAAGAATAACGGGAGGGGATGGAATGAGAGAAATAAGGAAACAACACAAAACGTCCCGCCCGCAGCGTGGTTTTCAAAAAAGGCTTTTCAGTCTTCTGACCGCTGTGCTGATCCTGGCTCTGGTGCCTCTGCAGGCGCTGGCGGATGAGCTTCCGTACGATTCTTATAATTATACGTACTGGAATGACATTGTATACACTCCGGCGCCCTACGTGCCGGCAGGCTCTGTGACCGGGGATACGCTTGGCATCGGCAATTTTGCCGAGCCGCAGGATCTCTATGTATCGGATGCGGGCCTTGTCTATGTGGCGGATACGGGGAACAACCGCATCGTGATCCTCAATTCTGACATGGATGAAGTGCTGCAGGTGATCGAGACCTTTGATCATGACGGGGAAGAAGATACCTTCAGTGCTCCTTACGGCGTGTTCGTATCGGAAAACGAACAGCTTTATGTGGCGGATTCCAACAACAGGCGCATTGTTGTGCTGACGCTGGATGGTGAATTTGTCAAGATTGTAGACAATCCGCAGTCGAATATTCTGGAAGACGGGTTTGTCTTTACTCCTCTGAAGGTGGCAGTAGATTACGCAGACCGTGTTTACGTGATCTGTCAGAACGCGTTTGAGGGTATTCTGGTCTTTGACAGCGAAGGCTCTTTTATCGGATACTTCGGAACGATTGAAGTAAAGATCACGCTCTGGGAAAAATTCTGGAGGAGGCTGGCGAGCAAGGAAGAGCGTGCGAACCAGCAGCTCTACATCCCGACTGAGTTTACGGGAATTGATGTCGATGAGGACGGCTTTGTTTACGCGTCCAACATTGATTCGGATGGCGAGCAGGGCGTGCGGCGCCTGAATCCGAGCGGCGAGGATGTCATCCAGAAGGGCGAAAATGGCAACGTTGGCGGCGACCTTACGACCGGTACCTACGGCACCTACGCGGGCCCTTCGGAATTTACAGATGTGACCTACCGCGGGAAAGGCATTTATTCGGTGCTGGACCGTAAACGCGGACGCATTTTTACTTATGACCGTGAGGGCAACCTGCTCTATATCTTCGGCGGACTCGGAACACAGGAAGGTACTTTCAACACACCGATCGCGATTGATGAGTGCGGCAGCAATCTGATCGTCCTGGATTCTTATTACGGGTCGATCATGATCTTCTCAGCGACCGAGTACGGTTCGCTGATCAATGAGGCGACCGGGCTTCGCTACGACGGCGATGAGACACAGGCCGTAGAGCTCTGGGAGCGGGTGCTTGAGCTGGATGAAAACAACGAGCTGGCGAACACCGGTATTGGCAAGGCCTATCTGACAGCCGGCGAGAATCAGCTGGCAATGAAATACTTAAAACTCGGCATGAATCAGAAATATTATTCCATTGCCTGGAAGCGCTACCGCAATGAGATCCTGACGGAGAATGTCGGATACGTACTGACGGTGATTGTTGTGGTGATTGTGGTATGGATCATCGTCAGAGAGGTGCTGAAACGAAGGAATCATTCGAAAAATCAGAAACCGGCGGAAGGAGGGCTTGCGTAAATGAACAGTTTATTTTCTAAAGACAAATGGAAATACGCATTTTACACGGTGAGCCATCCGATGGACGCCTACTATGAGATCCGTCACCGCGGGCGCGGCAGCGTGCCGATCGCGGTCGTGCTGGTGATCCTGTTCTCGTTCAGTTTTTCCGCAAACCGCCTGCTGGCGAGCTTCGTGGTCAACGATACGGATCCGAGGTCGGTGAACAGTCTGACGGAGCTGGGGGCGGTATTGCTTCTGTATCTGCTGTTCTGTGTGAGCAACTGGTCGATCACCTGCCTGATGGAAGGTGAGGGCAGAATGAAGGATATTGCGATCGCGATCGGCTACGGGATGACCCCGATGATTTTCTGCTTTAATCTGGCGACCATCGTCAGCCAGTTTGTGGCGGACGGGGAGCAGGCATTCTACTGGATGATCCTCGCGATCGGCGTTGCCTACGGGCTGATCATGATATTGATGGGGATCATGACAGTACAGAATTTTACGCTGGGGAAGACATTGCTCACGATTGTACTGACATTCCTTGCCATGTTGATCATCATCTTCCTGATCCTTCTGGTGGCGGATCTGATCAATCAGGTATACAGCTTCTTCTACAGTATCTATCAGGAACTGATTTTCAGAACATAAGGAGGAAAGACGATGAGTAAGAGCAGAAAAATCCTTCTCGTGTTGATCGGAATCGTCCTGATCACGGCGGTATCCCTGCTGGGATGGTGGTATTTTCATTACCATTCCTACAATGTGTACCGGGACTACCTGACCACCTACGAGTATGAGGAAGGTGTGGAATTTACGTCACTTTCGGAGGATGTAAGTGATGTGGCCGGCATGGTGCTGGCAGCGGAAAATGATACCTTAAAGCTTTACGCCGATACCGAGAGCGGCGAGGTCGCGATCTATGATAAGCGCAGCGGCGAGATCACGTATTCGAACCCGGTGGATCTGGAGGATGATTCGGTCGCGAATGAGACCAATAAGAATTACATGAGGTCGCAGCTGATCGTGGATTATTACAACACCTCGCGTACCACGGGCACCTACGATTCCTACAGCTACTGTACCTCGATCGACCAGCTTGAAGTTGAGACCATCGAGGACGGGATCCGGTTTATCTACACGATCGGTGATATGACCGCATCGACCGGTATCGTGCCGGAGTATATCAGTGAGGAGACGCTGAACGACGTGATGTCAAAGCTCTCCGAGGATGATGCGAAGCAGGTGGCAAAAAAATACACGGAAGGTACAACGAGCGGTCTGGCGGACGGATATCTGGAGCTGCTGGAATCCGCGAAAACGGGCGCTTCCCAGATCCGTAAGCTGAATAAGTACTTTGAGGAAGCCGGATTTACAGAAGAAGATTACCTTCGTGAGATGGAAGGCTCCGGCATTGAAGGTGCGGTGCCGATCTCCTTTGAGATCCCGCTGGAATACCGTCTGACAGATGATGGCGTCGAGGCGACGATCCCCATGAGCCAGGTGGTGGAGAACGGCGGCGGCACGATTTACCGCATCCAGCTGCTCCGCTATTTCGGTGCGGCTGGGACGGAAGAGGACGGTTACATGCTGGTGCCGAACGGCTCCGGATCGCTGATCTACTTCAATAACGGAAAGAACGGGACCTCGGTCTCCAACTATTCGGAGTATGTATACGGCATCGATCCGCTGATGGCGGAGTACACCGTACTGGAGAATTCGGAGGACGCGAAGATGGCGCTATTCGGACTGTTCCGCGAGGAGGAGTCGGGTATTTTTGCCACCATCGAAGACGGCGCGTCGCTCGCTTATATTTCGGCCGGCGTCTCCGGTAAGATCAACAGCTACAATTACGTGTACGCGACGTTCGTCCTGCGGGGAAATGAGAAGCTTTCCATGTTCGGTACGACGGGCAATGAGGCAGACCTGCCGGTCGTGGAGGATGAGTATTATGACGCGAACCTGACTGTCCGCTATACGATGCTGACAGAAGAGGATGCGACCTATTCCGGGGCTGCGAATTATTACCGGAACCGTCTGGTCGAAGAAGGCGTGCTGACCGCACAGGAGGATGCTTCCGGGGAAGATATCAAGTTCTATTATGACATCCTCGGCGGTGTGACGATGACGAAGTATTTTCTGGGCGCACAGTACAACGGCGTTTACGCGATGACGACCTTTGAACAGGCCGGAGAGATATCGGAAAGCCTGTCGGCGAACGGGATTACGAATCAGGTAATGAACTTCCAGGGCTGGATGAACGGCGGCTATTACCACAGCGTGGTGGATCAGATCCATCTTTCATCGAAGGTGGGAAGCAAGTCGGCACTGGAGGAATTAAGTGAAAGTCTTACCTCCTCCGGAAGCACGTTCTACGCGGATGTGGCCTTCCAGAAGGTGACGGAGATCAGCAAACGGTATTCGTTTGGCAACGAGTCCGCGCGGTATTACGGCTCCGGCTATATCGCGGACTTCGGCCTGGTGAATCCGACCACGCTGCGGCAGACTTCGGGACTGGGATATGATTCCAACCTGTACGCACTGATTTCTCCGAAGTTCCTGGTGCGCTATATCAGTAAGTTCACATCAAAGATTGAAAACTATGACATCAGCGGTATTTCTCTGAGAGATCTGGCGAACGAACTGCATTCCGATAAGAGACGGACGAACGTCATTGACCGTGAGGAAGCGCTCGATGTGGTACTCGGGTCCTTAGCGGAAGTGGAGGAGACCGGAAAGAACGTAATGCTGAATGACGCGAACGATTATGCGTTTGCCTATGCGGACGATATTATCAATGTGCCGCTGACCGGCAATGACTATTATATCATTGATGAAGATGTTCCGTTTTATGAGATGCTGCTTCATGGCTACATTGATTATTCGGGCGATGTGATCAACTTAAGCGACACCAGCGATGAGACGGATATCATTTTAAGTCTGATCGAGAACGGCGCTTCGCCGCACTACATGTTCTCATACCAGTCGTCCAGTGATATCAAAAACACCAGTGTGAACTATTTCTATTCTACGGAATACAGCACCTGGTCGGACGATGCGCTGTATGTCTATACGGAGGTCAACAACGCTCTGAAGTATGTGAACGGCGCCGAGATCGTCGAGCATGAGATTTTAAGCAGCAATGTCCGGGCGGTCACCTATTCCAACGGCGTGACAATCTACGTCAATACCGGTACGAAGAATGAGACGGTGGACGGTGTGACGGTACCGGCAAGAAGCTACACAGTGGAAGGAGTGTGAGAAGGATGAAGACGAAAAAGAAATTTCTGACGCTGACCAGGAAGCGCAGCATCGCCGGATTCTTCTTTATCCTGCCATGGCTGATCGGTTTTATCTGGTTCTACGCGAGAAGCCTGTTTCTATCCGTCCAGTTTTCTTTATCGGATCTGACGGTCAACACAGGCGGCGGTTATTCGCTGGAATTTGTCGGACTGGAGAATTACATTTATGCGTTTCGCGTCCATGCGTCCTATAAGCAGGTGCTGACGGCTTCCATCGGCAATATGCTGATCGATGTGCCTCTGATTACCTTTTTCAGTCTGTTTATGGCGATGCTGCTGAATCAGAAGTTCAAAGGCAGGACGCTTGTGAGAGCGATCTTTTTCCTGCCGGTGATCCTGAACTCCGGCGCGATCGTGGACGCGATGGATCTGGCGCGGAGCATGATGAGCGGCGGCATCACAAGTGCCAGCGCGGAGATGGCAGCGGAGGCTTCCGGAGGAGTGGGAATTGCCTACTATATCCAGATGTTCTCCTCCCTGGGTATCCCGCAGGTGCTGATCGAATATGTGTCGGGAGCAGTATCGCGGATCAGCGATATCGTGAATGCCTCCGGTGTGCAGATCATCATCTTTATCGCAGCTCTGCAGTCGATCCCCTCCTCGTTCTATGAGGTGGCGAAGATGGAAGGAGCAACAGCATATGAGACTTTCTGGAAGGTCACCTTCCCGATGGTCATGCCGCACATTGTCACCAATGTCGTCTATACCGTGGTAGACAGCTTTACGAATTCGGAAGTGGTCGACCTGGCCTATACCACCGCTTTTACGGACATGAATTACGGATTAAGTTCCGTGTTCAGTCTGTGTTCCACGGCAATCACCTGTCTGATCCTCGTGCTTGTCTGCGGATTTATCCAGAAGCGGACGTTCTACTATAACTAGGAAAGGAGGAAAAAGACATGAGCGCAAGTGCAAAGGCAAAAGCAGGAAAAAAGACGGGCGCGAAATCCGCCGGGAAATCGTTCTCCGGGACTTCGGTCATCAAAGGCTTTACGCAGGATGCGCAGTTCGTCAATGATATGACGCGCTGGGTGGGGAATCTGAAGAAGTTCGTCCTGGCCGTGTTTAAGTGGATCCTCATCATCGGCGTCAGCTATGTGATCCTCGGACCGGTGCTGGGCATCATCAGCAGTTCTTTTTTCTCCAATTCGGACTACTATAGCCCGATGGTGTACCTGATTCCTCAGGAACCGACACTGGAACGCTACAAGCTGGCTTTCCAGTATCTGAAATACGCGACCACGATGAAGAATTCCCTGATCTACTCAGTGACTCTGATGGTAATCCAGGTGTTTATATGCTCAATGGTCGGCTATGGATTCGCAAGATTCAATTTTCCATTTAAAAATGTCCTGTTCGGCTGTGTAGTGCTGATGATCGTTATCCCTACCAATACGATCATGCTTCCGCTGTACATGACATTTGCGAAATTTGATATCTTTGGAATTATAAAAGCGGTCACGGGATCGGCTGTGAACCTTTTATCCACCCCCATACCAATGTATATCATGACGGTATTTGGATGCGGTTTAAGGTCGGGCTTGTACATTTATATTTTCAACCAGTTTTTCCGCGGGCTTCCGAAGGAGATCGAAGAAGCGGCGCTCGTGGACGGCTGCGGGATATGGTACACGTATTTTCGTATCATGCTCATAAATGCACTGCCCTCTGTTGTAACTGTGGCAATCTTCTCTCTCGTATGGCAGTATAACGATACGTTCTACGCCAAGCTGTTTCTGATCAGCGACAACATCGTGATCAGTAAAAAGATCTCCACGATTGAGGCTTCCATCTCAAACGTGGAAAAGATCTATGACCCGAGCATCCTCGAGCTGTATCTGGACGCGGGTGTTGTGCTGGTCATGATTCCGGTGATCATTATCTATGTCCTGCTGCAGAAGCAGTTTATAGAGGGAGTTGAGCGAAGCGGTATCGTCGGATAGGGAGACGAAGCCGCAGACAAATTTATTATTTTTCTTTAAGGAGGAAAAGAGATGAAGGCAAGAAAACTCATCGCGCTGTCCATGACAGCGGCAATGGTACTCGGTCTTTCCGGCGGCGCGGCGTACGCGGAAGAGGCAAGTGCTGTGAGCATCGACTTTGAAGACGGCCTGTATGGCTTTGTCGGCAATGACAAGACGATCAACAGCGCGGCGGCAGATGCAACTTTTTCGCTGGTGGAATACAATGGCTCCACAGCGCTGGAAGTAGCTTCTGACGCAAGTGTGAAGTATGTGGCGATCCAGGTGGACGCACTGTTAGGCGATCAGATCTCACAGCTTTCTACAGTGCAGATGACGGTCGGCACCACGAACCCGGGCGGCACGTTCTATTCCACAGCAGGATGCATTTACGCATTCCTCGGCGAGAATCTTGACAAGGATTATTCGGAATGGTCGATCTATATGGAGAGCGGCAACCCGAAGACCATCAGCTACACACTGGATCCGGATGACGGACTCAGCTTTGTAGAGGGCAGCTATATTGTTGTTTCTCTTGAGGACGACACGGGCAAGGATTATAAGGGAGATGAGGCGGCGACGCTGTACATCGACGACATTACTTTCCTTGACGCAGATGGCAATGTCCTGACCGCGGATACCACAGCAGAATACGTTTCTGCTGCAGCGGAAGACCGCTCGAACCTGTTTGCAGTATCGAACGCAGTAGAATTCGAAGGTTTCGCGACAAGCGGCGACGGCTGGTCACAGGATGGATTTGATATGACAGAGGAAATCCTTGCGGCTCTGGTACCGGGTTCTGTAGTAGAGATCACCTACTCCAGTGAGAATGGTGATATCTGGCTGGTAATGCCGGATGCAGAAGCAGGCTGGATGCGCGTGGGCGTAGGCAATTATGACGGCAGCGGCTCTGACAGTGCTTATTACAACGGCTCCGCGAATATCGCGCAGATCACCTATGAGCAGATCGCGGCGGTATGCGGTGACGATATAAGCACCTGGGGCGCAAGAATGCAGTGTGAGGCTTCCGGAGCATGGGAAGTATACAGCGTGAAGGTCGGCACAGCTTCCAACCAGCTGGTAGCACTGAATGCTGTTGAATTCGAAGGCTTTGCAACGAGCGGCGGCGGCTGGTCACAGGATGGCTTCGATATGCCGCAGGAGATCATCGACGCACTGGTACCGGGCTCTGTAGTAGAGATCACCTACACAAGCGAGAACGGCGAGATCTGGATCGTTATGCCGGATGCAGAAGCGGGCTGGATGCGCGTAGGCGTAGGCGACTGGGACGGCAGCGGCAGTGATTCAGGCGTTTATGACGGCAGTACCTGCTACATTACCTATGAACAGATCGCGGCAGTATGCGGCGATGATGTCAGCACCTGGGGCGCAAGAATGCAGTGCGAAGCTTCCGGAGCATGGGAAGT
>JAJQIL010000114.1:0-16290 GCA_021199235.1 Lachnospiraceae bacterium | reverse complement strand
ATGCAGTGCGAAGCTTCCGGAGCATGGGAAGTTTACAGCGTTACGGTTGGTACGGCTGCGGAGTGACGTAATATGACCTGTCAAAAGAAAAGTGCGCTTGCGGACTTTTCCTGACAGGTCAGTGACAGAATCATAAAGCTGCGCAGCAGCGACAGATGTGCGCAGCACAGCTGGATTCTGGAGCATTACGCAGTAGACGAGAGTAAATAAACAGAGAAAATCGTATGAAACAGGTTGGGCGATGACAAGAAAAGGAGGAATTACAAAATGAAAATGAAAAAGGCCCTTGCACTGGCACTGTGCGCGACAATGACGGTCGGCATGGCAAGCATTACTTCAAGCGCATCGGATTCTGAGACCAGAACGATCACCATCGGTACCTGGTATGATCATTACTATGACAGCACCAATACCGACATTTATGATGACCCGAGCGTTTCGGACGAAGAGCTTGCGCAGATGCATTTTGATGTAGTTGCGGAAGTAGAGGAAGCTTACAATGTGACGATCGAGTTCGTAAACCTGACTTACACGGGTGTACAGGAATCCATCAATACTTCCATACTTGCAGGTACACCGGACTGCGATATTTATGAGGTAGACTTAAGCTTCGGTATCCCGGCAGCACTGAACGGCTTCGCAACGAATCTGGAAGAAGTGCTCTCAGAGGATGCAAGCGTATTAAGCGATCAGGAAATTTTCTCACAGGTTGATATCGGCCTCGACGACGGCGTATATCTGTTCCAGTCAAACAGCGCAGAGATGCTGCTTGCGAATACCTATATGCTTGCTTACAACCAGCAGATTCTGGATGATGCAGGACTGGAATCCCCGAACGAGCTTTATGAGAAAGGCGAGTGGACATGGGATAAGTGGAGAGAGTATATGATCGCTCTTACCCAGGATACGGACGGCGACGGCGTCATCGACCAGTATGGTTATGGTTCCCGTTATGACTTCCTGATTTATCTGATGCTGATGAGCAACGGTACCGGAATCGCGATGAGCGATACGGAAAACCTTACCAGCACAGAAGTAACGGAAGCACTTGACTTTATCTACAATATGTACAATGTTGACAATGTAGCGGTTCCGTGGGATGCAGATGATTTTGATTCCAACATGAACAATTACATGGACGGCAACGTAGCGTTCTGGATCGACGCGGCGTGGATTTCTTCTCAGAACGAAGACTATGCGCTTGATTTTGATGTGACATGGGTACAGTTCCCGGTTGGCCCGAGCGGAGATCAGGAAACGAACTATACCAAGAACGTTTCGTCCGGTAATGCATGGATGATCCCGACGGGTGTAGAGGATCCGGAATTCGTATACGAAGTATTCGAAGCATGGCAGAACTGGTATCATGACGACACCGATGTACGTGACGGCGATCTGACCTGGTGGGAAGACTGTGCAGTTACGGAAGAAAACTATGCGGTTATGGAAGATTTAGGACAGAGGGGCGGATTTGACCTCTGGAACTCCTTAAGTCTTGAGTGGGATTGGACCGAGCTGCTTAATGGTACCATGACAGCGGCTCAGTTCCAGGAGACCTGGAAGCAGAGTGTACAGGATGCGCTGGATGCTTTCTACGGCTGATGAGCTGATGGAAAACCGGCAGACGTTTCATAAATGATGTGACTGCTGCTGTGGTTGGAATCAGAGGATTCTGCCGTGAAGGCAGGAATTCGTTATGAAAAAACTGTAAGAATGCAGACCGCCCGGCTTCGGTTCGGAACCGGGCGGTCTTTTTCAAAAAGCAGGAGATTACATGTATGGCGAAAACGATTACAATGCGTGATATTGCTGAAAAGGTAGGCGTGAGTACGGTCACAGTCTCCAAAGCACTTGGTGATAAGGATGGCGTGGGCAGCGAGCTGCGTATGCTGATCAAGGAAACCGCGGAGGAGATGGGATACCATTACAGCATGGACGCGAACTCTTTCCGAAAGGGAAGAAATTATCGGATCGGCGTTTTGATGGAGGAGCATTTTACGGATGACAACTCTACGGCACTTTCCTTTTATATGCGGCTTTACCACAGCGTGGTCGTTCAGCTCTCCCGTTTCCATTATTCGGTGCTGCTGGAAATGATCACGCCGCAGATGCTGGAAAAAATGCAGATGCCCAATGTCATCTCGGAGATGAGGATGGATGGGCTGATCGTGATCGGAAAGGTGCAGGAGGAGTACCTGAAACTTATTCGGGGATCCCGTACACCGCTCGTGTATCTGGATTTTTATGACTGCAATCTGGAAGTTCCGAGCGTTGTCTCGGACAATGTATATGGTTCTTATCTTCTGACGGATTATCTGATCGGGCTTGGACACAGAAGATTTGCCTTTCTCGGCAGCACAGACGCGACGCCGAGCATTATGGATCGTTATCTTGGATATTATCGTGCGCTGATGGAGCATGGCCTTAAGCAGGATGAAAAAAGGATCATCCTCGACAGGGGAAAGGATGGGCTTGGCATACCGTTCCGTCTTCCGGAACGTGAAGATATGCCGACCGCGTTTGTGTGCAACTGCGATGAGACTGCATATACACTCATCGAACAGCTCTATGGAATGGGATACCGGGTGCCGGAGGACATCTCGGTAGTTGGATTTGACAATTACGTGCCGGGGACGTATACGCTTCCCAAACTGACCACGATAGATGTAGATATGGACGAAATGTCCAGACAGGCCGTGGAGATTCTGATCCGCCTGATGAAAGGACAGGAGCAGGTCTTCGGCAGAAAGGTAGTCGGCGGGAAAATGATCATCCGTGAATCTGCCGGCCGGGTGAAGGAATGAGGGAACGAACGGGTAAAGCCCTTAAAACCGTATCGGTAAAGTCTCAGGCACGATGGATGGTTTTAATCTTGTTTTATTTGATGCTTTTATGTATGTTTGGGTTTATCTGTACGATGCATGTCTTTGCGGCTTCATTGGGGACAGAATCGGAAAATTCTCTGACACAGGAGGCTGGGACTGAAGAAGGAACTGATGCGGAAGAGGCTGCTGCAGAAGAAATTACACAGGAAGATACAGACAATTCCGCAGAAAATACAGATATCGAGGAGCAGATCGCAGATATGGAGAACTTTACCGCCATGGATGTTGTGAACGATATGAAGATTGGCTGGAACCTTGGCAATACGCTGGATGCGACAAAGAGCAGCGCCGATATCGAAGACGACACGTCTGTATTTGAGACGGCCTGGGGCAACCCGGTCGTGACGCAGGAACTCATCGGTGCGGTGCTGGATGCAGGATTTAACGTTGTCCGTATTCCGGTGACCTGGACCGGTCACTTTGGGGATGCGCCGGATTACACGATCACGGAAAGCTGGCTGGATCGGGTACAGGAAGTTGTGGATTACGCGTATGATAAAGGCGCGTACGTCATCATTAACATGCATCACGAGGAGTGGAATGAGCCCTATTACGACAATGAGGAGACAGCCTGTGAGATCATGGCCGCGCTCTGGAGCCAGATCGCGGAGCGCTTTGCGGATTACGATGAGCATCTGATCTTCGAGGCGCAGAATGAACCGCGGAAAAAAGGCACCGATGTGGAGTGGACCGGCGGTGATCAGGAAGGCTGGGACGTCGTCAACGCGACCAATCAGGCATTTGTAGATACCATCCGCGCTGCGGGCGGCTGCAACCCGTACCGGATGCTGATGATTCCGGATTATGCGGCAAACAGCTCAGTGGCTCTTCAATATCTGACGGTGCCCGATGACGACCGGATCATCGTTTCTGTGCATGCCTATGAGCCCTACAATTTCGCGCTCAATACCGAAGGCACGGATGTATGGAACAACGACACGGCCGCAATCGACACTCTGATGTCGACCCTGAAAGAGTTTTTTCTTGACAACGGCATTCCTGTCATCATCGGAGAATTCGGCGCGGTGAACAAGGACAACGAGACAGAACGTGCCGAGTGGGCCGCATATTATCTGCATGCCGCGGAAGAGATCGGCGTACCCTGTATCTGGTGGGATAACGGGGCGGTGATCGGAAACGGAGAGCGTTTTGGCCTCATCAGCCGATATATGTACCGATGCGTATTTCCGGATCTGCTGGAGGCAATGATGGATGCGGTCGGCTGACATTTTTATGATATAGGAAACTTCGTTCCCTATATCATAATACCCTCCGGGAGGATGCGCACGATGCACATGGGAAAGCTGCTTCGCAGCCGGTTACATTCCTGTCAAACAGCGATTTTATATTGATCTTTTCCCGAAACGATGAGAGTACGGAAGCGTTGCGATGGTACACAAAAAGAACAGAATACTGTAGATTCCCCCGCCCGCGAGCAGACATGCAGGGGCGGGGATTTTTTGTCCCTGGAACAAAAGAAACGAAAAGGCTGCTCCGCCGCCCAAAAGAGCCGGAAGCAGTGTTCGTATCAGAGTATCCGGGATGGCGATCGTCAGTATACCGTACTGCCGTAATGAAAAAAGAATGCAGACCGTAAGAAGAAGTTCATCAAGCAGCATCCCGCACAGATATCCGTTCATTCCTTCGGCCGGGACCAGTCCGATAATGCACAGAAAGCGCAGCAGGAAACTAAGAAGGTTCCAGATTAAAATCTGAGAGGATTTTCCTAATCCATGGAGAACGCTCATCAGGGTTCCGCTGATATAGAAAAAAGGACAGATGAAAGCAAGTCTGCGAATATAAATACCGGCCAGATAGCTGTGGAATACGGTAGTTCCCAGTGCCTCGCCAAACAGTAAAAATGCACCCAGACCAAAGCTTCCGATCAGCAGGCTTCCGAGAAAAGTGGCGTTGACGGTACCTGCAAGCTGTGTGTCTTTGTGCAGAGCCTGTGCTTCAGAAACGGCTGGCAAAAGGAGCATCCCGAGCGCCGATGTGACAGCGGTTGGAAACAGGATCATCGGCAGGGCCATTCCTGTCAGCGTCCCATATACGGAGAGTGCTTCGGTGGAAGTCAACCCCGCGCGGCGGAGCATCAGCGGAAGCAGGGCGGCCTCGATGGCCTGAAGGACGCAAAGCAGCATCCGGTTGAGCCCAAGCGGAGCGGATACAGTGAGAATGCGGCGCACAGAAAACAGAAGAGAGCGCCGGGCATCCGGCAGCCACTTTGTGATGTGCCGGAATCTTTTCAAAACGGGAAGCAATCGATGAAATTCCTTTTGAGGGGATTCCTTTTGATGGCAGTGTTTTTTGCGGAAATCTCTTCTGCCCGATAAACAGATACATCCGGCGCAATATGCAGCGGAGACTGCTTCCCCTGCGATCTGTCCGAATATCATCAGTGCCGCACCGGGCTCGGTTCCATTTTTTATGGAAAGTGTGTAGAGAAACAGGACAGTCGTGATGCGGGCCAGTTGTTCCAGAATCTGGGCCAGAGCAGGGGGTACGATCCTTTTTATCCCCATAAAATAGCCGCAGATACAGCTGTTTACCATCTGGAACGGCAGCGAGAAGGCCATAAGCTTCAAAAGTGCGGTGCAGGAGGTTTCGTGGAGAAAGGCACCGGCAACCAGCGGCGCACACAGGTACAGTATCGCAAGGGTCAGCAGGGACGAGGAGACAGAGAGAAGAAGACCCGCAATAAGAATTTTTCGGGCACCTCTCGAATCTTCCCTTGCCCGGTATTCGGCGACAAATTTTGAAATGGCGCTTTGTACGCCTCCGCCGCAGAGAGCAGTACAAAAGGAGTACACCGGTACCGCAAGCTGATAGAGCCCGATCTGTGCTGCGCCGATCGTTCTTGAAAGAAATATTTTATAAAAAAATCCTGCGAACCGCGCAAGCAGTCCCATGACGGTCAGAAGAAGGGTTCCTTTGATGAGATAGTGTTTCTGGTTCATGGCGAGGCGACCTTTGCCGGGAATTTGTTTTAAACTATGCTGGAAATGTCGGCTTTCAGAACAGAATTGTGACGGGCAGGAGATATTCTGTTTCGTGCATGATGTATGGAATGAAAATTTGCCGGTATCGGCAAAAATACAGAATATTTATGCTGAAATTGCATTGATATTTTGCCGATAAACTGATAGACTATGCGCGGTAAGTCACTTTTCAGGGACTTCTTTCATAAAATAAACAGGAAAAGCTGCGTGTCAATGAAAAGACACGTTTGCACAGTTTTGTTCATAGAATAAAAAAGGTCAGAATGAAAGATTCTGATGGAAGGTAATACGGAGGGCGGTATGAAGCTTTCAACAAAAGGGCGCTACGGTCTGCGCGCAATGGTGGATCTGGCGCTGAACAGTGAGAAGGAAGCGGTCTCGATCAGCAGTATATCAGAACGGCAGGACATTTCGGAAAGCTATCTGGAGCAGCTGATCGCTAAGCTGCGGCGGGCTGGTCTGGTCGCGAGCACGCGCGGTGTGCAGGGCGGCTATCGGCTTACGCGTCCGGCAGAACAGATTACAGTCGGGGATGTGCTGCGGGCGCTGGAGGGCGATATGCGTGCCGTCGACTGCAGCGCATTCAATGAAGAAGGCTGTGAAGGCGCGGATTTGTGCGTGACGAAATATGTCTGGCAGCGGATCAATGAGAGCATTGACCGGGCAGTGGATGAGATTTATATCAGCCAGCTGGTGGAAGAAAGCAGAAAAGTGATGGAATACAGCCGGGAACATCCGGAAGAATGTGCAGAAAAACACTGTAATGGCTGATGGGGGGTCAGACGCCGGGAAAACAGTCTGACCTTCTGCAATAGAACAAATAGTGACAGGGAGAACCATATGGACAAATTCATATATCTGGACAACGCGGCGACGACAAGAACGTCGCCGACTGTCGTTGAAGCGATGCTTCCTTATTTTAGTGAGTATTACGGCAACGCTTCCGGCATTTACAGCATTGGGGTAAAAAGCAAAGAAGCAATCAGCGAAAGCCGTGAGATCATCGCCTCCACACTTGGCGCGAGACCGGAGGAGATTTATTTTACCGGGGGCGGTTCCGAGTCGGACAACTGGGCTTTGAAGGCAACGGCGGAAGCATTTGGTATGAGAATGCAGGAACCGAAAACCATTGGTTTCCGAAAACGCGGATATGAGACATTACTGCCGGAGGATACGGCTCCGGTGAAAAATCATATCATCACCACAAAGATTGAACACCATGCGATCCTGCACACCTGCGAATACCTGCAAAAACAGGGCATTGAGGTGACATATTTAAATGTTGATGAAAACGGCCAGGTGAGACCGGAGGAGCTGGAGCGCGCGATCCGGCCGGAGACCTTTCTGATCTCCGTAATGTTCGCCAATAATGAGGTCGGCACAATTCAGCCGATCCGTGAGATCGGAGAGATTGCGAAAAAGCATGGTATTCTTTTTCACACGGATGCGGTGCAGGCGTACGCACACCTGCCCATTAATGTGGAAGAACTGCATATTGACATGCTGAGCGCGAGCGCCCATAAGCTGAACGGGCCGAAGGGCGTCGGCTTTCTCTATATCCGGCGCAATCTGCGCATTGCCTCGTTTATCCACGGGGGCGCGCAGGAACGCAAACGCCGCGCCGGTACAGAAAATGTGCCGGGAATTGTGGGCTTTGGTCAGGCGGCAAAGGAAGCGTTTGAAACGATGGAAAAGCGCAGCGCTTATGAGACAGAGCTTCGGGACTATCTGATAGCCCGCATATTGAGGGAAATTCCATATTCCCGCCTCAACGGACACCGTACGAAGCGCCTTTCGAACAACGCGAATTTCAGTTTTCAGTTTGTGGAAGGGGAAACCCTGCTGATCATGCTGGATATGGAAGGAATCTGCGGTTCCAGCGGTTCCGCATGTACCTCGGGTTCTATGGATCCCTCCCATGTGCTTTTATCTCTCGGGCTGCCGGAAGACCTTGCGCATGGCTCTCTGCGGCTGACATTGAGTTCGGAGACGACCAGAGAAGAAATTGATACGGCTGTGGAGACGATCAAAAAAATCGTGGAACGGCTGCGGAGCATGTCGCCGCAGTATGAGGATTTCTGCCGGCGGATGTGAGATCGTATGCTTTCGGATAATGAATTATAGAAGTACACTTTTTGTGCATGACGGCAAAGCTGCTAAGAAATCTTTTTCATGAAACAGCGGTAAAGCTCTTTATGGAAAAATCTATTCAATATATGAGGAGAATCATACAGATATGGATAAGAAAAAAGTCGTCGTCGGCATGTCCGGCGGCGTGGACTCATCCGTAGCCGCGTATCTTTTAAAAGAAGCGGGCTATGATGTGATCGGTGTGACGATGGAAATCTGGCCGGAGGAATCCGGAGAGGATATGAGCCTGCACGGAGGCTGCTGCGGCTTAAGCGCATCGCAGGATGCTGCGCGCGTGGCGCAGAAGCTGGGGATCCCGCATTATGTCATGAACTTCAGGGAAGAGTTCCGTGAAAACGTGATCGATTATTTTATGGAAGAATATCTGGCGGGCCGCACGCCGAACCCCTGCATCGCATGCAACCGCTATGTAAAGTGGGAATCTCTGCTCAAACGAAGCCTGATGCTCGGTGCGGACTATATTGCGACCGGGCATTATGCGCGTGTAGAGCAGCTGCCAAACGGCAGATACGCAATCCGGCGTTCTGTGACCGCGGCGAAGGATCAGACCTATGCGCTCTACAATCTGACGCAGGAGCAGCTTTCCCGCACTCTGATGCCGGTCGGAGAGTATGAAAAGCCGCAGATTCGCGCGATTGCAGAACAGCTTCATCTGCCTGTTGCACATAAGCCGGACAGTCAGGAGATCTGCTTTGTTCCGGATCAGGATTACGCCGGTTTTATTGAAAGAAACAGCGGCCGGACGATACCGAAGGGCAATTTTGTGACCGCCGACGGGACCATTCTCGGACAGCATAAGGGTATCACGCACTATACGATCGGACAGCGTAAAGGCCTGAATCTGGCGATGGGCCATCCGGTCTTTGTGACGGAGATCCGGCCGGAGACGAATGAGGTTGTTATTGGTGAGGCAGAGGATGTCTTTACCGACCGTCTCATCTGCGATCATCTGAATTTCATGAGTATACCCGACATTAAAGATGCGCTTCGCGTGACGGCAAAAATCCGCTATAACCATGCGGGAGCCCCTGCCCGGGTAAGCCGGATAGCAGAGGATCGGGCGGAGGTCGTCTTTGACGAGCCGGTCCGCGCCGTCACACCGGGACAGGCTGTTGTGTTTTATGACGAAGATTATGTCATCGGAGGCGGAACTATTTTACGACCTTTTATGTGACAAAGGTCTTGCAATTTTTGACGAAACACGTTAATATAGAAATTGTGTATTTGGGGATCGGATACAAAATTCATAATAACTTTGGACAGGAAATGGAGGGCCAAATGATGAGTATTACAGAGCAAAACATGGCGGGCAAGCGAATTTCATCCCTGCTTGACGACAACAGTTTTGTAGAGATTGGCGGATACGTGACTGCCAGAAGCACAGACTTCAACATGCCCCAGACTGAGACACCCGGAGACGGCGTGATCACGGGTTATGGCGTGATTGACGGTCACCTGGTATACGTATACAGCCAAGACGCATCCGTTTTGGGCGGATCAATCGGAGAGATGCACGCGAAGAAAATTGCGGGTCTGTATGATCTGGCGATGAAGACGGGCGCACCGGTGATCGGGCTTCTTGACAGCGCGGGACTGCGGCTGCAGGAGGCGACAGATGCACTGAACGCGTTTGGAGAGATCTATCAGAAGCAGGCGCTTGCGTCGGGCGTGATTCCTCAGATCACAGCAATTTTTGGAAGATGCGGCGGCGGACTTGCCCTGATTCCGGGACTGACAGACTTTACATTTATGGAAGGTGAGAAAGCAGAACTGTTCGTGAACTCACCGAACGCGCTTCCGGGCAATACGAAGGAGAAGTGCGATACCTCTGCTGCGAAGTTCCAGAGCGAGGAGACCGGTCTGGTTGATTTTGTGGGTACCGAGGAGGAGATCCTTGGCAACATCCGTGCGCTGGTGTGTATGCTTCCGGCGAACAATGAGGATGATCTTTCTTATGAGGAGTGCACCGATGAGCTGAATCGTGCGTGCGCGGATCTGGCGAACGCCGTCGGCGACACTTCCATTCTGCTGTCCAATATCGCGGACAACAATCTGTTTGTAGAAGTAAAAGAAGCTTATGCTCCGGATATGGTGACCGGCTTCCTGCGTCTGAACGGTACGACGGTCGGCGCGGTGGCGAACCGTTCGGAGATTTATGATGAGCAGGGCGAGGTCGTAAGCACGTTTGACAGCGTGATCAGCGCGCGCGGAGCAGAGAAAGCGGCTGAGTTCGTTTCCTTCTGCGACGCATTTGAGATTCCGGTGCTGACCCTGACGAACGCGACCGGCTTCAAGGCGAGCAAGTGCACCGAGAAGAAGATTGCCAAAGCAGCGGCGAAGCTGACTGCGGCATTCGCGAATGCAACTGTGCCGAAGGTAAATGTGATCATCGGCAAGGCATTCGGCAGCGCTTATGTAGTGATGAACAGCAAGGCGATCGGCGCGGATATGACCTTTGCATGGAAGGATGCGCAGATCGGCATGATGGATGCGCAGCTCGCTTCCAGGATCATGTACGCGGGCGAGGATGCCAAAGTGATCAACGAAAAGGCAGCGGAATATGCTTCCCTGCAGTCCAGCGCCCTCTCTGCTGCGAAGAGAGGCTATGTAGACAACATCATCGACGCCGAGGATACCAGAAAGTATGTGATCGGCGCATTTGAGATGCTGTATACAAAGAGAGAGGACGGCCCCTCCAGAAAACACGGAACAGTATAAGCGAGGTGATACAGATGAAACTTAGATTAAAAGCGATATTGCTGGCGCTTGGACTTACTGTTTCCGCTTTTTCTATGGGCGTTTGCGCGGAGGAAGAGACGGATGCGGCGGAGCAGGTGACGGAAGCGGCTGAGACAGAAGCGGCGGAAGACGCGGAAGAAGACTCAGATGACGCAGAAGCAGAGACCGCGGCTGAGGATGAGACTGAGGCAGAGACCGAAGCATCGATGACTGCGGAAGAATATTACTCTCAGCTGATCGACAATTATCTGGCTCAGATCGATACATGGACGGACGAGCAGGTGGACTCCTATATGGAGAGCGAGGATTCGGTTACGGCTCTGATCGCATACAACTGGAATACCGTAAAGTCTGAGCTGGGTGATTATGTAGAGGTGACCGGAGTTACTGATGTTCAGTCTTCAGCTGACGGCTACGGCGGCACGATCATTGCCACTGCGGATTATGAGGGAGTCAGCAAGGGCGGCACGGTTACCGTGACACTGGAGTATGAATACACCTATTCTTCCACTTATGGACAATACGTGATGAATCTGACTGACCTGACATGGGATGTGGATTATACGCTCGGTGTGATGATGCAGAAGGCAGCGATGAATACCCTGATGGGCATCTGCATCGTATTTGTGATGTTGGCGTTCTTAAGCTTCCTGATCAGCAAGATCCACTATATTCCGGAAGCGCTCGAGGCGCGGAAGAAGGGCAAGGAAGAGCCTGCACCGGCACCAAAGCCTGCAGCAGCACCGGCTCCGGCAGTGGAAGAAGCAGTGGAGGTGAATCCTGCGGATGATCTGGAACTGATCGCAGTCATCACGGCAGCGATCGCAGCGGCGCGTGAAGAAGATTCGACAGTGAATACCGGCGATGCATATGTCGTTCGTTCGATTAAAAAAGTAAACAACAGAAACTGGCGCAGAGCCTGAATACGGGAGGTTAATCATGAAAACTTATACCATTACAGTAAACGGAAATGTCTATGATGTAACAGTAGAAGAAGGCACAGGCGCGGCGGCAGCTCCGGCAGCAGCGGCACCGAAGGCGGCGGCTCCGGCACCGAAGGCAGCGCCGGCACCGAAAGCAGCAGCTCCGGCAGCGGGCGGCGCGGCAGGCGCAGTTAAAGTGACCGCTTCCGTACCGGGCAAGGTATTAAGTCTGGAAGCAAAAACAGGCGACAGCGTGACCAAGGGACAGAACCTGATCATTCTGGAAGCCATGAAGATGGAGATTCCGGTCGTGGCTCCGCAGGATGGCACCGTGGCGAGCATGGATGTTGCCGTAGGCCAGTCAGTAGAGAACGGAGACGTTCTGGCTTCCCTGAACTAATCCATCTTATGCAATCCTATTGACAGGGAGGTAATAAAATGACCTATGTTGTAAATACGTTGTCAAACTTATGGGAACAGACAGCGTTTATGAATCTGACCGTGGGCAACTACGCGATGATCATCGTGGCGCTCTTCTTCCTGTATCTGGCAATCGGACATGATTTTGAGCCCCTGCTTCTGGTTCCGATCGCGTTTGGTATGCTTCTGGTAAATATCTATCCGGATATCATGTCGGCGCCTTACACGGATGCAGCCGGTGTGGAACACGCAGGCGGACTTCTGTATTATTTCTACACACTGGATGAATGGAGTATCCTGCCTTCGCTGATCTTTATGGGCGTCGGGGCGATGACCGACTTTGGTCCGTTGATTGCGAACCCGATCAGCTTCCTGCTCGGTGCGGCAGCACAGATCGGTATCTATGCGGCATACTTCTTCGCTATTCTTCTTGGATTCAATGGCAAGGCAGCTGCTGCCATCTCCATCATCGGCGGCGCGGACGGCCCGACTTCCATTTTCCTGGCTGGTAAGCTTGGACAGACGGAGCTGATGGGTTCCATCGCGGTGGCGGCGTATACTTATATGTCTCTGGTTCCGATCATTCAGCCGCCGATCATGAAAGCATTGACGACAAAGGAAGAGCGCAGCATCAAGATGCAGCAGCTCCGTCCGGTATCGAAGCTGGAGAAGATCCTGTTCCCGATCATCATCACGATCGTGGTCTGCCTGCTTCTTCCGACCACAGCTCCGCTGGTTGGTATGCTGATGCTGGGCAACCTGTTCCGTGAGTGCGGTGTGACAAAGCAGCTGCAGGAAACAGCAGCCAACGCGATGATGTACATCGTTGTTATCCTGCTGGGTACTTCCGTAGGTGCGACCACCAGCGCGGAAGCGTTCCTGAACATGGATACCATCAAGATCGTTGTTCTTGGTCTGATCGCCTTTGCAATCGGTACCGCAGCCGGTGTGCTGCTCGGTAAGCTGATGTGTAAGCTGACACATGGCAGGATCAACCCGCTGATCGGTTCCGCCGGCGTATCCGCCGTGCCGATGGCGGCCCGTGTATCCCAGAAGGTCGGCGCGGAGACGGATCCGACGAATTTCCTGTTGATGCACGCGATGGGGCCGAACGTGGCCGGCGTTATCGGTACCGCCGTGGCGGCCGGTACATTTATGGCGATTTATGGTGTGAAATAAAGATATAAATGAAAGGAGTCATTATGGCTGAACAGGTGAAAAAACCGATTAAGATCACAGAGACCATCCTGCGCGACGCGCATCAGTCTCTGATTGCCACCAGAATGTCAACCGAGCAGATGCTCCCGATCGTGGAGAAACTTGACAAGGTGGGATATCATTCCGTAGAGTGCTGGGGCGGCGCGACGTTCGATGCTTCCCTTCGTTTCCTGAAAGAGGATCCGTGGGAGAGACTTCGTAAGTTGCGTGACGGCTTCAAGAACACAAAGCTGCAGATGCTGTTCCGTGGACAGAACATCCTCGGTTATCGTCCATATGCGGATGATGTGGTAGAGTATTTCGTACAGAAATCCGCTGCCAACGGCATCGACATTATCCGTATTTTCGACTGCCTGAACGACCTGCGCAACCTGCAGACCGCTGTTACCGCGGCGAATAAAGAAAAGGTACACGCACAGGTAGCAATGTCCTATACGCTGGGCAGCGCCTATACACTGGAATACTGGGTAGATCTTGCAAAGAGAATTGAGGAGATGGGAGCGGATTCCATCTGTATCAAGGATATGGCCGGTCTGCTGCTGCCGTATCAGGCAACCGAGCTGATCAAAGCCCTTAAAGAGACTGTGAAGATTCCGATTCAGCTTCATACGCATTATACCTCCGGCGTAGCTTCCATGACTTATCTGAAAGCCGTAGAGGCAGGCGTAGATGTCATTGATACCGCGATGTCGCCGTTCGCTCTGGGTACTTCCCAGCCGGCGACTGAGGTAATGGTGGAGACCTTCAAGGGTACCCCGTATGATACAGGCTTTGACAGCCAGCTTCTCGATGAGATCGCGGACTACTTCCGTCCGATGCGTGATGAGGCGCTTGAGAGCGGCCTGTTGAACCCGAAAAACATGGGTGTCAATATCAAGACTCTGCTGTATCAGGTACCGGGCGGTATGCTTTCCAACCTGACCTCCCAGCTGAAGGATATGCATGCGGAAGATAAATATTATGAAGTGCTTGAGGAAGTGCCGAAGGTACGTAAGGATCTCGGTGAGCCGCCTCTCGTAACTCCTTCTTCTCAGATTGTCGGCACGCAGGCTGTGATGAACGTCGTAGGCGGCGAGCGTTACAAGATGGTGACCAAGGAGACAAAGGATATCTTAAGCGGCAAGTATGGCGCGACCGTGAAGCCGTTTAATGAAGAAGTAAAGAAGAAATGCATCGGCGATGCAGAGGTGATCACCTGCCGTCCGGCGGATCTGATTCCGGACGAGCTGGATACACTCCGCGGTGAGATGGCTGAGTGGTCTGAGCAGGAAGAGGATGTTCTGACATACGCTTTGTTCCCGCAGGTAGCGGTAGATTTCTTCAAGTACAGACAGGCTCAGGAGCAGAAGATTGATCCGACTCTGGCTGATGAGAAGAACAAGGCATATCCTGCATAATATCATATAACATGACAGTAAGCGGCAAAGAAGCCGTAACCACAACAGGCAGAATACGCAATGTGCGGACAGAACGGACAGGGTATTTTGCCTGTTGCTGTATTATGCGCAGAGTCGGGCAAGGTGTATTGCGGCTAAAGCCGCACCCGGCTTGCGCGGGCGAGCAGGAGCCGACAGGCCGCCTCCTGCTCGATTGCGCAGAGCCTGTTACATTCGCTGATCGCACCAGTTCTGGGAGGAGTACAGTCATTCACTGCTGACAGCCATAAGTTCTGGCGGTTTTGACTGTATCGGAGGTGTCCGGTCTCACACTGATAATCCCGGGAACACGCTCCGGCTGGTGTGATTTTTATTTACTTCATGTGCTTTTGTTCCGGTGTCATTATGATTCGGGCAACAAAAGAGTTTGAGGGTACAGAGAATACACAGAATACACAGAATACACAGAATACACAGAATACACAGTTAAGGGAAAAGGGAACTGTTATGAAAGATACAACGTTGGTTATTATGGCGGCAGGCATAGGCAGTCGCTTCGGAGGCGGTGGTGTAAAACAGCTGACTTCCTTTGGGCCTCATGGTGAAATTATCATGGATTATTCCATTTATGATGCAATAGAAGCAGGTTTTAACAAGATCGTTTTTGTTATACGCCATTCGATGGAGAAGGACTTCCGCGAGATAATCGGCGACCGGATTGCAAAGAAAATTCACGTAGAATATGCCTTTCAGGAGCTGGAGGATCTGCCTGCCGGTTATATGGTCCCGAAAGGCAGAACAAAGCCGTGGGGAACCGGACAGGCGATTTTATCCTGCCGCGAAGTTGTCCATGAGCCGTTTGCTGTGACCAATGCGGACGATTATTATGGAAAAGACGCGTTCCGCAAGGTGCATCAGTTTCTTGTAGAAGCTGCGGATCGCAAGATCGCAGATGATCATCAAGATAAAGAAAATGTTACTGTTAATGCTGTCGGAAATCTGCCTTTGACAGATATATCGAAGCAGGCACATTATCAGTTTTGCATGGCCGGATTTGTTCTGAAAAACACACTTTCTGATCATGGCGGCGTGACACGCGGAATCTGCCGCCTGAATGAGGAAGGGGTGCTCTCTGAAATTCTGGAAACAAAAGATATTATCAAAACAAAGGACGGTGCGGCTGTATATTCGGCGAACGCCAGCCTGATCTCATTGAATCCGGAATCACTCGTTTCCATGAATTTCTGGGGATTTACACCGGATTTTATGGACGAGCTGGAGAGCGGTTTCCTGCATTTTCTGGATGATCTGGATGAGAACGCACTCAAAGCCGAATACCTGCTGCCGACTATCGCGGACAGGCTGCTCAAAGAAAAGAGAGTGGATATTTCGGTACTGCCATCCTCCGATAAGTGGTTTGGTGTGACCTTTCGTGAGGACGTGCCGTTTGTAAGACAGTCGATACTCGAACTGATAAAGGCCGGGCTGTATCCGGAAAGACTGTTTTAGATGTTAAAAATCCCCTGTCAAGCGTTTTTGAAAATGTCCTGAAAAATTTTTAACATAAGCCCCGGAG
>JAJQIL010000094.1 GCA_021199235.1 Lachnospiraceae bacterium | reverse complement strand
TAAGGACATTATCATAAATGGCCCATAGCCGGCAGAAGTTTATATAAAAAAATCTTGCAATTCTGTATGAATTATGCTATGCTCCGTATGTTGTGTAATGTAAGAAACGAGGTGAATAAGATGAAAGAAGCAATTCAGCCGAAGTACTATCAGGCAGAGGTGACCTGCAACTGCGGCAACACGTTCGTGACAGGTTCTACAAAGCCAAGCATCCACGTGGAGATCTGTTCCAAGTGCCATCCGTTCTATTCAGGACAGCAGAAAGCAGTTACTGCGCGCGGACGTATCGAGCGCTTCAACAAGAAGTATGGTCTCCAGTAAAAATAAATGGGGAAAAGAGTGGGTTGAGGTTCGCAGGATCTCAACCTGTTTTCATATACGGGATGTTTTTAATGCGCAGGGCTGTATAAGGGATTTTTCAGTTATTGCCGGATGCTGCCCGCGCGGAGAGTAAGGGAATAATCACCCTGTTCGATGATTATCCGTTGTAGAAAGGGACGATGATATGAAACCATCCGGTATCGGAGGGCAGTCCGTGATTGAAGGTGTCATGATGCGCAATCGCGGCCGGTATGCTGTGGCAGTGCGGACGCAGGATGGGAAGATTGTGGTCGACACGCAGGACTGCTCCAGTGAAAAGCTTCAGAAGCATAAATTTGTAAGGCTTCCGATCATCCGCGGTGTTGTGAATTTTTTTGATTCCATGATCCTTGGCATGAAGACGCTGATGTTCTCTGCGTCCTTCTTTGCGGAGGAGACGGAAGAAGAAAAGGCCGAGCGCGAGGGTAAGGCACGCAAAAAGGCGGCAGCAAAGGCGGAAAAGCTGCGGGTGAAAGGAAAGACGGAAGAAGCAGAAAAGGTTCTGGCAAAATGTGAGAAAAAGCTGGAGAAGGAAGCGGCCAGCGGGGATGCTTCCGGCGATGATGACTGGCTGATGACGCTGACAGTCATTTTTTCACTGGCTTTTTCTGTTGTGCTGTTTATGATGCTGCCGTATTTTATTTCGAGGCTGCTGAATCCGGTGATCAAATCAGAGACAGTGCTGCTGATGATCGAGAGCGCGGTGAAGCTGCTGATTTTCTTTGGCTACCTTCTGCTGATCTCCCGTATGAAAGATATCCAGCGCACTTTTATGTATCACGGCGCGGAGCACAAGTGCATCAACTGCATTGAGAACGGACTGGAACTGACAGTAGAGAATGTACGAAAATGTTCCCGTGAACATAAGCGCTGCGGCACAAGCTTCCTGTTCATTGTTATGTTTATCAGCATTATCTTTATCATGCTGTTCAGTATTCCGCTGTTTGCGCTGTTCCATGTAAATTCGGCTTTATGGCGGATCGTGCTACGTCTGGCGCTGCTCCCGCTTATTGCGGGCGTGTCGTATGAGTTTATTCAGCTTGCGGGTCGGACAGATAATAAGGTGATCAATGCTTTAAGCCGCCCGGGTATGATGATGCAGCATTTGACGACGAAGGAACCGGACGACTCGATGATCGAGGTAGGCATTGCGTCCGTGGAAGCGGTATTTGACTGGAGAAAGTTTGAGAATGAACAGTTCGGGACGCATTATGAGTTGAAAGAGGATGCGGAGGCATGACTCTGCAGGATGCGTACAGCCGGGCGGAGGCTTTTCTGGCGTCCCGCGGGATTGAGGACGCGGCGGTCGATGCGTGGTATCTTTTAGAATATGCGACCGGGATCAGCCGTGCGGCTTTTCTGGCCGACCGCGATAAATGTATGAGTGAAGAACAGAGGGATGCGTATGCTGCGCTGGTCGATCGACGCGGTGCACACATCCCGCTTCAGCATCTGACCGGGGAGCAGGAATTCATGGGTCTGCCGTTTCTGGTCAATGAGCATGTCCTGATTCCCAGACAGGATACGGAAACGCTGGTGGAGCTGGCGCTTGAAACGCTGGAACGAACTGCGGCTGTACCGACGGAGTATGAGCCGGATATTTTGCAAAAAGGCGCAGAAAAAGGACTGATACAGGAACCTGTGCAAAATAATGCGAGAGAACTGCGGATCCTCGATCTGTGTACCGGATCGGGGTGCATCGCTGTGAGCCTTGCGAAGCTGTGGGAGCAGCATTACAGCAAACCATCATGGCAGCCGCGGCAGGAGATGCAGACGGACAGGAGCAGCAGCCAGCCGCGGCAGGAGATGCAGACGGACAGGAGCAGCAGCCAGCCGCAGCAGGAGATGCAGACGGACAGGAGCAGTTGCCAGCCGCAGCAGGAAATTCGTACGGACGGGAACAGTCGGTTGTCTCGTCAGGAACGCCGGTCCGGACAGACCACAGCGGTAAAATTGCGGGTCATAGCCTCTGACATTTCAGAGGAGGCGCTTCGCGCAGCGCGGGAGAATGCGCGGCGGCTGCAGGCAGATGTACAGTTTGTGCGAAGTGATCTGTTTTCTGCGTTCAGAGCGGACGCTTCTTCCTCTATGCGGGATATGGATGCTGCTGAGGAGGTCGGAGACCATGCGGTAAAAAACAGATTCCATATGATCGTCTCTAACCCGCCCTACATCCGTTCCTCCGTGATTGAGGAACTGTCGGAGGAGGTGCGTGCGCACGAGCCACGCATGGCTCTGGACGGCGGAGAGGACGGCCTGGATTTTTACCGGAAAATTATCCGGGAGAGCCGGGATTATCTGCTGCCGGGCGGCTGGCTGCTTCTGGAGATTGGCTTTGATCAGGGAGAAGCGGTATCGGAGCTGATGCGGCAGAATGGATTTTCAAAAATTCAGGTGACGAAAGACCTGCCGGGACTCGATCGGGTGGTGTCGGGGCAGATTGCACCATAACTATTAAGAAATTGTCTGGAGGAAGCTATGTTCGATAAACTGGAGGATTTGCTGATACGCTTTGAGGAAATCCTGAATATGCTCAACGAGCCGTCCGTGATCGCGGATCAGGCGAGATTTCAGAAGCTGCTGAAGGAGCAGGGCAGCCTGCAGCCGCTCGTTGATACTTATCGCGAATACAGGAAATACCAGCAGACAGCGGAGGAGTCTCTGGCAATGCTGGAGGAAGAATCCGATGAGGAAATGCGGGAGATGCTGAAAGAGGAGCTTTCTGACGCGAGAGCAAAAGTCAGCGAGCTGGAGAGGAAGCTGAAGATCCTGCTGCTTCCGAAAGACCCGAATGACGATAAGAACGTAATCATTGAGATTCGCGCGGGAGCGGGAGGAGACGAGGCGGCGCTGTTCGCTGCGGAGATTTACCGTATGTATGTGCATTACGCGGAGAGCCGCCGCTGGAAGGTCGAGACGATGGACGTTGAGGAGATCGGCATCGGCGGCATGAAGTTTGTCAGCTTCATGGTGACCGGACAGGGCGCGTATTCCATGCTGAAATATGAGTCCGGGGTACATCGCGTGCAGCGGGTGCCGGAGACGGAATCCGGCGGCCGTATTCATACCTCGACGATCACGGTAGCGATCATGCCGGAGGCGGAAGAAGTGGATGTACAGCTGGATCTGAACGACTGCAAATTTGATGTGTTCCGTGCTTCCGGCAACGGCGGGCAGTGCGTCAACACGACAGACTCAGCAGTCCGGCTGACGCATATACCGACCGGCATCGTGATCTCCTGCCAGGACGAGAAATCTCAGCTGAAAAATAAGGATAAGGCTCTGAAAGTACTGCGTGCGAAGTTGTATGATCTGGAGCTTCAGAAAGCGCATGACGCGGAGGCGGAGGCCCGCCGCAGTCAGGTGGGATCCGGCGACCGTTCCGAGAAGATCCGCACCTACAATTTCCCGCAGGGGCGTGTGACCGATCATCGGATCAATCTCACGCTGTACCGGCTGGATAAGATCATGGACGGCGACATACAGGAGATCATCGATCACTGTATCGCGGCCGATCAGGCGGCAAAGCTGAGCCGGCTGGAGAGCGCGTGAGCAACAACTGAAATAAATCACTGCCGGGACAGAAGTATTTAACGGAATAAGCGTAATTATTCAGGACAGTACTTCGCACTTGCTGCGAGGTACGTATGACAACGTAGATATTACAAGGGAAATATACATTGAAAAAAGGAGCAGGAATTATGCCGAGCCTGAAACAGATTTTTGACAAAAACGCGCGTACACAGACGGAAACAAAGGAGCCGGAAAAGCGCCCGGAAAAGCGTCCGTGTAAAAAATGCGGCGCGACGTTTACCGCGCAGGAGCTGAAGGAGAATTACTACATCTGTCCGAAGTGCGGATATCATTTCCGCGTGCATGCTTACCGGCGGATAGAGATGATCCTTGATGCCGGGACTTTTGAGGAATGGGACGCGCAGATGGAAGAAGTCAATCCGCTGGACTACCCGGAATATGAGGACAAGCTGGCGGCCGTGAAGGAGAAGACCTCCCTGAACGAGGCGATCGTGACCGGATATGGGAAGATCAATGACTTTGAGACGGCGATCATGGTCTGCGACTGCCGCTTCCTGATGGGAAGCATGGGCTACAACGTAGGCGAGAAGGTGGCCAGAGCATTTGAGCGCGCGACCGAGAGAAGGCTTCCGGTGATCGTGTACGCGGCGAGCGGCGGCGCGAGAATGCAGGAAGGCATCGTTTCCCTGATGCAGATGGCAAAGACGTCCGCGGCAGTCAAAAACCATTCGGACGCGGGGCTGCTCTATATCAGTGTGCTGACTGACCCGACGACCGGCGGCGTGACCGCGAGCTTTGCGATGCTCGGAGACATCATTCTCTCAGAACCAAAGGCGCTGATCGGATTCGCGGGGCCGCGTGTGATCGAGCAGACGATCCGGCAGAAGCTGCCGGAAGGCTTCCAGAGAGCGGAATTCCAGCAGGAGCATGGATTTGTGGACCGCGTGGTAGAGCGGAAGGATCAGAAAGCGATGCTGGGGCTTTTGCTGAAGCTGCACAGCGGGCAGGAATCCTGGCAGACCTGGTCGGAGGAAAATAATCTACACACCTCCTCAACGGAGTCGATTCCGGAGGCCATGCGGCGGCAGTTTGAGAGCTGGAGAGATAATGCACCGAAGAGCCGCCGTGCGCCGTTTTCCGGTACGATGCGGCAGAAGACGCTGAACAAGATTGCGAAGCGCCACACGGAGCCTCTGGAGGCAGTACATCAGGCAAGAAAGACCGGACGTCTGGTCGCGGACGATTATATCCGCTGTCTGTTTAAGGATTTTATTGAATTTCACGGAGACCGCTATTTCGGCGATGACGCTGCGGTGGTCGGCGGCCTCGCTACTTACTGCGGTGTGCCGGTGACGGTGATCGGTCAGGAACGCGGCAAGACCATGGAGGAGACCATCGGCCGGAATTTCGGCATGGCTTCTCCGGAAGGTTACCGCAAATCGCTGCGCCTGATGAAACAGGCAGAGAAATTCAACCGTCCGATCATCTGCTTTGTCGATACACCAGGTGCTTATCCGGGCATGGAAGCAGAGGAGCGCGGTCAGGGTGAGGCCATCGCACGCAACCTTTATGAGATGTCTACGATGAAGGTGCCGATCCTTTCCATCGTCATCGGGCAGGGCGGCAGCGGCGGCGCGCTGGCGCTCGCGGTAGCAAACGAGGTCTGGATGCTGGAGAACGCGACCTACTCGATCCTTTCTCCGGAGGGCTTTGCTTCCATCATCTGGAAGGACGCAAGCCGTGCTGATGAGGCGGTGAAGCTGATGAAAGTGACCGCCCAGGAGCTTTATGAGCTCGGTATCATCGAGCGTATCATCTGCGAGGACGAGCCGGCGGAAGAGGAAAGCCTCGAAGAAATCGCGAAGATCATTGATAAGCACATGCGGGAATTTTTCCATGAGTGCGCGGATAAGAGTCCGCAGGAGATCATGGAGCAGAGACAGAACCGGTTCCGGCAGATGTAGGATCAATGCTGGTGGCGATCTGAAATACTGTGAAATACTGAGAATCTAAACGGCGAAAGAAAAAGAGGCAGTACGCTGCCGCGTTCCTCGTCCGTGACGATGGCTGCGTCGCCGATCAGCTCTGCGCTTTCGTCAAGTGCCGAGCCGGAGACGGCGGCGGCTCCGTCAAAGGTGCCGTCCTCATAGAGGGTCAGCAGCTCGGTATCCAGCATACTTAAACCTTTCATGTATTCATAGCAAGGACTTTTCTTTTCAGGTATCCGGGCCAGGAGACAGCGGCATTACACCACGGCCTCTATCAGCAGCTTATCACCGATTCTGATTTCCTTCAGACCGATGTCTTTTTTCTGGTTGAAATTGAAACTGAGCATATATCCGGTGTTGAGATGATAATAATCAAGATAATCCTTCAACTGCTTTTCGCCTCGCGTATTATAGGCATTTCCATGCCAGAGCTTGAGCTCGATCACGTATTGTTTCGCTTTATAATCAATGATAATATCCGTCCGCTCCATATTTCTGGTACGCGACTCGATGTAGTAATTCCCTTCCCCGTTTATGATGGGACGGAGATACAGCAGAAAATATTTCCTGCCGTCTTCTTCTTTAAACTTTTGTTTCTGATCGCCGTAAAGGTCATCAAAACTGACAACAAAACGTTCCAGAATTAACTTCATGTCAAGTCCATCGTCGCGTATGAACTGATACTTTTCGCGGACTCCGAGACGGTAAATGTCTGTTGTCCTGCTTTCTTCAGAGAGCAGGAAACAGTTATACAGACGCGTTTCAAAAATACGGTTGGCTATGATGATTTTTGCATCCTTCTTTCTGACAAATCCAAACATTTTTGCTGCACTGATCGCTGTACTGTCCGGATTGTAGTAAACATCTGCCCCGTTTATCAGTATATCATACAAAATCTCTTTCAGATCCGGGTACAGATTTACCTTGTCAATCAGGGATTCAAACAGTGTATTTTCTTCCATCACGATCGCTCCGGCGGCCTTGATGATTCCTTCTTTTGTCCAGACAGCTGAACGATCCGAAAAAGCCTCCGTGCCCGGAAGTGTTTCATCCAGATATTTGCAAATGCGCGATACCAGAAATGGATATCCGGATGTATAATCATAAATTTCCTGAGCAACTGCCTGCACGTCCATTCCCGTTGTGTAATCGCGTTCATATTCACGAAGCATCCCTTCAATGTCAACTGCGGAAAAACTCATGTCGATTTTATAATCAGCGGCTATATTCCATGGTGAATTCGTGTTATGTTCATCTTGAGCAACAAATTTTCTTTTCAGATTTTTAATATCATATACTCCCGCCAGAATCACGGAGTGGAACGTGAAAATCAGATCCCTTTCAATGTAATTTGCTCTCAATTGTGCAAGAAAGTTCAGAAAGACCTGGTAATTGGAAGCCTGATCCACTTCATCGATCATAAGTACAATCGGTTTTTCAGAAAGTTCACACCATTCGTTCAGAACAATAAATAATTCATCCAGTGTTTCCGAATTCCCTTTTTGCTGAGCAAAAAAAGCGAGATGTTTTTTCGACTCTTCAGGAATCTCAATATCCTTTACAGCAAGAAGAATCCGCTTCGAGAGTGCAAAGATAAAACTGCTTTCATCCGCAAAGGAAGCGTCGCTTAACCGCTGAAAATCCAGCCGAATTACCAGATAATCTTTTTTCAGATATTCCGCCAGTGCCAGAAGTGTGGTTGTTTTCCCGTATTGTCTGGCGCGGTTGATGGTAAAATAATCACCACGGTCAACCATTTCCCGGATTTTTTTCAGCCGTTCTGTAAGATCTACCATATAATGCTTTTCCGGTATACAGTTTGCTGTGGTATTAAATATTTTACTCATGGAATCTTCACTTCCTTCCTGCTGCGAAATTCGAAACGGTTTCGTACTTTTATAGTTCGAAAGTTTGCCTGAACACAGTATAATCGTGGGCTTGTGAAAAAACAAGTGGATTTTAAAATTCACCCGTAAAAAAAGGTATTGCTATTTTTAAGGCTTTGTGTATAATATTTTACGAATCTGTAAAGTACAATGAAAGCCGCACATTAAAGTTGCGGTATCGTTCTCGGTTTGCTGCGCAAATCGGAACATTCTTCGCGCAAGGCGCGGCCTTCGTCCATACTTGTTACGCAAGTACGGACATATGACATCTGGTGCTGTAAAGGGCTGATGGGTGTTCAGACTGTGGCAGCAAGTGCGTGAATGTGCTGGCTGAATATGTTTCATAATGATTGCGACTTGCAGAATTGGAGCCGCGCCGGACGGTATGCGTTTGACGCGGCTCTTGTTGTAGGAGGAAAATGTTATGTCAAAGAATGCAAGAATGATCCTTGACCGGGCGTTTCAGATCTCTCAGATTGATGAGCGTATCTATGGTTCGTTTATCGAGCATCTCGGACGTGCGGTCTATGACGGAATTTACCAGCCGGGACATCCGCTTTCCAACGCGGACGGCTTTCGCACGGACGTGATCGATCTGGTGAAAGAACTGAATGTACCGATCGTCCGTTATCCGGGCGGAAACTTTGTTTCCAGCTTCAACTGGGAGGACAGCGTGGGTCCGGCAGCGGAGCGTCCGCATCGTCTGGAACTGGCATGGAAGAGCCTGGAGACGAACGAAGTGGGACTTCATGAGTTCAGCAGATGGGCGAAAGCGGCGAACTCAGACGTGATGATGGCGCTGAACCTTGGCACGAGAGGAATCGCGGACGCCTGCAATCTGCTGGAGTACTGCAATCATCCCGGCGGGACGAAGTACAGTGACCTGCGCATCAGCCACGGGCAGAAAGAGCCGTATGGTTTTAAGACCTGGTGCCTTGGCAATGAAATGGATGGACCATGGCAGCTTGGTCATAAGACTGCGGATGAGTACGGACGTCTGGCTGAGGAGACCGCGAAGGCGATGCATATCATCGACCCGACCATTGAGTTTGTGGCCTGCGGCAGTTCGAACCGCGGAATGCCGACCTATGCGGTATGGGAAGATACGGTGCTGAGCCATTGCTATGAGTATGTGGATTACCTTTCGCTGCACACCTATTACGGCAACCGCAGCAACAACAGCAATGATTTTCTGGCAAAGTCCGACGACATGGACTATTTCATCAAAGAAATCATCGCTACCTGCGATTATGTAAAGGCAAAGAAGAGAAGCAGGAAGGATATGTACTTAAGCTTCGATGAGTGGAATGTATGGTACCATTCCAATGAAGCGGACCAGAAGTTCAAGGATGAGACCCCGTGGAAGGTGGCGCCGCCGCTTCTGGAGGATATCTACAATTTCGAGGATGCGCTGCTCGTGGGTCTGATGTTGATCGTGCTGCTGCGCCACAGCGACCGTGTAAAGGTGGCTTGCCTTGCGCAGCTGATCAATGTCATCGCGCCGATCATGACCGATCCGAACGGCGGCGGGGCATGGCGCCAGACCATTTTCTATCCGTATATGCATGCGTCAAAATATGGGCGCGGCGTGGCGCTGATGCCGGTCATGGATGTCCCGAAGCATGCCACAAAGGAGCATGACGCTGTGACGGATATCGAGTCTGTCAGTGTATATAATGAGGAAAAGGGAGAGCTGACCATCTTCGCGGTAAACCGCAATCTGGAAGAAGATGTCGTCCTCACCACAGACGTCAGAAGCTTCGATGACTACCGTGTAGCAGAACACATCGTCCTTGAAAACGAGGATCTGAAAGCAGAGAATCACTTTGGCGATGAGAAAGTAGCGCCGAAGCAGACCAGCCAGACTACGATGGACGGCGGTATGCTCACCAGCATGCTGCACAAGGCGTCGTGGAACGTGATCCGGCTCGTGAAAGAGTGAGAACGATGAGACTTTAAACGAAATTAACAGATGCTTTTCGTGCAAAACATTGATTTTTTCGTGCAAGTGTCGTATACTGCTGGCAGAACAAAAAGGAGAGGAGCTGTTTTTATGGCAGGAGCCACTACAAATATCAGTATTCGAATGGATTCTGAATTAAAAGCTCAGGCAGAAACGTTATTCTCTGAGCTGGGTATGAATTTGTCGACTGCTTTTAATATTTTTGTCCGCCAGTCACTCAGGGAAGGCAGAATTCCATTTGATATTTCATTAAATCAGCCTAATCAGGAGACGGTAACTGCAATGCTGGAAGCGGAAAGGATAGCAAAAGATCCATCTGTAAAAGGATATACGGATCTGGATGAACTGTTTGCTGACTTAAAGAAATGAGAAAGACAAAACTTATTGTAAAAGCAACAACGCAGTTTAAAAAAGATTATAAGCTGGCTACGCGCCGGGGTCTGAAAATGGAATTGCTGGACGAAGTGATCACAGCACTTTCCACAGGAAAAACACTTTCGGAAAAATACAGGGATCATCCGCTGACTGGAAATTGGACAGGACACAGGGAATGTCATATTTTGCCGGACTGGCTGCTTGTTTATCGTATTGAGGAGGATGTGCTGGTATTGACATTGTCTCGGACCGGGAGTCATAGTGATTTGTTTGGAAAATGAAAGAATCCCCACCATACTTAGCGATGGTGGGGATTCTTATATAGCATGATGCATATCTCAACATTTCGTCGCGAAGACCCGTCACAGGGTGGCTGAGGACTATTAAAATAACGTCGGTACTTAGTGAAATCGAGCCGAAAGGCGATGATTGAGCTTAGTACCGCTACGTTATTTTCTAAGCGGGAGCGTGTCCTCAGCCATCCTGTGGCGGGTCTTACGCGGCTATATACTGGGACTTATGCTCCAATCGCGTTTCCTGTATACAACTGGTAGTACCGCCCTTTCTCCTCGATCAGCTGGTCGTGCGTGCCGCGTTCGATGATGCGGCCCTGCTCGAGTACCATGATGCAGTCGGAATTCTGGACGGTGGAGAGCCGGTGTGCGATCACGAAGGTCGTGCGTCCTGCCATCAGGTGATCCATGCCTTCCTGGACGATGCGCTCGGTACGGGTATCGATGGAACTCGTCGCCTCATCGAGGATCAGCACCGGCGGATCGGCGATGGCCGCGCGGGCGATGGCGAGCAGCTGGCGCTGCCCCTGGCTTAAGTTTGCGCCGTCGCCGGTCAGCATGGTGTCGTAGCCCTGCGGGAGACGGCGGATGAAGCCGTCCGCGTTCGCGAGCTTCGCGGCTGCCACGACCTCTTCATCGGTCGCGTCCAGCTTGCCGAAGCGGATGTTCTCACTGACGGTGCCGGTGAACAGGTGCGTATCCTGCAGCACGATGCCGAGCGAGCGGCGCAGGTCGGCCTTTTTGATCTTATTGATATTGATACCGTCGTAACGAATCTTGCCGTCCTGAATGTCGTAGAAACGGTTGATCAGGTTCGTGATCGTGGTTTTTCCGGCACCCGTGGAGCCGACGAAGGCAATCTTCTGGCCCGGCGTCGCGTAGAGCTTAATGTCGTGAAGGACGAGCTTGTCGTCCGTGTAGCCGAAGTCCACGCCGTCAAAGACGATGTCGCCGGTCAGCTCCTTATAGTCTACGGAACCATCAGCCTGATGCGTATGCTTCCATGCCCAGCGGCCGGTCCTCGTCTCGGATTCGGTCAGCTTTCCGTTGACTTCTTTTGCATGAACCAGCGTCACATAGCCGTCATCGGTCTCTGATTTCTCGTCCATGAGACGGAAGATACGGTCGGCACCGGCCATCGCCATGATGATGGCGTTGAACTGCTGGCTGACCTGGTTGATCGGCATACTGAAGCTCTTGTTGAACGTCAGGAAACTCGCGAGTCCGCCGAGGGTGAAGCCGCCGATACCGTTTAGAGCGAGGATACCGCCGACGATCGCACAGAGCACATAGCTGACGTTGCCGAGCTGCGCATTGATCGGTCCTAAGAAGCTGGAGTACGTGTTCGCTTTGTCTGCGCTGTCGCGGAGCGCTTCGTTCAGCTCGGAAAACTTCTCAATGCTTTCTTCCTCATGACAGAATACCTTGACGACCTTCTGGCCTTTCATCATTTCCTCGATATAGCCGTTCACGATACCGAGGTTTCTCTGCTGCTCCATGAAGTATTTGCCGCTAAGCGAAGTGGATTTCCTGGTACAGTAGAGCATCACACAGACCATGACGAGCGTCACCAGCGTCAAAGGAATGCTCAGGATCAGCATACTGATAAACACACTGACAATGGTAAAGGCGGCATTGATGATCTGCGGAAGACTCTGGCTGATCATCTGGCGCAGTGTATCGATGTCGTTCGTGTAGACGGACATGATGTCGCCGTGCGCGTGTGTGTCAAAATATTTGATCGGAAGCGTCTCCATATGGGAGAACAGATCGTCCCTTAAATGCTTCAGTGTACCCTGCGACACCGTCACCATGATGCGGTTGTACAGGTAGCCCGAGACGACGCCGATCGCGTAAAAGCAGGCCACCCGGCCGATCGCGCGCGCGAGCGGGCCGAAGTCCGGATTGTCCGTCAGCAGAAACGGCGTGATATAATCGTCAATCAGGTTTTTCATAAAGAGCGTTCCCTGCACGTTAGCCAGTACACTGAAACAGATCAGTATGAATACGGCAATGCAGTGAAACTTATAATCACGGAAAATATAACCCATCAGCCGGGCGAGCAGCTTTCCGGGATTCTGTACATCTGGTTTGACTCCGCGCGGGGGTCTTGATCCTGGTCCTGGCATAATCAGTCACCTGCCTTTTCATCAAAATCGCCGCCGCCGCTCGTCTGGGATTCGTATACCTCGCGGTAGATCTCATTCGAAGCGAGCAGTTCTTCGTGGGTGCCAAAGCCGTTGATCCGGCCTTCTTCCATGACAATGATCCGGTCCGCATCCTGCACACTGGAAATACGCTGCGCGATGATCAGCTTTGTCGTGTTCGGGATGTCCTCGCGGAACGCGCGGCGGATCCTGGCGTCGGTTGCGGTATCCACAGCGCTTGTGCTGTCGTCGAGGATGAGGATCTTCGGATTCTTCAAAAGAGCGCGGGCGATGCAGAGACGCTGCTTCTGTCCGCCGGAGACATTGGAGCCTCCCTGCTCAATGTGCGTATTGTAGCCATCCGGAAATGAACGGATGAAATCGTCCGCGCAGGCGAGCCGGCAGGCCTCCTGACATTCCTCTTCGGTGGCATTTTTGTTGCCCCAGCGCAGGTTCTCATAAATGCTGCCGGAAAAAAGGACGTTCTTCTGGAGAACGACGGCCACCTGGTTGCGCAGCGTTTCCATATCATAGTCGCGCACGTCGACACCGCCGACTTTAATCTGTCCGTCCGACACATCGTAAAGGCGGCTGATCAGGTTCACCAGGCTCGTCTTGGCGCTGCCGGTGCCACCGATGATGCCGATCGTCTCGCCGGAATGGATGTCAAGATTAATATCGGTAAGTACATGCTCCTGACTTCCTTTATGATAGGAAAAGTTTACATGCTCAAAGCGGATGCTGCCGTCCGTCACATCCATGACTGGCTGTTCCGGATTGACAAGCTCCGGCTCTTCATCCAGCACCTCGCAGATGCGGCGTGCACTGGCCACACTCATCGAGATCATGACAAAGATCATCGAGAGCATCATCAGACTGGAGAGGATGTTCATGCAGTAGGTCAGAAGACTCATCAGTTCACCGGTCGTAAGAGTGGAAGACACGATCATCCTGGCGCCGATCCAGCTGATCAGGATGATGCAGCTGTATACGGTAAGCTGCATCAGCGGATTATTGATAATGACGTTGTGCTCCGCCTTTACAAAAAGCTTATAGATGTTCTCACTGGCCTTATTCAGCTTTTTCGTCTCATGATCCTCACGCACATACGCTTTCACAACACGGATGGCGGAGACGTTCTCCTCGATCGACGCGTTCAGGTCGTCGTACTTTGGGAAGACCTGCTGGAAATATTTCGTAGCATGCATGACCAGAAAGATCAGAGCCGTGCCGAGCAGAATCGCCGCGATAAGATAGATGGAGGCAAGTCTGGCGTTGATCATAAAAGCCATGACCAGTGCGCAGATGATGCTGGCCGGAGCACGCATCGCCATCTTCAGGATCATCTGCCAGGCATTCTGGATGTTGGCCACATCCGTCGTCAGGCGGGTCACAAGACCGGCCGGACTGAATTTGTCAATGTTGGAAAAGGAAAAGGACTGGATGTGCTCGAACATCGACGCACGAAGATTCTTAGCCAGTCCGGCGGAAGCCTTCGCACCGAACCGGCCGCCGAGCATACCGCCGGACAGTCCGATCAGCGCACAGACGATCATCAGGCCGCCGACGCGGTAGATGTGTCCGATATCGCCCGTGTTGACGCCGTCGTCGATGATGGAGGCCATCAGAAACGGGATCATCGTCTCCATCACCACCTCCAGCAGCATGAAAAGCGGCGTGACGATCGAGGCGTTCCGGTATTCCTTTACCTGCTTCGCAAGTGTACGAATCATGGGAATCTCCTTTCTGCTTTCTTTGCAGCTGCCTGGATTTTTCACAGCTGCTGTTTCTTCTATAATTATAGCGAATATTTACCGTGTAAAAACAGAATGCTTTGTTCCTTTAAATCTGCTTTTACACGAAAAGACACCGTCGTGTCAAAAATTTTTTCGCGGACGGCATCTATACCCTAAGACATGATAGGAGAAATAAAAAACAATGTCAAGTGAAAAAAACTTAAAATAACGAAGCGAAATCATGCAGCCGGGGCTGATCAGACGGGGAAAATCCCCGGACGGCGACGGTACGTACTGTAAGCAAGAGGAAAAAGAGAAAAGGCATGAAAACAGATACGAAAATGCGAAGAATTTATTAAGTGAAAATGCACAAAAACAAAAAGAAAATCATGCGTTTTCACAAACGGGACACGTTTTTTTCACGAAAAAGACAAAAAACCACAGAAAAGAGTTGACAAAAACCATGGAAGAGGTGTTTAATAATACTAACGTTTTGAGAACGTAAACGTTTGAAAATGGCAAATTGTACAAGATATGCTGATCAGAGGGTACGTTGGGAACGGATGTACATAGAAAGGTATTTTATATATAGAAAAATATTTTGTACATCATGAGAACGGTCACACACCTTTGCGGGGGCGTTTTCGCCGGCACAGGTTTTTGACATATTAAAATAAGGAATGAAGACATTCCGATTAAGGAGGACGAAACATGAAAAAGAGACAGGCAGTAAGTGTAGTCCTGGCAGCAGCTATGGTAGCTTCTCTCGGCGTGACAGCGTATGCTGAGGAGAGCGAGAAGGAAGTAAAGAATCTGGCTGTGAATGACCTGGCTTACACAGGAGAGCTTACCATTTTCCATTATTCCACATCTGAGGAGTCAGAGGGCAACGGCGGTTCCGACGGCTTCCGCAGCGTGCTGGCAGCATGGGATGAGGCACATCCGGACATCACACTGACACAGGAAATCCTGGCGAATGACGAGTACAAGACCCAGATCGCGACGCAGGCAGCTGCAGGCGACCTTCCGGACGTATTCCTTCTTCAGGGCATGAATACGGTAGCATGGGCGGAGCAGGGCCTGATCATGGACCTGACCGACATCATCGCAGAGTCTCCGTATTATGATGATTACAATACCGCTTATTTCACACCGTTCAGCACGTCGGACGGCAGCATCTACGGCTATCCGGTACTGACCGGCGGTACCTGCACGGTTGTCATCTATGACAAGGCTATGTGGGCAGAGGCTGGCTATGATGAGTTCCCGAGCACATGGGAAGAGGTTGAGGCAGCAGCTGAGTACTTCAGCGAGCAGGGCATTGATACGATCGCGTTTGGTAATGGCGGTCAGTGGCAGGCGAACTCCGATTTCCTTTCTACCCTTGGTAACCGTTACACTGGTCCGGACTGGTTCCAGAGCCTGATTCTTAAAGACGGTGCTGCTTTCACGGATGATGAATTCGTAGCGGCTCTGGCTGAGACCCAGTATCTCTTTGCTGAGACCAACATCTTCAACGAGGATTACAACGCAGTTACGAACGAGGATGCTCGTGAGTATTACATCGCCGGCGACGCAGCAGCGTTCATCGGCGGCAACTGGGACGAGTCCTACATCGCAGCTACTCTGCTTGAGAGCGACGAAGAGAAGTACAACAACATGGGCTTCGCAGTTCTTCCGCAGCCGGCAGACGCGACCTATGCTCCGAATTCTCAGAACATCGGCCTTGGCTATGCTGTAGCGTTCAACGCGAACCTGGCTGACGATCCGGACAAGCTTGCAGCAGCGATCGACCTGGCACAGGAGATCACCGGACCGGCATTCGCTACATTCGTTGGCGAGTACTACGCACTGGGCGGCCTGACCGTAGTTGACGACATCGACCTTTCCGCATTCGATCAGATCACGGTAGACTTCTACAACTGGTCCTATGTTGACACAGAGACCTGCGAGATCTATGACTCCTACATCAGCAGCGCTGTATGGGATGTTCTGAACACAGATCTGCAGACCCTTATGAACGGCGACATCACTCCGGAAGAAGTAGCGGCGAACGCACAGGCTGCTTACGAGGAGAACTACTAAAGAGCAAGGCATAAGCCGAACTGAAAAGTAATCATACGTAACCTGGAAACCGTTCTGCTCACCGCAGTGGGCAGAACGGTTTTCTGTACAGAGGCATCGCCTGCCGGATGATTCTGCATGCGGTGGCTTAATATGTCATAGATTCGCGCAGCGAATCTGTGACACAGGCCGCCGCATCGCCTGAAAGGCGATTCTGCATGCGGTGGCTTCAATAAAATAAGAAAGACAGGAGAGCGAGGGAAGTAAGATGTTAAATGCGACCAGACCGAAGAACAAAACGATTTTCCTGTACCTGCTGATTCCGGTGGCAATGTTCGTATTTACCGTATTCGTACCGCTGATCACGGCGCTGGTGTACAGCTTTTACGAGTGGAAGGGCGGTCCGAATAAGACCTTTAACGGCCTGACGAACTACATAAAGCTGTTTAACGATACCACGTTCTGGCAAGCCTTTGGCCACAACATTTATCTTGTAGTCGCCTGTATCATCGGACAGGTAGGTATCGCGTTTATTCTGGTTATGATGGTAAACTCCAAGCTGGTGAAGTTTAAGACGATCCACCGTACGTTCGGCTTTTTCCCGAGCACGATCTCCGCTGTCTGCATCGGTATGATCTGGACGATGGTTTACCATAACAAATATGGTATTCTGAACTGGTTTTTAAAGGCGATCGGACGGGATGACCTGACGCAGGTATGGCTGAACAACACGAAGCTGGTCATGCTGCTGGTCACGATTCCTCTGATCTGGCAGTTCATCGGTTATTATATGGTGATCATTTTATCAGCGATTTCCGGTATCAGTACGGATATCTTCGAGAGCGCCTCGATTGACGGCGCGAACGGCGTGCAGCAGGCGCTTCATATTACACTTCCGCTGATCAAGAACACGATGCTTGTCTGCATTACGCTGTGTATTGCGGGTAATATGAAAGCATTCGACAGCATCTATGTCATGACGAGCGGCGGCCCCGGCACAGCATCCATGGTTATGGCCATGTATGGATATCAGGTATCGTTCGGCCAGAGCAACATGGGCTACGGCAGCTGTATTTCCGTCGGCATCTTTGTGCTGTCCCTGATCGTTATCGGCGGTTCTCAGGCACTGATCAATAAGGCAACAAAGGGAAAGGGGGAGGACTGATATGGCGAAGAGTAAAAACCTGCCTGTTACCCACAAGGTGAGAAGAGGTGTTCTGGGCTTTTTCATGAACGCGATCCTCTGGATCTTTTCACTTTCCTGCATCTTTCCGATCATCTGGATGTTCTATTCCTCGCTGAAGGAAAAGCGTGTGTTCAACGCCGATATTGTTGGATTGCCGAAAGAACCGACCCTTTACAACTATATTCGTATCCTGAGCAATCCGGATTATCATCTGGCACAGTCCATGTGGAACAGTGTACGTACCACGGGTATTTCCATTGTGCTGATCGTGCTTTTCAGCTTCATCGTCGGCTACATCCTTTCGCGTGTGCGCTTTAAGCTGAACCGCGTGCTGTATGTGATGTTCCTGATGGGTATGCTGATCCCGATCCACTCGCTGCTGGTTCCGATTTATGTCGTATTCCTGCGCTGCGGAATCTCCAACAAGTGGTTTACCCTGATCCTGCCGTACGTGTCGTTCGGCCTGCCGATGGGCATTTTCCTGGTAGAAGGCTATGTAAAGACGATTCCGGTCTCGCTGGAGGAGGCAGCTTCCATTGACGGCAGCAGCTTTTCCTATACGCTCTGGAACATCATTTTCCCGATCTGCCGGCCAATCCTGGTGACGGTCGCGATCATCCAGGTATTCAGCTGCTGGAATGAATTCTCGTTCGCTTTGGTATTGATCCGCGATTCCTCTCTGCAGACCGTGCCGCTTGCGCTGACTCAGTTCAAGGGACAGTTTGCGTCGGACTATCCGAAGCAGATGGCCGCAATGCTGATCACCATGTCGCCGATCATCGTGCTGTACTTCGCGTTCAGCAAGCAGATCATCAAGGGTATGGTAGCAGGCGCTGTGAAGGGCTGATGGGAAACAAGTGAATGTGAGTAACTGTAAATAGTAACGGAACAGTTACATGTTGGAAAATGAAAACGGGGTCTGTGATTCGGACCCCGTTTTTCACTGTATATGCGAGGGACGGCAAAGCGTTTTTCCGGCAGGGCAGTTTTCTGCCGCGGCGTGCCTGTAGTAACAGGATGAAATGATTCAGGACAGAAATAATGAAGGGTGTTTTAAATTTTTAACTTGTGGGAGGACGACTATGAAATTTACAGAAGGATTTTGGCTGCGCTCGGAGCGCACGAACGCCCTGTTTGCGACAGAGGCGTATGAAGTGGAAAAAATACCGGGAGGCATGCGCATCCTGGCGCCGACCCGCCCGATCCGGGGACGCGGGGATACGTGCGATATGCCGGCGCTCCGCATTGAGTTCGTGGCGCGCGGTCCGGAGATGATCGCCGTGAAAGCGTGGCATTATGAGGCATACGACAACCATGTGCCGGAGTTTGAAAAATATGAATCAGATAATAAAACGGATGTGAAAGTTACGATCACCGATGAGGAGGCTCTTCTGGATACCGGGCTTATTCAGGTACGGGTAGACCGCAGGAACTTCCGCTATGCTTTTGAAAAGGACGGGCGGGAGCTGACTTCCTGCGGATTCCGGAATCTGGCCTATATGCGCTGGAACCGTCAGCCGAAGACGGTGCTTCCGGCGGACAATTACCTGATGGAGGTCTGCGAGCCTTATATGGTAAATGAGCTTTCGCTCGCACCGGGAGAGTGCGTGTACGGTTTGGGCGAACGCTTTACGCCGTTTGTGAAAAACGGACAGGTAGTCGATATCTGGAACGAGGACGGTGGCACGGCGTCCCAGGTGGCCTATAAAAACATCCCGTTTTACATGACCAACCGCGGTTACGGCGTGTTCGTGGACAGCACGGACCGGGTGTCGTTCGAGGTGGCGAGCGAGAAGGTGGAGTACGTGGGCTTTTCCGTTCCGGGAGAAAGCCTTGCCTACACCTTTTTCTACGGGCCGACGCCGAAACAGATCTTAAAGAGCTACACGGGGCTGACCGGCCGACCGGCGCTGCCGCCTGCGTGGACGTTTGGCCTCTGGCTGTCGACCTCTTTTACGACCAATTACGATGAGGAGACGACGAGCTCCTTTATCGACGGTATGGCAGAGCGCGGGATTCCGCTCTCCGTGTTCCATTTTGACTGCTATTGGATGCAGGCGTTCCATCTCTGCGATTTCGAGTGGAATAAAGAATTTTTCCCGGATATCCGCGACATGCTTGCGCGGTATCATGAAAAGGGCCTGAAGATCTGCGTCTGGATCAATCCTTACATTGCGCAGGGCACGGACTTCTTCCGCGAGGGCGCCGAAAACGGCTATCTGCTGATGCGTGCGGACGGAAAGGGCGTCTGGCAGACCGACAACTGGCAATCGGGACTGGCTGTGGTGGATTTCACGAATCCGGCTGCCACGAAATGGTATACCGACAAGCTGCGCGAGGTGCTGGACTGCGGCGTGGATGCGTTCAAGACGGATTTTGGCGAGCGGATCCCGATCGATGTGAAATACTATGACGGCAGCGATCCGCAGGCGATGCACAATTATTATACTTTCCTCTACAATCGCGCAGTCTTCAATCTGTTGAAAGAAGTAAAAGGAGAGAAGGAAGCGGTGCTGTTTGCACGGAGCGCGACGGCAGGCTGCCAGCAGTTCCCGGTGCACTGGGGCGGCGATTCCTCCGCAAACTATCCGTCAATGGCGGAAACGCTGCGCGGCGGACTTTCGTTTGCCATGAGCGGCTTCGCGTTCTGGAGCCACGATATTTCCGGTTTCGAGAGCACGGCGACGCCGGATCTCTATAAGCGTTGGTCGGCGTTCGGCCTGCTTTCTTCACACAGCCGTCTGCATGGCTCAAGCTCTTACCGTGTGCCGTGGGTGTTTGACGATGAGGCAAGCGATGTGGTGGCGTATTTCACGAAGCTGAAATGCACCCTGATGCCCTACCTTTATGATAAGGCGCTGGAGGCGCATGAGGACGGTACTCCGCTGATGCGGCCGATGGTGTTCGAGTTTACAGATGATCCGGGCTGCACGTATCTGGATATGCAGTATATGCTCGGCGACGCGCTGCTGGTGGCACCGGTATTCCGGGAAGACGGCGTGTGTGACTATTATCTGCCGCAGGGGACCTGGACACATCTGCTGAGCGGAGAAGTACAGATGGGAGGAGGCTGGAACCGCGGCACATATGACTATTTCTCGCTGCCGCTGTTCGTCCGTGAGAATACCCTGCTCGCGATGGGAACCGTCGAGACACGCCCGGATTACGACTACGCCGGCAACCTGACGCTGCGCCTGTATCAGCTGCAGGATGGCGCGACAGCCTTCTGCCGTGTGGTCACGACAGAGGGAACGGTCGTGAACGAGATCGGCGTGACACGGAAAAACGATACTTTGCTTGTTGTGAAGCTTACGGCGGCACTTGCTCAGGAAGTAAAGCTGACCGTGTATGAGGGCACGCAGGTGAAAGAGTATGCGATACCGGCGGGCGTGACGGAGATGGAACTGCAGTAAGAACGAAGCAGGCATGAGAGTTCAGAATAGAAAAACGGGTCTTCGCAATGATTGCGAAGGCCCGTAAAGGGTAACTTTTCATTCCGATGCTGTTCTGAACTGTTGCTAAAATCGTAACTGCCCGAAATCAATGGTAAGATCCGGATAAATGCCTGCCGGAACACAATCTGCAAATGAATATTCATTTTGCTCATTTTTCACGAAGTCATACACGGTGATGCGGTTCTTTTCCGGGTCAATGATCCAGTATTCGTGTACCCCTGCAGAACGGTATTTGAACAGCTTGATGAGATAATCCATCTGTCTGCTGCCGGGCGATACGACTTCAATGATCCAGTCCGGCGCGCCCTCACAGCCTCTGTCGCTCAGCTTGTCGGGATCACAGACGATGGAGAGGTCCGGCTCCAGATAAGTGCGGTCGTCCTTGTTTAAAAAGACAGCAAACGGGGCAATGTTTACTTCGCAGGAGCCTTTCTGGGCATCGATGTAATCTGCAATCCGGCGGCTTAATGAAAGTACGATTCGCTGATGTTTTCTGGTCGGGGGAGCCATGTAATAAATCTGACCGTCGATCAGTTCCGCCCGTGACCCTTCCGGTAAACTGTAAATATCATCTGTAGTATAGATCTGCTCGTTTGGCAATGGCATCTAATCTCCTCCTTTTGCTTTTCTTCTCTGCTTGATTTACGATTCAGCGATAAAGACAGGCGTTCTTTGTCTTTTACGTTCTTTTGTAGTATTAACAATATAACACAGGCCGGATCGGTTCGCAACTAAAAACAGAGGTTGCATACGTAATCGAATTATGATAATATTTGACTATATATGTATGGGAAAGGAGAGCATGGAAATGGAAACTGTGATCAGACCTTCCTCTGATTTACGAAATCATTATAATGAGATTTCCAGGCAATGTCGTGAATATAAAACACCGGTTATTATTACGGTAAATGGGCGGGGAGACACGGCTGTTCTTGGACTGCAGGATTATTATCAGATGAAATCAGAACTGGAATTGCTTCGAACATTATCTGAGGCGGAGGAAGATGTGATGTCCGGCCGCACAGCACCTGCCGACCAGACCTTTCAGTCTTTGCGTGAAGAACTGAAATTGAGGAAAGATGGATGAATTGTGTAATCATTCGGACGGATAAATTTGAAGATCAGCTGCGGGAAATTATATTTTATATCGCGGAGGATTCGGGGGACGTGGATATTGCGTTGAGATATCTGGAAAAGATAGAAAAGGCTGTATCTGGATTAGAACTTTTCCCTTTGTCAGGAAGCGTTCCACATTATAGTATATTAAGGAAACAAAAATATCGTGTGCTTATTGTGGAAAGACATCTGATCTTTTACAAATATAATGAATCGGCACGTGAAGTGATTCTTTACGCGATTGTGGACGGAAGACAGGAATACCGCAATTTAATATAATGATACAAGGGACAAAAGGTCAGGAATGGAACGCTTGCGTTCCTATTCATGACCTTGGGGACCGTGGTATCATTACCCTTTTGTCGCTTGAATCATATAATGATACAATGAACTGTCAGGTGGGGGCTGCAGCATGGACAGAAATGAAAAGAAACCGTGTACGATCGACGACATCGCGCGCGAACTGGGGATCAGCAAGACGACGGTATCCAGAACAATTTCCGGAAAAGGCCGCGTCGGCAGGGCGACGCGGGAAAAGGTACTGGCCTGCGTAGAACGGCTGGACTATCAGCCGAATGTGATCGCAAAAGGGCTGGCGCAGAGAAGGACATATAATATCGCGCTGCTGCTGCCGGATGATTATTCGGATATCGATTTTCCGTTTTTCAAGGAGTGCATGAGCGGCATCTGCGAAAAGGCTGCGCAGCACAATTATGACATACTCCTTTCGATGGTGGACGGAAAAGACCTGACGCAGCTGAAACGGCTGACAGCCAACCGTAAAGTGGACGGCGTGATCGTGACGCGGGCGCTGGTCAATTCTTCCGTGCGGAATTACCTGAAAGAAGAAAAGATTCCGTTCGTAGCGATTGGTACGCCGGAGGAAGAAGAACCGGGGCTGATCTGGATCGACAACCGGAACCGCGAGGGAAGCAGGGAACTGACCGGTATCTTACTGATGAAAGGGCTGCGGCATATCGCTCTTCTGGGCGGCAGCCGCGCACACCTGGTGACCAAAAGCCGGGTGCAGGGCTTTGAAGATGCTCACAAAGATTATCGGGTGAAGCTTGATGAGACGCTGCAGTTTCTGGATGTGAACAGCTACGCGGAGGTTTCCGCCGCAGTGGATAAGATCCTGACGGCGGGGGCGGACGGCATTGTCTGTATGGATGACTTTATCACGAACATGCTGCTGGGCTGCCTGCGCGAACGTAATGTGCAGATTCCGCAGGAAGTGAAGGTGGCCAGCCTGTATGACAGTTCTCTTCTGGAGTATTACATTCCGGCTGTCACGAGTCTCCATTTTAATACGAAGACGCTCGGCATGAATGCCTGTCAGCTGCTTCTGGAACAGCTGGGTGAAGACGTGAAAGGAGAATTCATGCCGCTGAACTATCAGGTGATCCTGCGGGAGTCGACGAAATAATTGAATCAGTCGGGCAGCGACCAGCCTGTGAAATCCATGACGGTATAATTATCCGTCCCGCTCAGATGGAAACGCAGCGGGGCGGAAATCGTATCGGGTACCCACTTCGGTTGAACAAAAGAAAGATTGGAGTGTACGTAAAAGGAATCCATCCCCACATTCTGTGCGCCGCCGATATCATTGACGGCGTCGTTGCCGATGAAAAGTGAGCGGTTAAAATCAATGCCGTACTGCAGGACAAGCTGCTCGAAAAAGCGGGCGTCCGGCTTGCCTGCACCATAATCTGACGAGATCAGAATGCCGTCGAAGCGGCGGTCAATGTCCAGGAGACGCAGCTCATACTGCGTGAAGATCCGCTGTGCGTTGGAGAGCAGCCAGATCTTTTTCCCGGCCTGACGAAGCGCATCCAGCATCTGTGCGGTTCCCTCGTACAGGCGGATATATTCCGTGGAAAGCACACGGAAAAACTGTCCGGTGTGAACGACAAGCTCTTCGCCTGCGTTCACGCCTTTTTTCTTATATAGAGTACGTATCACCCGCGTAATATCGATCTCCGGGGAAACCTCATAATTCTGAACCGTCCGCGATGCTGCCGGAGAAAGCGGCAGCACGGCTTCGGAGGTCTTTGCGGCTTCTTTTCTGAACTGTTCAGACAGCAGCTCCCAGCCGGATTGCAGCTCCTCCGGCAGATATCCCGCTCCGTAATATCCATAGAAAATGCTCATCTTTTCCCACAGCACAGGAAGGCTTTCGTCTGTGTGAATATCCACAAGGGTGCCATATAAATCGAATATGTAGTTGTCGTAATTAAGGGGAAGGGATGCCTGCATTTTAACCTCACTGATAAAGAGGAAGAAACCCCAGAGAGAGCCATTCTCTGGGGTTTCGTTTGCCATTTTACTGGCGAACGTAATTTCGCTTTCATTGAGACTATACCACAGAGAGGATTTCTTTGCAAGTACTATTTTATAGTTTTATAATTATTTGTGCAATGTGTATAATTGTAATTGTAACTATTTCTTTCGTGAAGGCATAAATATTTTTTCGGAATTCCATGTTGATATAAAACAGACGAAACGGCTGATAATCTGATGCGCAAACGGTTGCGCCCACATAAAAGTACGAAAAGAATGGATGTGCAATTTGCACAAAAAAAAGAAATGAATACTGTTTATTTAGTATAGTTGACATGAAGAATCAGATGGGGTATACTGTTCCTACGAGCAAACGGTTGCGCAACAGTTGCGCAACAGCTGCATATTAATCCATAAGGAGGATACACACATGAAAATGAAAAAGGTTCTTGCGGTTGCACTGGCAGCAGGTATGGTTATGAGCATGGCTCCGGTTGCTTCAGCAGATGAGATTGAGTATGGTGAAGGCACCATTACAATCTGGGTAGCAGATGAAGTGACATCTTTCACACAGGCAAAAGCAGAAGAGTTCCTTGCTTCCAATGAGAACTATTCCGGTTACACAGTGAACGTTGAGTCCGTTGGCGAGGGCGACGCGGCAAGCAACATGATCACTGACGTTGAGGCTGGCGCTGACATTTACGGATTCGCGCAGGATCAGATGGCACGTCTGGTTAGCGCAGGCGCGCTGATGGAGCTGACTGGCGATTATGCAACCTTTGTTGCAGAGAACAATGATTCCGGCGCAGCTTCAGCAGCTATGTCCGGTGAATCCACCTATGCGTTCCCGCTTACTTCTGACAATGGTTATTTCCTGTATTATGACAGCAGCGTGATCACGGATGTTTCTACTCTGGAGCAGATCCTTGCGGACTGCGAGGCTGCTGGCAAGGGCTTCTACATGGAGATCAACAGCGGCTGGTATCAGCCGGCATTCTTCTTCGCTACCGGCTGCACGGCTACTTATGAGTCCGATGAGACAGGTGCTTTTATCGGCTCTGACATTACTTATGCTACAGATGAAGGCATAGCTGCATTCAAGAAGATCATCGAGCTGGCAAGCTCTTCCGCATTCTATAATGGTTCTTCTGTAGGTGACGCGACCAACGCAGCAGCGATCGTCAGCGGTACCTGGGATTCTTCCGCAGCACAGGAGCTGTTTGGAGAGAACTATGCATGCGCAAAGCTCCCGACCTTCACAGTTGACGATACAGAGTATCAGATGAGCGGTTTCGGCGGATTCAAGCTGATGGGCGTTAAGCCGCAGACGGAAGTTGGCAAGGCAGTTGTATGCATGGAGCTTGCTGAGTATCTCACCAGCGCAGAAGTACAGCTTGAGCGTTACAATGAAGTAGGCTGGGGTCCGTCCAACCTTGAAGCACAGGCTGACGAGGCGGTTCAGGCAGATGAGGCTCTTTCCGCACTGGCTGAGCAGCTGGCTTTCACCATCCCGCAGGGTCAGTATCCGGATGATTTCTGGACACTGTCTACCTCTTTCGGTGATGACATCATCGCGGGTACCTACAATAACAGCTCTGACGAGGATCTGCTCGCAGCTCTGACGACATTCCAGGAGACACTGCAGAGCTACGCAGGCTGAGACTTGCAGAAGTGATGGCTTTATGAAATCATCTGTGGATATTTTGAAAACAGATGCTAATAAATGAAAGATATCTGGTACAGACCGTCAGCTGGCGGTCTGTACTGATATATGGGAAGCCACGTCAGGAAAACTGCGTTGAGCGCAGGACGCGGCCTGCGTCCTGAATCAAAGCGTGATACAGGACATAACGACTTACGTCGTTTACTACAGGCAACATCTGCAGCAGATTTTCCTTCTGCGTGAGGGCGGATGTAAAGACGGTAAGGGAGGGTGAAGGCCGCAATGGATGAGAAAAAAGGGCTTTCTTCCAGCATCAGCAGAGGTTTCACAAGATTTGGCAGAAACATTGCTGAGATCGGTACAACATTCAGGGATGGCGACTGGACTGCGAAGCTGTCTTTCGTAATTATGGGATTTGGGCAGCTGGTTCACAGACAGATCCTGCGAGGTGTGTTGTTCCTGGCGCTGGAGATTTTGTTTATTTATTATATGGTATCTTTTGGAGCCGGTTATCTGGTGAAGCTTCCTACACTGGGTACGGTGGAATCTTATGTTGACAAGAGTGGTATTGTTCCGATCACGGTATATGGGGACAACAGTTTTCTGATCCTGTTGTATGGTATTCTGACCATATTTGTGATTATTGCGTTTGTCTATGTCTGGAGAATGAATGTCGCACAGCAGATGCGGATACGGAAAACTCTGGAAGAAGGAAAAGCACTTCCGACAGGCAGACAGGATCTGAAATCTCTTCTGGATGAGCGGTTTCATATTACACTTCTGGCATTGCCGAATGTCGGCGTGTTCGTATTTGTAATTCTGCCGATCATTTTTATGATCTGCATCGCGTTTACCAATTATGATGCGGATCATCAGTCTCCTACGAACCTGTTCTGGTGGGTCGGTCTGGAGAACTTTAAGAATCTGTTTTCCGTGGGATCGTCCGGGTTTGGATCTACATTCCTCACGGTACTGGCCTGGACTCTTGTCTGGGCGTTCTTCGCCACCTTCCTGAATTTCTTCCTGGGTCTTGGTGTCGCGATGATGATCAACAGAAAAGGGATACGTTTAAAAAAGCTGTGGAGAACGATTCTGGTCATGACGATCGCGGTTCCCCAGTTCGTATCTCTGCTGTATATGTATAAAATGTTCGCAAACGATGGCCTGGTGAACACATATCTGCTGCAATGGGGGATTATCAAGACGTACATTCCATTCTGGTCGAATGCCATGTATTCACGGATCCTGATCATTCTGATCAATGTCTGGATCGGTGTCCCGTACATGATGCTGATGACGACCGGTATCCTGATGAATATCCCTGAAGACCTTTATGAGAGCGCGAGGATTGACGGTGCAAACGGCTGGCAGATGTTCCGTAAGATCACTCTTCCGTATATGTTCTTTGTACTGGGACCGTATCTGCTGACATCATTTACCGGCAATCTGAACAATTTCAACGTAATCTACCTGTTGACACAGGGCAACCCGACATCCATGAATCTGTCGGGCGGCGCAGGCTACACAGACCTGCTGATCACCTGGCTGTACAAGCTGACTGTGAACGACACGAACTACCGTATGGCAGCTGTGATCGGTATCATGGTATTTGCGGTTACGGCGATCATTTCCCTGGTTGTGTACCGGATACTGCCGTCCGTGAGAGATGAGGAGGGATTCCAATAATGAATGAGAAGAAATTAAGATCACAAAGCGGACATAACCGGACGGTCAATATAGTTATTTATGTTATTCTCATTCTCATGAGCATTATCTGGCTGTTCCCGTTTGTCGGACTGGTGCTGCAGAGCTTCCGCTCCTATGCGACTGAATATGGCGGAATGGTAGCCTATTTTATTCCGAAAGAGTTTTCACTGGATAACTATACGTGGCTGTTCGGCTCGGAGAGTTCTTTCCCGAAATGGTATCTGAATACATTGATCATTGCCATTTTTGTGGCAATCCTGAACACGATTATGATCGTGGGTGTGGCCTATGCGTTATCCAGATCCCGCTTTAAGGGAAGAGAAGCCATGATGCAGCTGTGGCTGATCCTGGGTATGTTCCCGGGATTCCTGACGATGATCTGCCTGTATTTCCTGTTAAAGCAGTTTGGCCTGACACAGTCGGGTGCGATCCCCGGATTGATTCTTGTGACTGTGGCAAGCTCCGGCATGGGCTATTATGTGTGCAAGGGCTATTTTGACACGATCCCGAAAGCTCTGGATGAAGCTGCACGTATTGACGGCGCTTCCAGTGCGCGCATTATGATGACGATCATCATGCCGCTGACGAAGCCGATCATCATCTACACCGCACTGACCGCATTCATGGCTCCGTGGTGTGATTACGTGTTCGCGTCTTATGTAGCGTTTGGTTACAGCGACAGCTACAACGTGGCCGTAGCGTTGACGCGTTGGGTATGGACGAACGACTATCAGGGCTACTACACCAGGTTCTGCGCGGGCGGCGTGCTTGTTGCCATCCCGGTGACGATCCTGTTCATGTGCCTGCAGAAGTACTATGTAGAAGGTGTGACCGGCGGCGCTGTGAAGGGCTGATCGGAACATTTGAGTAACAGTTCAGAACTGATCTGCTGTTCTGAATAGTTACAAATTCAGAAATGAATGACAGGACTGCGGCATTCTGGCCGCAGCTATGGCGGAGGTTCCTTTCTTTGAAACGCAGGAAGGAGCCTCCGGGAAAGATAAGAGGCTTTGGGAACAGAATGAGAAACAACGCATGCGAGAGGGCGTTTTCTACTCTGTCCGCTGTTTTCTGGCAAAAAAGGAAGGCAACCGGCAGCAGGCTGAAATACCTGTTGCCGGTGTTTTTTCTGGCAATTTCGACCTGTTTTGGGCAGCCGGTGCCGGTGATGGCGGCATCGGACAGCGATAGTACCGGTTCTGAAATTGCTGAAACAGAACCGGCAGGAACTGAGGCTGCAGAAACAGCAGAGATGATGACAGAAGCCCCCGATGATAATTATCGCAACTACTATGAAATCTTTGTGTATTCCTTTTACGATTCTGACGGAGACGGCATCGGCGACCTGAACGGCGTCCGGGAAAAGCTGGATTACATCGAAGAGATGGGATTTGACGGAATCTGGCTGATGCCGGTGATGCCTTCGACTACCTATCATAAATACGATGTGACGGACTATTATGGGATTGATGAAGAGTACGGAACACTGGAAGATTTTCAGGCTCTGATCGAGGAGTGCCATGAGCGGGGTATCCGGGTGGTCATTGATTTTGTGATCAACCATACCTCTTCACAGCACGAGTGGTTCCGGACGGCCTGTGAGTATCTGGCGTCTCTGGATGAAGGAGAGGAGCCGGACGTAAGCGTATGCCCTTATGTGGGCTATTACCATTTTTCACAGACGCAGGAGAGCAGCGATTACTATGAGATCCCGGTGACGGGCAGTTCGACCTGGTATTATGAGGGCGTGTTCTGGTCGGAAATGCCGGATCTGGATCTCTCCAATGTGGCGCTGCGCGCGGATCTGGAAGATATCGCGGCCTGGTGGATTGACATGGGCGTGGACGGTTTTCGCATGGATGCGGCGCTGCACTTTGAGGAGAGCGATACTGCTTTCAATACGGAAGTGCTGGACTGGCTGTATTCTTATTGTCTGACGCTTGACCCGGATTTCTATATGGTATCAGAAGTGTGGGCAAATGAAGCGACGATTGCTGCTTACTATGCGAGCGGGACGCCCAGTATGTTCAACTTTGACATGGCAGAGGCGGAAGGCAAGCTGATCAAAGCGGCAAGAGGCACGCTGAAAGTGTCGAGCCTGATTGATTCCATGATCCAGTGGCAGGAGGATTTTTCCACGGAGAATCCGGACTATATCGACGCCGCGTTTATCTCGAACCATGACACCGGGCGTATTTCCAATGCGCTGGTCTCGGACGAAAATGATGTGAAAATGGCGGCCGGACTGCTGATGACGATGAGCGGCAGTACTTTTGTTTACTATGGCGAAGAGATCGGCATGAAGAGCAAGGGAACCGCGGATGAGAACAAGCGTCTTCCCATGATCTGGTCGGATACGGATGATACCGGTATGACAGACGGTCCGGCCGATGCGGAGGAAGGGATTACCTCTTCCTTTGCGGCAGTGGATGAACAGCTTGCGGATGAGACCTCGATCCTGAACTATTACAAACGGGCTATTGCGCTTCGCGATGCGAATCCGGAGATCGCGCGGGGGACGATTGAGAAAGTGGAAGAGCTCTGCGACGGCAATACCGCTGCCATTTTGAAAACATGGGAGGAGAGCACGATCGCGATCCTTTATAATACCTCGGATGAAGAGGCGGAGATGAACCTGACCGGGACCGCTTTATCCGGGATGGAAGCCAGCGGATATCTGACGCTGAACGATGAGGAGATTGTGTTTGCGGATGATGTGGCCGTACTGCCGGCGCAGTCGATTCTGGTGCTGCGGTAGCTTTAACTGCTTAGAACAGCAGGCCACAGGTCTATGCTCCGTTTCGCCCGGTCCTTAACGCATGCCACTGGCACACAGGATCGTTTAGCGCCGCCTTCTTCGAAGACGATATGCCGCTGTGCTGTTCTGAACTGTTACGAAAACTTTGAAATACTGGATTAAAAATACCACAGGAGAGGAGAAAGACATGGACAAATTTATTGTAAACATTATCCACCGTCCTGAAATGGTGCCGGAGTACGCTGAAAAAGTGACCGGCCATGGGAAAGCGGAGGATATCGGGCGCAAGGAGCTGCTGACGGAAAACCTTGATATTTTTAAGACGCAGCAGGAGTGCGCGCACAAGAACGGTTTAAAGACGACGATTGAGATGACCTACGCCAGCCTGTTCAATGAGGAGGCAATCGCACTTGCAAAGGAGCACCATGAGAAATACGGCGATGAGATCGCGCTGACGCTGCTCGGCCTTCCATGCGAGGAGTTCCGCGAGAAATATAAGACAAAGGATTTCTGTATCTGGATGTTCTCCATGGAGGACAAAAAGGCGATCGTGCAGGATGTGTTTGAGAAATTCCATGAGTGCTTTGGTTTTTATCCGGAATCGACCGGTTCCTATTATATGGATGCGGAGCTGACAAACTACATCAAGGAGACCTATCCGTCTGTGAAGTGCGCGGTAGCGACCTGCTGGGAGGAAGGGCCAAAGGCTTACCACACCTGCAACAACAGCTGGTATACCTTTATGGACGGCGGCCCCTGGGCTCCGTGGATTCCGTCAAAACAGAACACGCACGCTCCGGCGGCAAATGAGGCGGAGGACTCCGGCATTGTGGCAATCCCGCATTTGAGCCGTGATCTGATCGCCTGCTATGACGGCAACGGTTCGAACTTCGGGACCCATCCGCAGAACGTACTGCGCGGCATGATCTACGACACCGAGACCTGGGAATATCCGTATCTCTACAATCTGATCGACCAGTACCGCTATCAGGCAAAGTTCAACAATGGTTACTCTTACAATATGATGTTCGTGGGACCGGGATGGATGAACAAGATGGGCCGCTGGGAGGCACCATATGACCTGCTGCTCAAATCCTACGAGGACGGCTGTGCGTATTACGGCAAGCTGAAAAAAGAGGGCAAGCTGATCGACATGACGATGAGCGAATTCGCGGACTATTATCGTCAGAAGAAGTCCTACACGGAGCCGGAATGCGCGCTCTGGCGGGATATTCTCTATGGAAGCAAAAAGCAGGTATTCTGGTACTGCGACCCGTATATGCGCGCGGGTGTCAATATGGATCAGGGCGGCGCGATCGTTGACCTGCGCCCGTATGTCGCGAAGCTGAACTGGCCGGTCGGCATCGGCACACCGCATATTCAGGATGCGAGCTATCCGTTCCTGATTCAGGAAAAATACCGCGCCGGATACTTTACTCATTATGCGGGAGAGGGCACCATCCGCAGCGCGAAGATCTGTCATGGCGGCGAGGAGGTTGACCTCTGCCTCTGCCGTACAAAGGCACATTTTTCGGAGGAGATACTCTCTGGCGAAGAGACAGCGTCAAAGCAGTCTGCAGATGCCGCAGTGAAAAACGAAACCGCGGGGATCGGATGCAGTGGTGAGAATGCTCCGAAAAACCGCATTCTGACGCTGGATCCGGTGGATATTGAGTTTTCTGATCTGACCGTAAAGCTGCAGACAGTGATGACCTTTATCGAGGGCACCGGCAGCATCCGCATCGACCGGAAGGTGCTGGAGATCGCACCGGCAGATGGAGCGGACGCATCAGAGATGGATGCAGCTGATATCACAATTAATGAGTACATGGTGGGCTGCTATGGCACGACCGAGTACACGGAGGATATGTCCAGTCTGACCTTAAGCCTGACGAAAGGCGGGGAAAGGACAGAGATTCCTTATGAATACAAATGCCGCGAAGCATCCCTTGAGGGAGCGGACCGTTCGGCCTGTGTGGTACCGCCGATTGAGACGATAGTTTCCATGACCTGTGAAGGCAGGGACAAGGCCGGTTATATCAAAGAAGGATACGCGTTCAGCCCGATGTTCACGATCGGCTATACCGGAAAATTATGTGAGAAGGAGGTATTCACGACATGGCTCAATCTGGAAAAGGCAAATTAAATTACCGCTGTCCATCCTGCTTTATGAGAGACCTGGATCTGGATATGTTCTATGATAAGGAAAAGAAAGAATATTACTGCATCCGCTGTCAGTATCGCGGCAGTGAGGAAGACGTTCTGGAGAAAAACCAGATGGCGCGTTTCCGCTACGGCGCGATGATGCGGCGGTTTGAGGAGAAGGATTTCGAGGATTTCTCAGAGGGATGACAGTAAATGGGATGAATAAAACTGCCTTGAAACCGTATATTCGGGCCGGTGTATGGAAGAAGAGTAAACGGTTTCACGGCAGTTTTCGGTACAGGTGACAATTATGGACAACTGGATTACAGGAATGGATCTTTCTACGCTGCAGGCGGTGGAAGAAAACGGCGGTAAATTTTTTGACAACGGGCAGCAGGCGGATGCCATGGAAATTCTGAAAAGCTACGGCATGAACCTGGTACGGCTGCGCCTGTGGAATGATCCGTTTGACGAGAATGGAAATTCTTACGGCGCGGGTGGCGGAGATATTGAGACAACACTGGCGCTTGCAAAACGGGCAAAAAAACTGGGCGTTGGCTGGCTGCTGGATTTTCATTACAGCGATTTCTGGGCAGACCCCGGGAAACAGCGCGTGCCGAAGGCATGGCGCGGCATGAATGAAAAAGAACTGGAGCAGGCAGTGTATGAGTATACCCTGCAGATCCTGAACCGCTGCCGCGAAGAAGATATCGTGCCGCAGATGGTGGCGGTCGGGAACGAACTGTCAAACGGGCTGCTGTGGCCGCTGGGGGAACTGTCCCCGCGCAGGAATCTGGAAGAACCGCTGCAGACGGAGAATTCCCTTGCCGGAGCAGGTGAAAATACAGATAGCCTTTCTTGTGAGAAAATGGTAAACGGCGATGGAAGACCGGCATCGCCGGAACAGGCGCCTGAGTATGCGTATAAAAACGTGGCGGCATTTGTGAGCGCAGGAATCCGCGCGGTGAGAGATTTTGAGGATAGCCAACGCATTGGAAGAAATCCGGATAACACAATCGAAACAGCCGCTGCGAATAAAATCCCTGTCATTATCCATCTCGATAACGGCGGCAACAACACGCTTTACCGCAGCTGGTTTGACCATTATTTCGCGAACGGCGGGGAAGACTTTGAGTATATCGGTCTGTCCTATTACCCGTTCTGGCACGGAACGCTGGATATGCTTCAGAATAACATGAACGATATTGCAAAACGTTATGGAAAGAAGCTGGTTGTGGCAGAGGTCTCAATGGGATTTACACTGGAAGACTATGCCGCTTATGAGAAACTCGCTCCCGGGGAGCGCAAAGGCATGGCGACAAAGCCGGAGATCGCAGCGAAGGTGCCGTATCCGATGACACCGCAGGGACAGGCGGATTTCATGAGAGACTGTATCCGGGTGATCCGGCAGGTCCCGGACGGACTGGGCTGCGGCTTCATTTACTGGGAACCGGCCTGGCTTCCGGTGCCGAATGTCGGCTGGGCGAACGCGGCTTCCTGCGCATACATTCGGGAGCCGGGACCGTATGGAAATGAGTGGGCGAATCAGGCGCTGTTTGATTACGAAGGGAACGCACTGCCGGCACTTCGGGTAATCGAAAGGGAGAGCTGACTCAGCTGCTCTCCCGCACCACCAGGTGACTGGGGAATTCCACGCGCAGCTTTTCCGTGTGCCCCTTTTGTATACGGTCTAACAGGACCTTCACAGCTGTTTTGCCCATGTCCTCGTGGGGAACATGAACAGTGGTCAGAGCTGGAGTCACCTCCCCGGCCGCCTTGATATTGTCAATGGAGATCAGCGCCGGCATTTTGCCAGTGCCTTTTTGCGTGCTCGGCCGGGCAGGGCATATCTCATGCGAAGCGTGGGATGCCACCCGGCGAGGGGGTTTTGCGGCTGAAGCCGCATCCGCCCGCAAATCCTTTTTCGCTTCCCGGCAGAATTCCTGCCAGCCCCGCAGGGCGCCGATGGCGGTGGCATCATTGGCGCAGAGAACTGCCTCCGCGGTATTGACCGTAAGAAGCTTCTTCATTGCCGCGCAGCCGCTCTTTTCTCTCTGGTCTGTGGGAAAAATGGCGGAATAATCCATGGGAAGATTATTTCGGATCATCGTGTCGCAGTATCCAACATAGCGGTCCTCGTGGGAGCAGTCGCCGATATAGGCGATACGCCGGTAGCCTTTGTTGATCAGGTATTCCATCGCGCACACCGCTGCGGATCTTCCGTCGCAGATGATCTCGTCCACTTCGAACTGCGTCGGATTCCGGCTGATGGAGACGATATTTTTGCTGATTTTTTTTAAACGCTGCAGAGACTGCGCGGAGATACGTCCGAGGACAATGTATCCGTCTGCCTTTTCCTTTCGCAGGGCAGCCATATCCGGTTCGGAAAAGCAGATGTCCCGGATGGTGCAGCCGCAGGCAAACGCTTCCTGCTCTACGCTGCGGTACAGTTCACGAAAAAACGGGTCTTCGTCGAGGGAGCTGAAGCGTTCCAGAATCACAGTGAGACTTCGGACGGGAGCCGCATGATGGCTTTCTCCGCCCAGCTTCAGATTCCGCGCACTTTCATTTGGAACATAGTGGATTTCCTTTGCCGCCGCCCAGATCCTGTCCTTCAGATCTTCCGACGCACAGTTGTAATCCCGGTTGTTCAGGACCCGGGATACGGTAGAAATGGAAACGCCGGTCATTTCGGCTATTTTTTTTAACGACATGAGAGATCTCCTTAAATCAGCTGTTTTTTCATTATTATTAATTATAAATTCGAACAGGAAAAAATACAAGAAAAAAGGGATGCCCACCGCCAGAAGGGTATCCCTTTTTTCTGCATGTGTTGTCGTGAATCCGCTGGACGGATGCTCGACGCGGACGAATCCGCTGTGAGAGGAACATAAGATTCGGCTTCGTCCGTCTTTATCGGAAATCAGCGAAAATTCGGTGTTGCGAAGCTCCCATAATAATCCTCGAGAAACAGAGCTGCTTTCTTCATGAACTTCAACATGGCAATTCCTCCTTTCAAATCCGGAACCGATGCGATTGCGATGATCCTTTGCAGGTATCCGGCAACTGCATCTCGTGTTTCTTTATGGCTGTATCATAACGCATTGACTTATGATTGTAAAATACATATAATAAACGTGTCACGATACCTGAAAGGTATTATAAAAGACGGAGACGTTCCACGCCCAATGCTCGATGCGGGTGCATCTGATGAGCCTGATAGATATTGGTTCAATGGATGTAACTATTCAGGACAGTACCTCGCACTTGCTGCGAGGTACGTATGAAAGCATAAATATTACAAGGGAAAATCCCATCGCGCAGCGATTTTAAATGGATTTTCCCTCGTAACTGTGAAGGTACTGAACAGTTACCAATGGACGATGGAAATACTCATGATATGATAAAAAGGTTTTCGAAATGAATGATCGGGAGGGCATTTGATATGGAACTGCGGCATATTCGATATTTTCTGGCAGTGGCGGAAGAGATGAATTTCACGCGGGCGGCGGAGAAGCTCTGCATTGCGCAGCCGCCTCTGAGCAGACAGATCAGGGATCTGGAAGAAGAGCTCGGGGTGAACCTTTTTATACGGAAACCGCATGCACTGCAGCTGACAGAGGAAGGACAGGTGTTTCAACAGTATGCTGCACGTGTACTGGATCTGGTCAACCGATCTGCCGAGGACGTCCGGGAGATGCATGGCGGGCTTCAGGGTACGATTTATCTTGCCTCAGTGGAAGGACACGCGCCCGCGCTGTTTTCAAAGTGGATTGCAGGCTTTCAAAATCAGCACCCGCATGTCACCTGGAATCTCTGGAACGGGAACTCGGATGAGGTGGTCAATCGCCTGACAAAGGGCCTTTGCGAGCTGGCGCTGATCATGGAGCCGCATAACGCAGAAGGGATCAACGCGCTTCCGGTCTATTCTGAACCGTGGATCGCGATGATCCCTTCCTCCTGTCCCCTGGCGAAGGAACCGGGAGATACGGTAGATTTTCAGCGGGTCATTCAGTATGACCTTATCATTCCCTCCAGGGAATCTCGTCTGCAGGAGATTGCAGGCTGGCTGTCTTCCCCGGAGAAAAACCTCAAAGTGCGCTGCCGGATCGCCCATATGCTGAATGCCTATGAGCTGACCCGACAGAACGTTGGTATTACGATTTATCCGGCCTCCGCCAACATTGGGACAGATGCTTCCGTGTGTATCAAAACACTGGTCAATCCGCAGATGACCGCATCCTATGTGCTGATCTGGAATAAAAATCATTCCCTTTCGCATGCGGCGGAGGAGTTTTTACGCTACGTGCAGGAGATCGTACAGGAGTGAAGCCTGATCCTGTCCCTGATTAACCCTGGTTAAACAGCGGAGAAAGCACATCCGCATAGGTCTGGAAGATTTCCAGCAGGATCGTGTTCCAGTGCCGCGCGTCCTGTTCGGTGTTGCCGAATACGTAATCCTCCTGCCCATAGTCGATTACGTCGAATCCCGGGATTGCCTTGCTTGCGCCTGCTGTACGGTACGCGACTGCATCGGCGAGGGAGAAGGAGACATTGGAGATGTCCTCGTAATTCACCCAGGAGGTGAGATCCGTGCCGGTCGCTTCGGTGGCAGTGCCGTTGGCGGTCTGTGCTTCCGCCGCGGCCTTCTCGATGGCCACCGCGCCGTCCACATACTCGCCGTACATCTGATCCACGTAGAGAGCGAGAGAGTTGCCGAAGATCTCGGACGGTACATGGCCGCCGTTCCACTGCCACTCGATCTCCGCATCGACTCCTGCGTTCAGCATCGCGATCTGAAGATTCAGAGAGGTGAACATGGACATATCTCCTTCAGAAGCGCCCATGACGATCCTTGTCCAGGTCGGATCCTCGGTATCTTCCGCACCGATGTAGTTCAGCGGATTGTAAAGAGAAACAATATTGTTGCCGTATTTGTCGCCTTCCAGGATGGACGCGATGTCCTCCTCATAGGCTGCGACCATTTCTTCATAAGTCTCATAGTTTGCAGAATCCTGCGAACCGGTTGCGGACTGTGTGGTTCCCGCATCCGGAGTGCCGACCTCGAGCTGGTTTGCGGTATTGTCGTTTACAGCTTCGGTCTCATCCTCGCTGCCTTCCCCATATTCGGAGCCTTCGCCCGTGCCGGCGGCATCCGAAGGAAGCTCAGCTGCTGCGGAAGCCTCTGTTCCTGCACCATCTGCAAGATCGGCAGGGGTTTCTCCGTCCGGCAGAGCACCGGAGATGTCATCCGGCAGACTTCCGTCAGCAGAGATATCAATATCAGCAGCATCCGTATCCGGCAGATCGCCGGCCATCTCAGCAGAGGAATCTGCGTCTGAAGCCGCATCAGCAGTATCTCCTGCGTCTGCTGTCACGTCTGCATCTGTACGGTCACCGCGTCCGCCGTCCATACCGCCGCGTCCGCCGTCCATACCGCCGCCGGCCGGCAGATCACCCATTTCAGAAAGATCCAGATCTCCCATGCCGCCAAATCCGCCGGCTTCATCAGAATCCGCAAAGTCCGCCGCACCGTTCATGCCGCTCGGGAGGTCGCCCATACCGCCGCCCATGCCGGTACTGCTCGATGCCGCATAGCGTCCTTCGATAAAGGCGGTTGCCTTGTCTTCGGTCGTCATTGCAGCAACCTCCTCGTCGCTTAAGGCGTTGCCGTCCGCGCCGAACCAGGTCCAGCCGTCCGCGTAGTCGAGGTTGTCAATATACCACTGCAGGTTCGAGGTGAACTCTGCCAGATAGAGATCGAGGTAGGTACCGTAGTAGCCGTTGGTCTCCGGATATGCGTCCAGATCGTATTCGATGGTCAGCGCGATCGTATCATCCTGATCGCCGTCCCCGTTCAGATCAAATCCGACCGCGGACTCTTCCACGGAGAGATTCTGTTCATTGATATACTCCATGTACGCTTCAGAGAGATAAGCTGCGAGCTGTTCCTGGAATGACGAACCAAACTCATAGGTCGTATCCATGTAATACTCGAACGCCATTGCCATGTCGCCCTCGTACAGAGAAGTGATTGCGCTGTATGCGACACAGCCCCATGCTCCATCTGAAATCTCATAGTCGACTCCGTCGATGGTAACGGTAGTGGAATAGCTGCCGTCCTCCAGACGGTAAACGCCGACCGCACCGGCCTCAATCTGATAATCATAGAAGTCGGAATTGTTCGAGGTCGCCGCAAACATTGTTGCATGTGCTCCGCCGCCGGAACCGCCGGTCGATACAAAGTAATCCACGCTTCCCGGCAGGTTGCCGAGCAGGATGTTGTACTTCACATAGCGGGTCGCCGCTTTCTGGTCCGCCAGACAGGACGGTGCGTCGCCGGTATAATAGGCGTTGCCGTCGTCGTCGGTGGCGGTATCCTGCTTGCCGCGGTTGCCGCAGGCGACATTGATATAGCCTTCAGCTGCATAAGTCGTAGCTGCTGTAGAGTTGTTGGAGGAGCTGTAGCCTGCCGCGCCGGTATTGAGGATGACCGGGGCAGTAGCAGCCGTGTAGGTCTGACCGTTTGTGCTTACGATTTCCGCGTCATAATCGATCACGAGCGAGCCGTTGACAGAGGCGGAACCGGATTCCACCGCTGATGCCGCCGTGACGTCCGCTTCCCCGTCGCCGTCCGTGTCAATGCCCGTGACATACGCGCCAGGTACGCAGACTGATACACCCTGTTCATCAGGAAGCTCCGGGTAAGCAACAGCGGAAACGATAGAGAGCACCCACGCGTCCGCGCTTTCCTGATACGTCCAGGTCTGGTCTTCGTTGTTGGCGAGATTCAGGGTCTCTTCGATATAGTCCTGATCAGAGACGGCGGTTGTAACATCGGTTGTATCGGAACTGCTATCTGCTGCGCCCGCTTCATTGGCCGCTTCCGCAGTGGATATTTCTTCTTCTGCACTGCTGCTTAAAGGTGCGGCCAGCCCTGAAAGACAGAGTGTACCGGCCAGAAAAACTGACAGCCATTTTTTCTTCATAATTAAGATCTCCTTTCTTTATTTCATTCCGCGCTTTTTGGGTACGGAAAATGTACGTTTTTTATATTACTATAAAAACATTGAAAATGAATTGAAAGAAGGCAGCCGAAAATCTTCATTCTATAAGGAAAGCCGGAAGTGGTGTCTTACAACGACATGGCACTTCCGGCGACTCTTTACCGTGCGTCAGATTTGTGTTCACTTAACGAAAGCATTGCCTCGGCTGTGGCAATCAGCACAGTAATCTGATCGTTGTCACAGCGGGTCAAAAGACGTTGAAGCTGCTCATAAGCGCTGTTCTTATCTTCTGCTTTTGGATAAACGACACAATCAGCTGACAGATTAAAGTATCGTATGATCTTTTCAAAGAGCTCAAGACTTGGACTGTTTCGAAATCCTTCCAGATCCTTCAAATATGAAAGAGAAATATCGAGTTCTTCCGCCAGCTCGGCCTGAGTCAGCTTCTTGTCCATTCGGGCATTTTTCAATACAATACCGAAGCGTTTTGAATCAAAATCCATTGTATCACCTCCTTGAAAAGAATGTTAGTACCGTACTTTTTAAAAGTAAAAACGGCGTAGACGTACTTTTTAGGTACAGCGATACCAAACCAACCGGAACTGAAAAAGAAAGCAGTTAACTGGAAAGCGGGAGCGGCTTTGATATTAATTAAGGAAACTGATGCTTATAAACTGAAATGGAGAACAGGAATAAAAGAAGTGAAAACCGGAAAAAAGAGAAAGAAAACAGAGCCTGAAAAGGGATCGAAGTTACAGGTCACACCCTAGCCAGGACTCACTGAAACGGATTTGAAGACTAAATT
>JAJQIL010000037.1 GCA_021199235.1 Lachnospiraceae bacterium | reverse complement strand
AAAGAATGCTGCGCGATGGATCGTTGTCTATTGATAAGATAGCTTCTTTTATAGGCGTACCATTACAAAGGGTACGCAAAATTGAAACGCGGATGCTGCAGGAATCCTGATATCCAATATGGCAGCGATTTAATGTGTGCACAGGTCCGAAACGTACAGAGCAGTGAACAAAGCGTTTTGTAGATGACGAATAATGATACCTGAAATAAGGGCCTTATACAGGGCTCTTATTTTGATGGAAAAAATCATGAGGGCTGAAACGAAACTATGAGCAATCTTTACGGATACATAAGAGAATCAGAAAAACAGAGCGGGGAGAGTCAATGTCTCGCGATACGGGAATACGGCGTAGAGGATTTCCGCATCTATAAAGACAGACGGGATGATTTCTCTGCTTATCAGCGTCTTCTCGATACGATCCGTTCCGGCGATACGGTTGTCCTGAAAAGTCTAGACCGCCTGGGAGACAGCTACGATGACATCATCGTCAGGTGGGAGAAGATTACGAAGGAACATGATACGGCGATTGTTGTTCTGGACATGCAGCTGCCGGATACGGTGAAAGCGTTAAACGGGCAGTTCGTTTCGGAACTCGTGCTGGATGTTTTGAAGTACGCGGAGCGGAATCAGAAGGTCTTACGCCGCCAGAGACAGAGCGAGGGAATCAGGGCGGCGCACGAAAGAGGGGTCAAATTCGGATCTCCGTCCAAACAGGTTCCGGAGGAATTCCAGAGAGCAAAAGCGGACTATGAGCGTGGGGAACTGACCGTTACCGGCGCCGCTGCCCGGCTGCATATCAGCAGAGCGACATTCCGGAGATGGATGAGTGAGGAAGCAGACAGGAAGTAAAGGGTGGAACAGGATATCGGAATATGACAGGATATCAGGATATGACAGGATATCAGGATGTGACAGGATATCAGAATATAACAGAATACGGGGGCTCGGGAGGCGTTCAGTGCAGTTTTGCTGAACGCCTTTTTTCTTCCCGGTCATTCTGACAGTCAGTTTAAATAGCTCCGCATTGTTTTGAGTGCGTTTTTTCCAGACGGCTGACCTGTGCCTGGGAGATGCCGATCTCAGCGGCGACCTCCGTCTGCGTTTTTCCATCATAAAAGCGCAGCTCGATGATATGTTTTTCACGCTCCGGCAGACGCTCCAGCGCTTCGCGCAGGGAGATGGACTCGACCCAGTTTTCCTCCCGGTTTTTCCGGTCGCTGATCTGATCCATCACATAGAGGGTGTCGCCTCCTTCCGAATAGACCGGATCATAGAGGCTCACAGGGCTCTGGATGGCGTCCAGAGCGTTGACAATTTCTTCTCTGGGGATACCGATCTCGTTCGCGATTTCGTTGACGGTCGGTTCCCGGAGATTCTGTCTGGCGTAATTTTCTTTTGCGTAGATCGCCTTGTACGCCGTGTCCCGGAGCGAACGGCTGACGCGGATGGAATTGTTGTCGCGCAGGTAGCGCCGGATCTCTCCGATGATCATCGGCACCGCGTACGTAGAGAATTTTACATTCTGATTTGTATCAAAATTGTCAATGGCTTTCATCAGACCGATGCAGCCGATCTGAAAGAGATCGTCGACGTTTTCATTGCTGTTCGAAAATCGCCGGATCACTGAGAGTACAAGTCTCAGATTGCCCTTGATATACAGCTCACGCGCGTTCTCGTCTCCTTTTTGGATCTGTTCAAAAAGGAACTCCTTTTCCTCATTCGTCAGAACCGGGAGCTTTGATGTATTGACGCCGCATATTTCTACCTTGGTAAATGCCATGTGAATCATCCTCCTGCTTCCGGTCATACACCTGCTTATCGCAGATGACCGGGATTCGTTCCTGCTACAGTGATTCGTAACAGTTTGGTACCTTCACAGTTACAATGATTCACTTTTTGCGGCCGGGATATTCGTGCGGCGCGGAAATTTTAAAATTTTTAGGCCTTGACAGATTCCTGTGCATTTCCGGTGTCAGTCATATTTTCTGCGGACTTCTTCCTCATTGACCTCGACGAGTACGATATCCGCCCCGATGCGGACGATGCAGCGCCATGGGATCACATATTCATATTCCCGTCCCAGGAACCAGCAGAAACGGCCGGTGCCGGGCACGATCAGAGAACGGATGCAGCCGGTCTGCGGGTCGATTTCCAGATCGCTGACGCAGCCGAGAGTCCGGCAGGTACAGATGTTGATGACTTCTTTCTGGCGCAGAACGCAGAAACGCAGGGGCGGCGGAAAAGGGGGGAGCGGATCCGGCATGGTGAGGGTCCTTTCAGGTGCGCTTTCTACAGGATATGCCGGCAGGGCGGAGGACGTGACACGGCAGACCGCAGACTGTACAGCAGGCCGCAGACCGCCCATCCCCAAAATCTTAAGAAAACCTTTCCGTGACAAAGCATGCATATGATATTATACTGTCAGTAAATATGTGTGAGTGCGAAGCACGGAACAGTCGGCTTTTCTGTTTAGTGGTGCCCGCGAAGCGGGAATGGATGTTTAGGATTATGATACGAGGAGACATGCGGGAATGAGAAGGATGCGATTTGCGGAAACAGCGTCTAAGGGTTTTATGGTGGCTTTTCTTTTTCTTCTTCTGGTCTGTTCCGGAGGTGCGGGCGTGATGCGGGTACAGGCGGAGGAGGCCGGGTATTCCGACAGCACGGGCGGTGCCGGAGAGACCTTCTGGCAGGAGGAATATTCCGGGGATGCCGGGAGCGCGGATGCGTTCTGGGACGGCGCTGCGTCTGAAGAAGCATATGAGACGGAGACAGAGATGCTTCCCGGGACTTATACGATGGAGGAAGGCTGGACGGAGAATGATTCCCTGAGTTCGGAGGATGCCGCGGTTTATGTTGAGGATGCGTATGCGGATACGGAAAGTCCGGAGACCTCTTCCATTTCGTGCAGCTTTCTGGATACCAATTATTCCAGAGCGGATTACGAGCAGCTTCGCGATATGCTGACGAACAATCTTCTCTACAGCAATGTTAATGCGCAGATCACGACCAGCGCGGTCTATACGCTGGCGATGGATTATCTTTATATTGTACTGGTGGATGATTCCTCTGAGGCTTACCGGGATATTTATCACTATGTGGTGGGAGATTACCAGTGCTTCTGCGTAGAAGTGATAGAGTACCGCGATGAGGCGGAGCAGGATGAGGCTCAGGATCTGGATACGCCGCGGGAGATCGGACAGAAGGTCGCGGAGGGATTTGTGTGGAACGAATGAAAAGAACTGCTTGACATTTGGCGTACTGCCAATTATAAAGATAGGTAAAACAGCATCGATGTTATGTCAGATTGATGCTGTTTTTTGCGCAGAGTAGCAGTGGTTTTTGCGCAAAGCAGCAGTGGTTTTGGCATATGGCATGGACGGGCAGGAACGGCCGGGCCGTTTTCTGTCTGATCAGGGGAGGAGACGTTGTTGAGCGGCATACGGTTATTTAACAGCGGCTGGAAGTTTTCGAAAAACGGCGAACCGTTTTACCCGGTGGGACTGCCCCACGACTGGGCGATTTCGGATGTGAACAGCTTTTATGAGGACGCTTTCGGGCAGTATAAAAAGAGATTTGACTGGGAAATAAAGGCGGATGAGCGGGTGTTCCTCCGCTTTGACGGTGTGTATATGGACAGCCGTTTTTACCTGAACGGGCAGCAGGTATGGGAATGGAAGTACGGATATTCGACCTTTGAGTTTGAGATCACACAGGCGCTTCTGGACGGGGAAAATGAACTGCTGGTGACAGTGGATTTCCGCAATCCGAACAGCCGTTGGTATTCAGGCGCGGGGATATACCGGAATGTCTGGCTGCGGACGGTGCATGAGCAGTATCTGGCCGCGGACGGGGTTTATTTTCATGCTCAGAAGGAAGCGGCGGGTGATCGCTGGAAGGTGGAGCTGCGCGCGGAGGTTGCGGCCGGGGCTGTGGAGACGCCCCCTCGCCAAAGCTCGGCGGATATCCCGCCCGAAGGGCGAGGATGCCACCCGGCGAGGGCAGAACGCCCCGGCCATGCAGAAAACGCTGCGCGTTTGGCCGGGGCTGTGGAGACGCTTTTTGAACTTTGGGATCCGTTTTCCGGCAATGCGTCCCGTATCGTGCTTTCGGGTAATGGCAGAGTGGTGACAGGAGCGGATGGGGATGCGGCACCGGGGAATCCGGCACCGGAGAAAATGCAAATTCACTGCTTCAGCGGTTTTGTAGATGATCCCGTGCTCTGGGATGTGGAGCAGCCGTATCTGTATCTTCTGCGGGTGAAGCTTGTGCGGGACGGCGAGGTGATCCAGGAAGAAGAGCAGGAAGTGGGGTTCCGCACGGTAGAATTCCTGCCGGATGAGGGCTTCTGCCTGAACGGCAGAAAATTGAAGCTGAACGGCGTCTGCGACCATCATGATCTGGGATGTCTTGGCAGCGCGTTTCATCCGCAGGCGATGGAACGAAAGCTGCGGGTGTTAAAGGAGATGGGATGCAACGCGATCCGCTGCTCCCACAATATGTCGGCGCCGGAGGTGCTGAAGCTGGCCGACCGGATGGGATTTCTGGTGGTGGCGGAAGCGTTTGATATGTGGGAATCCGGCAAAACGCCGTATGACTATGCGCGCTTTTTCACGGAATGGTATCCGAAGGATGTAGCGAGCTGGGTCCGCCGGGACCGGAATCATCCCTGCGTGATCATGTGGAGCATCGGGAACGAGATTCATGACACGCATACCGGTAAGAGAGGGCAGATGTGGACGCGTGTGCTGATGGAGGAGACGCAGAAACACGATCCGCTGGGCAATGCGCGTGTGACGATCGGTTCGAACTATATGCCGTGGGAGAACGCGCAGAAATGCGCGGATCTGGTGAAGCTCGAGGGCTACAATTACGGCGCGAATTATTATGAACGGCACCACAGGGAACACCCGGACTGGATCCTGTACGGGAGTGAGACGGGTTCTATTGTACAGAGCCGCGGGATTTATCATTTTCCGTATGACAAGTCGGTCCTGGCGGATGAGGATCAGCAGTGCTCATCTCTGGGGAATTCGACCACGAGCTGGGGCGCGAATTCGCATGAGGAGTGTGTCAGGGCTGAGTGGGAGCATCCGTATTCCTGCGGGCAGTTTTTGTGGTCCGGATTTGATTATATCGGAGAGCCGACGCCTTATCATACAAAAAACTCTTATTTTGGACAGATTGACACGGCGGGGTTCCCGAAAGACGCGTTTTACTGCTACCAGGCAGCCTGGCGGGATCCGAAGGAGCATCCGATGGTGCATCTGTTCCCATACTGGGATTATAATGAGGGGCAGGAGATTGATGTGCGTGTTTATTCCAACGCGGCGTCGGTCGAGCTGTTCCTGAACGGAGAAAGTCAGGGGGTTCGTCAGCTGACAGACCCGCCGGCGCTCCTGTCTCCGGAAGAGAAGGTACGCTGCAAGGGCGCGGGAGTCCGTCTTTCGGCGACCTGGAAGGTACGCTATACACCGGGCGAGATCCGCGCGGCGGCCTATGATGAGAAGGGGCGCATCATTGCTGAGGATGTGCACCGCTCCTTCGGTGAACCGGACAGGATTGTGCTGAGGCCTTACAGGAGCGCCTCTTCGCAGGGCCTGGACGATATCCGGCCCGAAGGACAGGAATGTGCGCTCACGGCAAACGGAACGGATCTGCTTTTTATAGAGATCTCAATGGAAGACCGAGAGGGGAACCCCGTGGAAAACGCGCTGAACCGGGTGAACATTTCCGTGACCGGAGCCGGTGCTCTCGTCGGGACAGACAACGGCGACAGCACGGACCGGGAAAGCTATAAAAGCGGCTGCCGCCGGCTGTTCAGCGGCAAGCTGCTGGCTATAGTAAAAGCGGATAGCAATCCGGGCACACTGACAGTCACGGTGGCTTCGCATGGCCTGAAGGATGCGGTGCTGTCTGTACCGGTGACGGAAGGAACGCCCGTTCCCGGCAGCAGCCCGCTCGCGTACCTGCCGGAGCAGGTACTGCGGCAGGGCGGCCATGATAAAAACGCTGCGCGTTTGGCCGATACTCCAGTGAGGGCGATCCGGCTGAAAAGTCTCGGCGGCACGATTCTTACCGCGGAGCATCCGGAGACACTTGTGGCAGCGGTCATCTGTCCGCCGGATGCGACGGACCGCGAGCTGTCGTTCAGTGTGGTGGATGATTCCGGGATCCCTTCTTCGCTTGCAGTGGCGGAGCCGGTGGATTATTTGCCCCCTGAGATGCAGCCCGGCGCTGATCAGGCAGGAAACGCTGCGCGTTTGTCCGATACGGAGGCATTCTCCGGATTTGACCGGCTGGTGCGTGTGTGCGCGGTGAGCGACGGCAAGGTGCGTCTGCGCTGCACCTCACGCAGCGGGACAGAGGATGTGCGGATGATCTCGCAGATCGAATTTACTGCGAAAGGCCTCGGGAAGGCATTTCTGGATCCGTATGGCTTTATCGCGGGTGCGCTTTATGACTACAGCCGCGGGACGCCGGGCAGCGGGAATGAGCATGGCGTCGCGACCGCGCGGGACGGAGAGACGCAGGTGGGTTATCACAATATTGACTTCGGAACGGATGGTTCGGATGAGATTACGATCCCGATCTTTGCGCTTACGGACAATCCGTATGAGATTGAGATATATGAAGGAATGCCGGGAGAACCGCATGCGGAGAAGATCGCGGAAGTGGTATATCAGAAAAAATCAATCTGGAATACCTACCAGCCGGAGACGTATCATCTGAATCGCCGCCTGCGGGGAGTGACATCGCTCTGCTTTGTCCTGCGGGATAAGATCCATATCAAAGGCTTTTCCTTTACGCGTCAGACGCTGGCCTATGAACGCCTGACGGCGCTGGACTGCCGGAGTGTCTACGGCGATCAGTTTGAACGGGACGGCGAGTGGGTAAAGAATATCGGCAACAATGTCACGCTGGAATTCGGAGAGCTGGACTTTGGAGAGACCGGCGCCATGCGGATTACGATCGCGGGACGGACGCCGCTTCCCAAAAACAGCATTCTTCTGAAGCTGGAGGATATTGATACAGAAAACGCTTCGCGTTTGACCGAGGAAGAGGAAACGCCCCCTCGCCAGAGCTCGGCGGATATCCCGCCCGAAGGGCGAGGATGCCACCCGGCGAGGGCAGGTCGCCTCGGTCATGCAGAAAACGCTTCGCGTTTGACCGAGGCTGACCGCCGTGTGCTGGAGTTTCCGGGAGAAGCGGACGAGTATACGTTTGCGCTGGAGCCGCTGACCGGGAAAAAGCAGATCAGTCTCGTGTTTTTGCCGGGCTGCAGCTTTGATTTTCACTGGCTGCGGTTTGATGCGGTGTAGCTGTTCAGGACAGTTGTGAATTCAGAAACGGAATGGGTGCGTGCAGGCTGGGGGACAGCAGGTTCCTGTTTGACAATTCAAATGATTGGCAGAGAAAGGAAGCATAGTGAGCTATGGCAGAATTGAGATTAGACGGATACATCAATGTGATTCTGGATCCGCACGCGTCGCAGGGGATCCGGAAGATTGGTGCAAAGGTGGCTTCGGATGTGGAGGCGGTCACCGGTACGAAGAGTCAGATTAACCTTCCCGGCGCAAAGGTTCCGTACGCGATCCTTGTCGCGCAGATGGGACAGGATGCGCTGGCGGATACGCTGGCAGAGAGGATCCCGGAACTGGCTTTATTAAAAGGAAAATGGGAGAGCTATGGCTTTTATCTGGCAGAGCAGCCGATCGACGGAGTCGGACAGGGACTGGTGATCGTCGGCAGCGACCGGATCGGTACGATTTATGGAATGTTTCATCTGTCGGAGCTTCTGGGCGTGACGGCCTGGGGCTTCTGGGGCGATGCCGCGCCGCCCTGGCTGGGGAATGTGACGCTTGTGGAGGCGAAGAATTCCAACGATGCGTGTCCGGCCGATGAGGCACGGAAACCGGGAGAGGAAGCCGGCGAAGAGGCCCCTTATCGGATTTTTGTAGAAAACGGCATCTCCAGAGAACCCTCCGTCAAATACCGCGGTTTTTTTATCAACGATGAGTGGCCCTGTTTTGGCAGCTGGACATTTTCTCACTATCAGGGCTTTACGGCAGAGATGTATGATCATATTTTTGAATATCTGCTGCGTATGAAAGGCAACTATCTCTGGCCGGCGATGTGGTCTTCCTCTTTTCTTCTGGACGGGCCGGGGCTTGCCTCGATGGAGCTGGCGACCGAGTACGGTATTTACATCGGGATGTCCCATCATGAGCCGTGTATGCGTTCCGGCGCGGAATTTTCCATTTTTAAGGGGGAAAATTCGCCCTATGGCAATGAGTGGAGCTACGTGACGAACAAAGAAGGACTGCTGCGTTTCTGGGAGGACGGCTTAAGCCGCGTAAAGGGGCAGAATATTTTTCCGACGATCGGCATGCGCGGGGAGAATGACTCCAAAATGCTGGGCGAGGACTCGACCGTGGAGGAAAACGTCACTCTGCTGAAGGAGATCATCACGGAGCAGAGAAAGCTGATCGCGAAGCACATCAATCCGGATCTGAAGCAGGTACCGCAGCTGTTTGCCATTTATAAAGAAGTAGAAGACTACTATTTCGGCAATGCGGGGGATGCAGAAAACGAGCCGTGTCCGGCCGGCGCTTCCGAAGGCCTGCAGGGCTTTGAGGAGCTGGAAGATGTCACACTGATGTTCTGCGAGGACAATTTCAATTATATGCGTGCATTGCCGCAGGATTATGCAGTTTCCGGCGGAGAGTGCAAAAAAATGGCGGAAGGCAAAGAACTGTCAGCAGAGACGGAAGCATCATCGGGACAGAGACTGCGTCCGCACCGCGGCGGATACGGCATGTATTATCATGTGGACTATCATGGCAGCCCGATTTCCTATGAATGGGTCAATTCGACGCCGGTCACCAGGATCTGGGAACAGATGACGCAGGCCTGGGATTACGGGATACGCGATGTCTGGATACTGAATGTGGGCGATGTACGCTTCAACGAATATCCGCTGGGCTATTTTCTGTCGCTGGCTTATGATTTTGATACTTATAGAGCTTATGAGCACACCCTTGCTTATCCGAAAGAATGGATTTCATCAGTCTTTGGCAGACACGAGCGCAGGAGAGCGCCCGCTCCCCGGATGATGACGCACCAGTTTTCTCCAATCGGAGCCCATTGGGAAAAATCGGGAAATACAGATGCCGCTGCACGTTTGGCCGGGGCTGTAGATGATATTACCTGGGTGCTCACAGAATCTGTGCGGCTGCACAGCTTCCGCCGGGCGGAGGCGCTGAATGACCGTATCTATCATCCGACACATTATGCGGAAGGACGAAAGCTGCTGGCACGGGCAGAGGCGCTGGAGAAGAAAAATGAGGAGCTGCGGCAGGCACTGGAGGGAAGCTCCTGCGAGGATGCTTATTACAGCCTGATCTATTTTCCGGCGGCCGGGATTGCCAATCTGCTGAAGATGCATCTGTATACGGGACTGAATCATCTGTATGGGGATCAGGGAAAAGCGATCGCGAATCAGTATGGGGAACTGCTTGAAGAATGCATTGCGCGGGATGAGGCGCTCGCGGAGGAAATGGCGGCTTTTCGGGACGGTAAATGGAGAGGCATGGAGCTTGAACGGCATATCGGCTTTGTAAACTGGAATGACGAGGATTTCCGCTATCCGGTGCGCCATATGCTGACCCTGCCGAAGCAGCCGAGGCTTGTGGTATCCCGTGCAGACCGGACGGAAAGCTATACCAACCAGTATTTTCCGGATCCGCTGGTGGTGGATGATTTCCGGAATGCGGGGACGGACTGCGTGACGCTGCAGATCGCGAACGGCGGTCAGGGCGCGGTGGACTGGGAGATTGTCGGGGAAACGGGCTTTCAGACTGGTTCTGCCGGCAGTATAAAGCCGGAAGACTGTTTTATGATCACGCCGTCAAAAGGAAGCACAGAGCTTCAGACGGAGGTGGAGATCCGTGTTTTGCGTGAGCGGATTCCCGCAGGGGAGACTGTGGAATTCCGCTGCGCGGTCCGTGCGGGAAGGGAAAAAGTACCGCTTCTTCTTTCCGCGAAGAACCGGGATTTGTCAGAGGTGCCGGACGGCGCGTTTCTGATGCAGGACGGCGTCTGCGTCCTGGATGCGGAGGACTTTTGCAAGTCAGTCCCTGCAGCTTATGCGGGCGGATGCACCAGTGAAGACGCTTCGGATCAGCTGCTCAATGGAAGTGTATGCAGCCCTGGGTTCGGCGTGCTGAAGGATTATGGAAAATATGGCTCTGCTGTGAAGGCGTTTCCGACTACGGCCGTATATAATAAAGAGGATCAGGTGGCAGGGCGTGCGCCTTCCCTGACCTGGGAAGTCTGGGTGAGTCCGGAAGAATACCACCCTGCTTCGCTTCCGGACGGGGCGGCTTATACCGGCGATGCGTGCGGCTGTGAGACGTTTGCGGGCGGCTTCCGGCTGATCCTGCACACTTCCCCGTCCAACCCGCTGGTATACGGCGGGCAGCTGCGTCTGGGTGTCTCTGTGAACGGGGAAGCGGTCCAGACAGTATGTATTACCGGGGATAACTACCGGGGCGGAGATCCTTCCTGTGAGGAATGGTGCCGTGCGGCACTGGATCAGGAACACGAGGCAGAAATTCAGGTATACCTGAAAGAAGGCCTGAACCGGATCACTGTTTTTGCCGGGGACGCCGGCATTGCGCTGGAACGGCTGACACTGGTCAGAGAGGGAACGGAGCTGCTGCCGTCTTACTTCGGACCGGAGAAAAGCTGGCGAAAAGGGCAGTAAAACACTTATATCGGTCATTATTATGTGCAGGCTGCGAAAGGGATTTTTTGCTGTTGCCGGATGCAGCCCGCGCTGCGGGCGGGGGTTCATCATCCTGCCTGATAAAATAAAGAAAGGGGAACAAAGAACATGGAAGGAACTATGAAAACCGCGGTCATGACAGACATCCGCAAGGTCGAGATCCAGAGAAGGCCGATCCCGGTGCCGAAAGAAGACGAGGTACTCGTAAAAATTGAGTATGTAGGCATCTGCGGTTCGGATCTGCACTATTATGAGGCAGGGAGGATCGGTGATTTCATCGTGGAGCCGCCTTTTGTGCTTGGGCATGAGGCAGGCGGTACGGTGGTCGAGGTCGGCAGCAATGTGAAAAATCTGCAGATCGGCGACCGCGTGGCGCTTGAGCCCGGAAAGACCTGCGGCCACTGCGAATTCTGCAAACAGGGCAAATACAATCTCTGCAAGGACGTCGTTTTCTTTGCGACGCCGCCGGTGGACGGTGTATTTCAGGAGTATGTGGCGCATGAGGCGGGGCTTTGCTTTAAGCTTCCGGATAATGTCAGCACCATGGAGGGCGCTCTGATCGAGCCGCTGGCGGTCGGCATGCACGCGGCAAATCAGGGGGATGCGCATCTGGGCCAGACGGCCGTTGTGACTGGCGCCGGGTGCATCGGGCTGGTCTCCATGCTTTCCCTGAAGGCGAGAGGCGTATCAAAGGTGATTGTTGTGGACGTGATGGACAAACGTCTGGAGAAAGCGAAGGAGCTTGGCGCGGACGAGGTGATCAACGGCGCGAAGGAGGATACTGTGGCCCGCATTGCCCAGATCACGGAAGGAAAAGGCTTTGACCTTGGCATTGAGACAGCCGGCTCGCAGATCACGGCGCAGCAGCAGATCCGCGCGGCGAAAAAGGGCGCGACGATCGTATTTGTAGGCTACAGCCCGTCAGGAGATATGACGCTTCCGATCGGCATGGCGCTGGACAAGGAGCTGACGTTTAAGACAGTGTTCCGTTACCGGAACATCTACCCGATGGCAATCGACGCGGTGGCTTCCGGCAAAGTCCACATCAAAGACATCGTGACGAACTATTTTGAACTGGATGATATCCAGAATGCGCTGGATTCCTGCGTAGATAATAAGGCGGAGATCGTAAAAGGCGTTATTAAGATTTGAACATTTGGTAACTATTCAGGACAGTTACTAACAATTTTTTCACACCCGGAGAAAGGCTTTTCTGGCGCTTTTCTCCGGGTTATTCACATATTTCACACTTTTATGCACGGGTTTGCCGTGACCGGGAAGGGGATTTTTTGTGGATAATCTGATTTACATAATATTTCGACAAAAAATGCCGTTTTTCGCTTATTTTCAGGCCTGACGGACTTGAGATCAATGTTATTGTCAACCACTTATCCACACTATCCACATTATTCACACGAAAAAGTGAGGTGGGTTGAGCCGTCATTTGTGGAAAAGTAGCGGTTCTCATTCCGGCGGAAGTATGATATACTGTGCGTAAGCTAAGGGCCGGCTGCTCACGAACGATGCACGGTGAAGGTGCACACCGGGTGCGCACGGCAATATGGAAACAGGAGAATACGTTTCAGGATCAGGAAGGCGCAGCCATGAAGATTTATACGGACACCCCGGAGGGGGTTACTGTTGTTCAGAATACATTTATTGATCAGTATATGCCGCAGGCGAACGGAGAATTCGTCAAGGTGTATCTGTATCTGCTGCGCTGCGCGGACAGTGGACGGGAGTTTTCTCTTTCGTCGGTGGCGGATGTCTTTGAACATACGGAGAAGGATGTGCGCCGCGCGCTGACATACTGGGAAAGGCAGAATCTGATCCGGACGAAGCTGAATGATGAGGGTGAGATCCTTTCGGTGACATTTACGGATCCGGGCTGCTATTCCACGCCGGTGATTCTGGCGGAGGAGCTTTCGGTCAGCGAGCCTCTTTACAGCGACGGGATTGCGAGTTACAATATCGAGATGACTGCAAAGCCGGAAAAGCTGGAAAAGACAGAGAAGCCGGAACAGGCAGAACATGCAGAAAACGCCGCGCTTCAGGCTGATGCGTCCGAGGCTGTACCCGCGTTGTCCGCGCTTTCCGCATCCGCGCAGCAGGAGCTGCGGGAGCTGTTTCTGGTGGCGGAGCAGTATCTGCGCCGGCCGCTTTCTTCTTCAGAACAGAATGATTTTGTCTACTATTATCATACGCTGGGATTTTCCACGGATTTGATCGAATATCTGCTGGATTACTGCCTCACGCATGGGACGACCAGCCGCCATTATATGAAAAAGGTAGCGCTTTCCTGGGCAGAAGCCGGGATTACGACCGTACAGGAGGCGAAGCGGGAGTCGGGACTTTACAACCGGAATTATTATCTGATCATGAAAGCATTCGGCATTCGCGGCCGTCATCCGGCTCCGTCGGAGCAGGCGCTGATGCAGAAGTGGCTGGACGAATATGGCTTTTCAACTGATCTGATTCTGGAGGCCTGCAGGCGCACGATCGACCAGACGCATGAGCCGAATTTTAAATACGCGGACGGTATTCTCGGGCAGTGGCATAACGATAATATACATACCATGAAGGACGTGGAGACGGCCGACCGGAAATGGGAGCAGGGACAGGCTCAGAAAAAGAATGCACAGAATACGCAGAGCCAGGCCAAAGCCGGTGCGAAGGATCAGGCATCGGCCGGGCGGACCAACCGGTTCAACAGCTTTGATCAGCGAAGCTATGATTATGACAGTCTGGAAAGGAAAGTCTTTGGCCGGAAATAGACAGGCAGATATAATACAGAAAGACATACATATTGTCGGATGTGATGACAGAAAGATAGTAATATAGTAAGATAGTAAGATAGTAAGATAGTAAGATAGTAAGGAGCGGCATGGGACTGACAAATTCTCAATATGATGAAATCATGCGGGACTATCAGCGCCGTCAGAACCGGGCAAGAAGGGAGCTCTCGGAACGTGAGCAGGAGGTTCGCGGCCGTATCCCGGCGCTGGCGGATCTGGACGCGCAGATTGCCGCGGCGGGAGTAGCGTGTGCGCGGATGATGCTGGCACAGGTGGAAACGCCCCTTCGCCAAAGTTCGGCCGATACGATCGGGAAGACGGTGCCGGATCCCCTTCATGCGCTGCGCGAGCGCATCAGCAATCTCAGCGCTCAGAAAGCGCAGCTTTTAAAGGAAGCCGGATATCCGGAGGATTATCTGAAAATGCGGTATGACTGTCCGGACTGCCAGGATACCGGATACATCGGGCAGGCAAAATGCCACTGTTTTCAGAGAGCGGAGATTGATCTGCTGTATACACAGTCGAACCTTCGTGAACACTACAAAGAAGAGACTTTCCCGGCATTTTCCCTGCGATATTATGCGGATGATCTTAACGATCCGGCGACGGGACTTACAGCGGCGCAGATGGCTTCGCACGCGCTGGAGGAGTGCAGGCGGTTTGTGCAGGAGTTTGATGAGAACGCGGGGAACCTGTTCCTTTCCGGCAGTACCGGACTGGGGAAGACATTCCTTTCTCACTGTATCGCGAACGCGCTGCTGGAGACGACACATTCGGTGATTTATTTTTCTTCCTATGATCTTTTTGAGCTTCTGGCGGATTCTTCCTTCAGAAGGACGGGGGAAGAGGAAGCGGGGGAGCTGGAGCGGCATATTTTTGAGTGCGACCTTCTGATTATCGATGATCTGGGGACGGAGCAGACCAATTCCTTTGTCGCTTCGCAGCTTTTTCATGTGCTGAATGAGCGGATCCTGCGGCAGAAGAGCACACTGATCTCGACGAATCTGTCTCTGGGACAGATGGCGGACCGCTATTCGGAACGCGTCGTCTCGCGGATCACCGGCAGCTATCAGATGCTGAAGCTGATCGGAGAAGATATAAGGATACAGAAGAAGTATGGAGACTGATCCGGCTGACATTCCGGCCGGGGGCAGTCCTGCACATAGTACAGGGTTGGCTTGAATGAGGAGGAGAGAGTATGGAGTTTCAGACAGGCTATGAGCGGAATCTGGAGTCGATCCCGGTCGGGGACCTTGGAATCATCGCTCTGAAAAGCTGTGAGGAACTGGGAAGAAAGATTAATGATCACATCGTTGACTGGCGCTCGGAACGTGTCCATGAGCATCAGGACAGTCCGCTTCTGGAGGGCTATGATAAAGACTCTTATCTGGTAAGTACGGATCTTCCGCGGTTTGGATCGGGAGAAGGCAAGGGACAGATCAATGATTCTGTGCGGGGAAAGGACATTTATATTCTGGTAGATGTCTGCAACTACAGCCTCACCTATTCACTCAACGGATATACGAACCGCATGTCGCCGGACGACCATTATCAGGATCTGAAGCGTATCATTGCCGCGATCGGCGGCAAGGCCAGGCGGGTCAATGTGATTATGCCTTTTCTCTACGAGAGCCGCCAGTTTACACGCACGGGCCGGGAGTCTCTGGACTGCGGTCTTGCACTGCAGGAGCTGGTGAAAATGGGCGTGGAGAACATCATCACCTTCGACGCGCACGATCCGCGTGTGCAGAACGCGATCCCGCTTCACGGATTTGAGAACATTCTTCCGGTCTATCAGTTTATCAAAGGACTGTTTCGGGCGGTTCCGGATCTGGAGATTGACCCGGAACGGCTGATGATCATCAGCCCGGATGAGGGTGCGGCCGGACGTGCGATCTATATGGCGAACCTGCTCGGCGTCGATATGGGAATGTTTTACAAGCGGCGTGATTATGCCCGGATGGTGGATGGAAAGCATCCGGTCGTCGCACATGAGTTTCTCGGCAGGGATTTAAGCGGAAAAGATGTCGTACTGCTTGACGATATGATCGTCAGCGGTAAGAGCATGCTGGCTGCGGCGAAGCAGCTCAAAATAAGAAAGGCGAACCGCGTGCTGATCTGCTCGACGTTCGGCCTGTTCACAAAGAGTCTGGATAAGTTTGACAAAGCCTGGAAGGAGGGGCTGTTTGACGCGCTGGTGACGACGAATCTGGTCTATCAGCCGCCGGAACTGCTCTCGAAGCCCTACTATACCGGCTGCGACCTGAGCAAATATATCGCTCTGATCATTGACACACTGAATCATGACGGCTCGGTCAGCGACCTGCTGACGCCAACCGGCCGGATCAATAAGTTCCTGGCAGCACATAAGAAATGAGAGTATGATCCAAAACAGGTCTCCGCAGTCCTTGCGAAGACCTGTATGAAAACAGATGGCATGTGGGGACGGATCACTGTCCCAGCAGCCGCTCGCCGATGCGGTAGACATCGCCGGCCCCCATGGTGATCAGCAGATCGCCCGCGGTGCAGTTTTCAAGTAAAAAAGTTTCGATTTCATCAAAGGTCGGGAAGTACCATGCTTCACGGCCTTTTTCTTTCAGCTTCTGACAGAGCAGAGCGGAGCTGACGCCGAGAGTATCCGTCTCTCTGGCTGCGTAAATATCAGCCAGCACGACATGATCCGCCAGGGAAAGCACGTCGGCAAATTCGTCGAACAGGGCTTTCGTGCGGGAATACGTATGCGGCTGGAAGACGCACCAGATCCGTTGTGCCGGATATTTCTGCGCGGCACACAGTGTCGCCCGGATCTCGGTCGGGTGATGCGCATAATCGTCAATGATCGTGACACCGCCGATCTCTCCTTTTTTCTGAAAACGGCGGTCGGTGCCGGTAAAGCCGGAAAGTCCTGCTTCCATGGAGGATACGGATGCTCCGAGCAGATCTGTGCAGGCGAGCGCGGCCGCAGCGTTTGCAACATTGTGTTCGCCGGGCACATGTAAGGAAAAATGGCCGAGCAGGCAATCGGAGCCGCCGTTCCCGGAGTCTGCGGCGGAGGCATTGCCGGAGCGTACATAGAGATCAAATGAGGCGCATCCGAAGTCATCCCAGGAGATATGTTCCGCGTGATAGCCGCCGCAGCCCTCGCCGAATGTCACGACCTGACAGGCGAGCCCTTCGGTGAAAGTATCAATCTCCGGAATCCCGGCATTTATAATCAGCGTGCCCCCGGCCGGAATCTTTTCCGCAAAGAGACGGAAGGAATGCCGGATGTCGTTCAGATCTTTAAAGAAATCCAGATGATCCGCGTCAATGTTGAGGATAACGCCGATCTGCGGTGTCAGATGGAGAAAGCTGTTCGTATATTCGCAGGCTTCCGTCAGGAAAGAGCCGGAATGCCCGACACGTATATTTCCGCCGATGGATGGAAGAATGCCGCCGACCGAGATCGTCGGATCCATCTCCTGCGCCATCATGATATGAGCGATCATGGAGGTCGTGGTCGTCTTGCCGTGCGTACCGGCGACAGCCACGGAAGTCGGATACTGTGTCATCAGCTGACCGAGAAGCTCAGCGCGCGGCATCATCGGAATTCCTGCAGCCGCTGCGGCGGCATATTCCGGATTATCCGGATGAATGGCGGCAGTATAGACGACAAGGTCGATGCCGTCCGTGATATTGGCCGCACTTTGCGGGATGGAAACGGACGCTCCAAGGCTTTCAAGCCAGAAAGTCTGCTCACTTTTTCGGGAATCAGAACCGGTGACCGTAAAGCCGCGGCTTAAAAGTACCGCCGCAAGGCCGCTCATGCTGATACCGCCGATTCCGATGAAGTGCACATGGATCGGCCGGTCAAAATTAATCTGAACCATATCTGGGGATGCTCCTTTTCTAATCTTCTGTAGATTCGCCCATCGCGGAGCGATTCTGCATGGGCGATTCCACGTTGCTTTTCTCTGTGTGATAATACGATAATACCACGGATTGCTCTGTGCTTCGCATTCACCACGACTGATTATACTCATTTTTTCCTCAAAAGTCTATGATAAAAGGAATTGGAAACAGCATAAATAATAGACAAAAGAATTTTTAAAAACTCATCGAAAATAACGCATTTCGTGTCGAAAAAAGAATATCTATATTTCTTCCATCCGTTATTTAGAATAAGAATTGATAAAAAACATAGAAATTATTGTAAAAAATGTTCACTATTTAGAAAAGGTGTGCTATAATACGCCAAAAGAGAGACATCGCAGAGGTGATAACGTGATTAAAAAAGAGATGATAGCAATGCTGCTTGCGGGCGGACAGGGGAGCCGGCTCGGTGTCCTGACCTCGAAGGTAGCCAAGCCGGCAGTCGCTTTTGGCGGAAAATACCGGATTATTGATTTTCCTTTGAGCAACTGCATCAATTCAGGTGTGGATACGGTGGGGGTGCTGACCCAGTACCAGCCGCTGCGGCTGAATTCCCACATCGGGATCGGTATTCCGTGGGATCTTGACCGGAATGTAGGAGGTGTCACGGTTCTTCCCCCTTATGAGAAGGTGGAGAACACCGAATGGTACACAGGTACCGCGAACGCAATCTACCAGAACCTGACCTATATGGAGTCGTTCCATCCGGACTATGTCCTGATCTTATCAGGGGATCATATTTACAAGATGGATTATGAGGTGATGCTGGATTTCCACAAGGCGCACAATGCGGACGTGAGCATCGCGGTCATGCCGGTTCCGATGGAAGAAGCCAGCCGGTTCGGCGTTGTAGTGACCGATGAGAACGGGCGCATTTCGGAGTTTCAGGAGAAGCCGGCCGAGCCGAAGAGCAACCTGGCGTCCATGGGAATCTATATATTCTCGTGGAATGCCCTGAAGGAGGCGTTGATCGCTCTTTCCGGGCAGAGCGGCTGCGATTTTGGCAAGCATGTGATCCCGTACTGTCATGAGAAGGGCGAGACGCTGGTAGCGTACCAGTTCAATGGCTACTGGAAGGACGTGGGCACGCTTGGCTCTTACTGGGAAGCCAACATGGAACTGATCGACATTATTCCGGAGTTCAATCTCTATGAGGAATTCTGGAAGATCTATACGAAGAATGATATTCTTCCTCCGCAGTATGCCTCACAGGATTCTGTGATTGAACGCTGCCTGGTGGGAGACGGCTCTGAGATTTACGGCAGGGTATACAATTCCATCATCGGCTGCGGCGTGGTGATTGAGGAAGGCGCTGTGGTGCGGGATTCTATCATTATGCAGAATACCGTCATCAAAGCGGGAGCGGATATTTATAAGGCGATCATTGCTGAAAATACAGTTGTGGGAGAACATGTAAAGATGGGAATCGGCGAAGAAGTGCCGAATCGTTTAAAACCGTCGGTATACGCGTTCGGACTGGTCGTCGTCGGGGAAGACTCGGTGATTCCGCCGGATGTCTGTATCGGCAAAAATACAGCGGTTTCCGGCGTCACAGTTCCGGAGGACTATCCGGATGGTATTCTTGCGGGCGGAGAGACGCTGGATGTGGAGAGCCGCTCTCTGCAGAATCGCCTGGAGGCGATGGGCGAATCTAAAGACGATGCCGGACAGGAAAAGGCAGGTGATGTGCTATGAGGGCGGTGGGAATGATCCTGGCTGGCGGCAACAGCTACAGGATGAAGGAGCTTTCGAACAGACGCGCGATCGCGGCCATGCCGATGGCCGGAAGCTTCCGCGCGATCGATTTTGCCCTGAGCAGCATGTCCAATTCGAGCATACAGAAGGTGGCCGTGCTGACGCAGTTTAATTCCAGATCGCTGGATCAGCATTTGAGCTCTTCGAAGTGGTGGGATTTCGGCAGAAAGCAGGGAGGGCTTTTTATCTTTCCGCCGATGCTGACCACGGACAACAGCCACTGGTACCGCGGGACGGCGGATGCGATCCATCAGAATCTGGATTTCCTCAGACAGTGCCATGAGCCTTATGTGGTGATCACTTCCGGAGATGGTATCTACAAGCTGGATTACGGGAAGGTACTGGAGTATCATATCGCGAAAAAGGCGGATATCACGGTTGTCTGCAAGGAACTGCCGTCCAGTGAAGATATCACGCGGTTCGGTCTGGTGCAGATGAATGAGGACAACCGCATCGTCCGGTTTGATGAAAAACCGATGGCTGCGGCGTCCAATATCGTGTCCTGCGGGATCTACGTGGTCCGGCGCAGACTGCTGATCGAGCTGATTGAGCAGGCGGTATACGAGGGCAGGCATGATTTTGTAAGAGATGTGCTGATCCGCTATAAGGATGTAAAACGGATCTACGGATACCGGATGGAAGGTTACTGGAGCAACATGGCTTCAGTGGAATCTTATTATCGGACAAATATGGATTTCCTGAAGAAGGATGTGCGGGACTACTTTTTCCGCGAGCATCCGGATGTTTATTCGAAAGTAGATGATAATCCTCCGGCCAAGTACAATCCGGGCAGCAATGTGAAAAACAGCCTTGTGGCGAATGGCTGCATCATTAACGGCACGGTAGAGAATTCCGTGATATTTAAAAATGTGTTTGTCGGGAATCATTGTACGATTAAAAATTCTATCGTACTCAATGACGTGTATCTCGGTGACAATGTATATCTGGAGAACTGCATTGTCGAGAGCCGCGGTACCATCCGCGCCAATTCACACATTGTGGGAGAGGGCGAACCCAGGATCGTGATTGAGTCGGATAACCGATATGTCATGTAATAGTTTTAATGCAATTATGGAAAGATAAGAGGTATTTGCAATGACGATAACCGATGTAAGAGTCAGAAAAGTAGCAAAAGAGGGCAAGATGAAAGCCATCGTGTCCATTACACTGGATGAGGAGTTTGTCGTTCACGACATCAAGGTGATCGAGGGCGAGAGAGGCCTGTTTATCGCCATGCCGAGCCGCAAAGCCGCGGACGGCGAGTACCGGGATATCGCCCACCCGATCAATTCCGCTACGCGTGAGCGGATCCAGCAGATCATTCTGGACGCGTATGAGAAAGCGGCAGACGCGGAGCCGGAGGAGTAAAAAAGAAAAAGAGAAAAAGAGAAAAAGAGAAGGGATACTCTGTGATGTCTCAATAGAGTATCCCTTTTTACAATTCTTATTATGAGTCAGGCTGCATGTGAGGCAAGCATATCGGTAATGACTCCCTGCACATATTTTCCGGGCGCTTTCTGCTGCTCTTTTGTGAGTTCGGAAAGGCGGATCGGCGCACCGTATTCCAGCGTGACATGCCTTCTGCGGACATATGGCATATGATCTTCAAAGATCGCGGAAGAGCCGGTGATTGCCATCGGGATGATGGGACAGCCGGATTTGGATGCGATCTTGAAAGAACCTTCGTGGAAGGGCAGCATATCCAGCTCGTCTTTCCCTTTCCCGCGGGTCCCTTCCGGGAAAATAGTGATCGAGACGCCGTTTTTCACCAGATCGATACAGGTGAGGATGGTCTTCATCCCGGCGCGCAGGTCGGAGCGGTCCAGAAACTGGCAGTGCAGGATCTTCATCCAGCGGGAGAGCAGCGGAATCTTAAGCATCTCCTTTTTGGCCACATAGCCGGTCGGCCGCGGACAGCGCGCGTAAGTGAGTACGATGTCGAAGTTGCTTCGGTGGTTTCCGATATACAGCACCGGGACATCCTCAGGAACATTTTCCTCGCCGATCACGGTGAGATCGACTCCGGCAAGCCATGTGATGACCTTCAGTGCCCACTGGACGATGCGCAGGGAGCTGACCTCACGCGCGGCGGGGATCGTTTTTCCAAGTATCCACTCCACAAAAAAGATCGGAATGGACACAATGTGAAAACAGATCAGAAATATCATAATCAGAAAAAAACGAAGCATATGTAACAGAATCCTTTCAATGGTTTCAGATTTTTATATGCGTGATCGGCCGCAGGACATATTTGGAATAAGTGACTGCATAGTAGTTCTTATATCCTCTTGCAGCCGCAAACCGGGGATCATATACTTTACCGTTGATCTCCGCCCAGCAATGTCCCTGGTTTTTGATCCCGTCGCAGTCCAGGCATACATAGACATTTGTGTAGCCGATGGCTTTTGCCAGATAGGCCATGGCGGCTCCGTCTGCGTGGCATTCGCCGCCTTCCCTGAGAAAATGATCATTGGCGTAGGTCGTGATCCAGCTGCTTTTGGAGGTTTTGTGAAAATTCCTGTAAATCCGATAGGGACGGTTGACGACCCAGTCAAAACAGACCTTCAGTTTTTGCGACTTCGACATTTTTGAGGTGGTGATCTTCGCGACCACAGCTTTTGCCCTCAGGAGTGTTTTGAAGCTCGTTGTCGCCTGCGCGCTCTTTTTCTTCCCGTTCGGATTGTAATATTTGGAGCCTTTTTTATAAGCCTCCAGATAACCATTGCTGTCGATATAATAGGTGGTGCCGCCGATCTTTTTCGTCTTTTTGAGCAGGACGCCGGAAGATTTAAAATAATAATATTTCTTTTTGATCTTCTGGATTCCGGTTACGCGAATTCCCTTCGCGTTAAAATAATATTTGTTTCCATTCGAAGATTTGTACCACCAGCTGGTCTTGATATAGCCGTCGGATGTAAAATAATAAGTGGCTCCGTCGACAGCATGCATGCCCTTTGAAAAGGCAGCTCCGAGTGCTGAACCATCTGCGGCAGTCTCCGCAAAATAATATTTTTTTCCGCTGATGGTCTTCCAGCCGGTCACAAGGTTTCCGGTTTCGTCAAAATAATATTTTAAACCATCAATGGTCATAAAACCGGTTACGGCTGTGCCGTTCTGATAATATTGTGTTCCGTTCCAGCCGTCAGCAGCAGCGGCAGCATCGGTGAGCTGCCCTTCGGCCGCCAGAACCGGGACAACCGACAGAAAGGCAAGTGACAAAAACAATGACAGAAACAGTGGTAAAAACATTTTTTTCATACTCTTTTTCTCCCTTTTTCCCTATCATCGGCAGGAACCGCATGGATCGAAGCCTGACTGTTTTTTCTTAATAGTTACCTCCCATAAAGTCTGGTCGTCGCCAGCAGCCACTTCGCAAGTCCCTCGTGCAGATCTCCTTTTTTAAAGCGGAACGCCCAGTTCGCCATCGCCACGCCAGGCGTGTTCATGCGCGCTTCGCTTCCGAGCTGCAGCAGATCCTGCACCGGGAAGATCGCGTATCTGGCGATGCTGTTCATGGCGATGCAGATAAAATCATGGCCGACGTTGCTGCCGTCCGTATTTCTCATGCGGCGGATGCGGTCCTGAATGATGTCCGGCTGTTCTTTGTACCAGCCCATGGTGGTGTCGTTGTCATGCGTGCCGGTGTAGCAGATACAGTTGGTTGTTGTATAGTAGAACGGTATGTAGGTGGTGTCGTTCATATCGCCGAAGCCGAACTGCAGCACTTTCATGCCCGGGAATCCGAGTGAATCGCGCAGGTGTTCCACTTCGGGGGTGATGACGCCGAGATCCTCCGCCCAGATCGGGAGATTCTCGCCCAGCTCCTTTTCAATAGCTTTGAACAGCTTTTCACAGGGGCCCTTGACCCACTGGCCGTTCACGGCCGTCTCTTCTTTTGCCGGCACAGCCCAGTATGCCTCAAAACCGCGGAAATGGTCGATGCGCAGATAGTCGGTCAGTGAGAGCTGGCGACGTACGCGGCTGATCCACCAGCGGTAGCCGGTGTCCGCATGGTAATCCCAGTCATAGAGCGGGTTGCCCCAGAGCTGTCCGGTCGCGCTGAAATAGTCAGGCGGTACTCCTGCTACGTGACTGGGATACCCGTCCTCATCCAGCTGGAACAGCTTTTTGTTGCTCCAGACATCAGCGCTGTCCGTGGAGACAAAGATCGGGATGTCGCCGATGATCCGCACATCTTTTTCGTGCGCATAGGTGCGGAGCTCGTCCCACTGCTCCTGAAACAGGAACTGCAGGAAACAGTAATACTGAATCTCATCGGCAAGCTCTGCGCGGAGCGCTTTCTTCTGCTTTTCGGTGGGATCGCGGTATTCCGGCTCCCACTCCAGCCAGGAGACGCCCTTCTGCGCATCCTTGCACGCCATGAAAAGCGCGAAATCATCCAGCCAGCTTTTTTGTTCTTCGCAGAACGCCTCGAAATTCTCGATCATCGTCTTATCCGGCGTATGTAAAAACGAATGCCATGCTTTTTTCAGAAGCGCGGTCTTAAATTCAATCGCCGGGCCGTAATCTACCTTATCCTCGTCCCATTTGGGACTCTCCGCCACGTCCTCTCTGGTGAGCAGATGCTGTTCGATCAGCTTGTCCGGGCTGATCAGAAGCGGCTGTCCGGCAAATGCGGACGGACCCTGATACGGCGAATCTCCGTATCCGGTAGGACCAAGGGGCAGCACCTGCCAGAGATGCTGCCCGGAAGCCTCCAGGAAATCAATGAAATCGTATGCGCCCGGTCCCAGATCGCCGATCCCGTACGGGGACGGGAAGGAGGTCGGGTGCGCCAGTATGCCGGATACGCGGCTGTAGTCCGGCAGTTCCACAGCCGGTTCCGCTGATGCTGTCGTTTTTGTATTCATGCCAGAAAAACTCCTTTGTATTTAATGTTTGTTTCATATTTCTTCAAAGTAAGCCTGGAACTCATTCTAACACAGAATCGCAGATGAGACAATGCAAAATTACACGTAACTGTTCAGCACTTTCGCAGACGGTTACACTGCGTTTTTCAGCAGCCTCACATTTTTCATCAGGATCAGGCAGTCTCCTTTTTTGATCTGGTCTGATGTCAGCCCGTTCATTTCCATGATTTGCGCAGGGGTGGAGAAATATTCTTTTGCGATATCCCAGAGCGTGTCGCCTTTCTGCACGATATAGCCGGTGATGCCGGGTACTGCTTCAAGACGCTCCGGAGCATAGTCACTTTCATGAATTTCGTGTATGCAGCGCTGCTTTTCTGTGCGCACGGCAAACAGGTTGAGACCGATAGAGGCGCGGACTTCTATTTCCTCGCTGTCGGACATCGTGGCAGAAAGCTGGTCAAGGCTCGTGGTGAGAGAGTAACGGCAGGGAGTGTTCGTCTGTTCCAGGGCAGAAACATCCGGATTTTCTGCATCATCACTTGTGCTGCCGGTAATTCCCTGCGCTTCGGCCACATGAGAAAACGGTATACTTCCCTCCAGTACGGCGATCGGCTGCGTATCGTCCGGGGAAATATACAGGATCGAAACCGGCAGCGCACCCTGTATTTTTATCCCATCCGGCACAATTTCCGTCTTGTCGATTCTGACGCTCCCACTGCTGTGCATAAGCTGGAGGATGCGGGGCTTTGCACTCTGGATGCGGAGCTTTCCCTGCGCTTTGCATTTTGATTCGTTGCGCACGATGAGTGTTTCATAAGTCTCGTCGCTCGTCACCAGCTCCAGATCCTTTTCCGGCGAATAAACATCCGTCAGGATTTCTGCCTGACCGGTTCCGTACAGACGGATGGTCAGCTCCAGCGTGCCTTCCAGATGAAAAGTGCGCATCTCCCCGTCGCTGTCTTCCTTTGCGGTGATGCTGCTTTCAGCAAGCGTCACTTCGATGTCCGGGATCAGCTCCGCTGTGCAGCCGCTGCAGGCAAGCTCGCCCTCCACAGGGATGGACTGTTCCAGCCACTGCAGGCTTTCGCTTTCAGCGTCGGCGAGGTAAAGAACAAACAGAAACAGGCTTCCCTGCACCGTGATCTTACCATCCGCAAGATGCGTCCGGCATCCGCGAAGCTCGACATCTTCCCACAGGATCTCGCGGATGTCCGGCTTGTTGGAAGGCAGCTGCACATCTTCTTTTAAACGCAGGATATCTTTGTTGCGCACCTCCAGCTGCAAAAATTCCAGCTTCTGTGTTTTCTCGCAAAGAGAAGGGATACTTCCGGAAGATTCATGGGAGGATGAATCGAACGCGCTGCTTTCGGAAGCGTCAGAATGTATTGAAACAGGAGCCTGAACTGCCGCTGACAGATCCTGAATCTCATCAACGGAAGCATCCAGACTCACAAGCGCCCGGATGGCCAGCTTGCGGGAGTTGATCAGCGAGATGCTCAGATCCTCAATCTCATGGCGCAGACGAATTCCCTCCTGCCCGGGCTCCAGCTCATCCATGGAAAAGGCTTCATCAAAGGGCAGCTTCGTATTAAGCCGATGCAGCTGCCGTTCCTTTGTGTTATCCATGTAGAGAATGTCAACTTCCATAAAGCCGTCCGCGTAAAGCTTCTGCGTTTCCGCTCTTGTGTGTTCAATGACGATCCGCCCTCTGCTCTGGATGATCCGCTCAACATCCGGACGGATATCCGGTACGTTCAGATCCTCGTCGAGAGTGATCTGCGTTTCGCCATGCTTCGTCTGCCTGCACATGTGAATATGTTTCATTAATAAGTCCATGTTTTGCCTCCGTCAGGGATTGATTATTCAATTACCACTTCTTTATCCGTAGCTGTGATTTTTACAGCCAGCCAGGGATAAGAGGGCTCCGCAGAAGCGGTATCTTCCTTTTGCGGACCGATCAGCCTGGTGTCAAACCACAGCGTTTCTTCATCCTCCGTACATTCCGCGACCGCAATGCTGTATCCGCCGGTCGCCTGCTTTCCGTAGCCTCTGATGAGATACATCTCGTCGCCGTCCATCCAGGTCAGCCACATTTCGCTTTCCCTGTTTTCCTCGATGACTGCCGCCAGCTCATCCGGTATTTCCTCTGCAGCAGCTACGGTGTATTCCACCTCTGTTTTTTCACTATCCTCCTGGTTTTGACAGCCTGCGGGGAAAAGCAGGATGCCGGACAATACAAAGATTACTGCAGACCGATGCAGGATGCTCCGAAATTTTTGAAACCTGTCTTTCATATTCACAGATCTTCCGGTGTCATTACTCTTATTCTTATTGCGCGGAGTGGGAAAATATTCCGTTTGGATGCTTTTTCGAAGATTAAAATGCACACAGCCTCGCGTCTGGCGCAAAGTAAAACGACTTACGTCGTTTACTATAAAATAATATTTCAACCGAATATTGACAAGGTTTTGTTCACAAGATAGAATATAGGATATTGTATACAAACCAGGATATTGTAACTGTTCAGTGCCTTTACATTTACAGGAGATTTTACTATTGTGGAACGAAAATTACAGGCAAGGGCAAAAATAAATCTGGGACTGGATGTGCTGCGAAGGCGTCCGGACGGCTATCACGACCTGCGCATGGTGATGCAGACGGTGAATCTGTGCGATGAGATTACCTTGCGGGTGCTGGAGAATGAGCCGGGGATTCGGCTCATTGTGCACAGCAGCGAATCTGCAGAAGATCTGGTGCCTGCGGATTCCCGCAATCTTGCGTACCGGGCGGCGCAGCTTCTGATGGAGGAATTTGAGATCCGGCAGGGGCTGGAGATTATTCTGGAAAAACATATTCCCGTGGCGGCCGGTCTGGCGGGCGGAAGCTCGGACGCGGCGGCAGTTCTGGTCGGAACGAATGAACTTTTTGAACTGGGGTTAAGCAAAGAAGAACTGATGGAGCAGGGCGTGAAGCTGGGAGCGGATATTCCCTACTGCATCCTGCGCGGCACAGCGCTTGCGGAAGGGATCGGTGAGCGGCTGACTCCGCTTCCGAAAGCACCGGAAGCGTTTGTTTTGCTGGCAAAGCCGCCGGTTGCAGTATCGACAAAGTATGTGTATACGCATTTGGATAGGGAAGCCTTTTCCGGCAGCAATCCGACAGCAGATGACGCTGACCGGTCAGAGGATGCTTCTGCATCAGAAGAGCCTGTGAAAACTGCCCCGGTCGGGATCACTCATCCGGACATTGACGCGCAGGTGAGGGCCATTCGGGAAGGAGACCTTTATCGGATGGCGGCTTTGATGGGGAATGTTCTGGAGACGGTGACAGTTCCGGGATATCCGGTGATCGGGGAGATAAAGAAACAGATGATGCAGCTCGGCGCTGTGAACGCAATGATGAGCGGGAGCGGACCGACGGTGTTCGGACTGTTTGACGATCGCGGCAGGGCGGAAAATGCGTATGAGGAGCTTTGCCGGGGAACACTTGCAAACGAGGTTTTCCTCACAACGTTTTTTTGATGCGCAGGGGTGCGTAAGGAATATGACAGCTGTGCTGTCCGTACCGGCGTGGGCGAGCATGAGGCAAAAGCCGGCTCCTGCTCGATCGCAGGCCCCGCTGCTCGATTCAGAATCAGATAAAGATATATTGTAACAGGAGAGGAATGCATGGTAGAGACGTTACATCTGGAAATGAATGAATACCTGCCTTTGCGGGACGTGGTGTTTCAGACACTCCGGCAGGCAATCTTAAGAGGAGAAATCCGGCCGGGAGAGCGGCTGATGGAGATCCATCTCGCACAGAAGCTGGGAGTCAGCCGGACACCGGTGCGGGAGGCCATCCGGATGCTGGAGCTGGAAGGACTGGTGACGACCATCCCGCGCCGCGGCGCGGTCGTGGCGGATATTACAGTTTCCGATATGGAGGATGTGCTGGAGGTGCGTCTGGCACTGGAAGAACTGGCAGTACAGATTGTCTGCAAAAAACTTACCAGGGAACAGCTTGATGAACTGAAAGGGCTGGCGGCAGGGTTTGGCAGGACTCTGGACGGGAATGACGTTGGAGCGTGCGCGCAGGCGGATATGGCTTTTCATGAAGCAATCTACAATGCGACGGGGAATAAACGCCTGGTGCAGATCCTGAACAACCTGCGGGAGCAGATGTACCGCTACCGTATGGAATATCTGAAGGACAGGTCGTCCCATCAGGTACTGGCGGAGGAACATGCCGAGATCCTGCAGGCACTGGAAGACCGCGACGAACAAAAAGCGCTTGAAGCAACGCGGCGGCATATCGCGCGGCAGAGGGAGCATATCATTGCGGAACTGACGCAGAATGCGTAATATAATAAGGAAAGAGTGAGAGGACTATTATGAAAAAATTTCTGGACCTGATCAGTGCGGAGGTGGCGTCCGCGTTTGAAGCCTGCGGCTACGAGGCTTCCTATGGAAAAACGGGTATTTCAAACCGCCCGGACCTGTGTGAATATCAGTGCAATGGCGCGATGGCGGCAAAGAAAAAATATCAGAAGGCGCCCATCGTGATCGCGAATGAAGTCGTGGAAAAGCTTATGGCGAATATGGAGACAGCACGGGAGCAGGGGATGACTCCGGTGTTTGACTCGGTGGAAGCCGTGAATCCCGGTTTTATCAATCTGAAGGTGTCGGGGGATTATCTGGCGGGATATTTAAAGGAAATGGCAGCAGATGAGAATCTCTCCGTTGAAAAGGCCGCTCAGCCGAAGACGATCATCATTGATTATGGCGGAGCGAATGTCGCAAAGCCACTTCATGTAGGACATCTGCGCTCAGCTATTATCGGCGAGAGCATCAAGAGAATCTGCCGCTTTGCGGGGCATCAGGTGATCGGCGATGTGCATCTGGGCGACTGGGGTCTGCAGATGGGGCTGATTATCACGGAGGTACGGCACCGGAATCCGGATCTGCCGTATTTTGATGAAAGCTTCGAGGGAGAGTACCCGCAGGAAGCACCGTTTACCATTTCAGAACTGGAAGAAATCTATCCGACTGCAAGCGCAAAATCAAAAGAAGACGAGTCTTATCGTGAGGAAGCGCTGGAGGCGACGGCGAAGCTGCAGGAGGGTGTCCGCGGCTATCATGCGCTGTGGCAGCATATCCTGAATGTCTCGATTGCAGACCTGAAGAAGAATTACGGCAACCTGAACGTAGAATTTGACCTCTGGAAAAAGGAATCCGATGCGCAGCCCTACATCCCGGATATGGCGGAAATGATGAAAAAGGAAGGCTACGCCTACGAGGATCAGGGCGCACTGATCGTGGATGTGAAGGAAGAAAGCGATACCAAGGAAGTGCCGCCCTGTATCATTTTAAAATCGGACGGGGCAGCGCTCTATACAACGACCGACCTGGCGACGATCATTGACCGTGTGAAAAACTACGACCCGGACGAGATCATCTATGTCGTGGACAAACGACAGGAGATGCACTTTACGCAGGTGTTCCGCTGCGCGCGGAAGACAAAGCTGGTAAAGGAAGATATGGATCTGAAATTCCTCGGTTTCGGTACGATGAACGGAAAAGACGGCAAGCCGTTCAAGACCCGCGAAGGCGGTGTGATGCGGCTCGAACGCCTGATTTCCGAGATTAACGAGGAAATGTACAATAAGATCATGGAGAACCATGAGGCGGATCCTGAGGAAGCGCGCCGGACAGCAAAGCTCGTCGGCCTTTCCGCGATCAAGTATGGCGATCTTTCCAATCAGGCCTCCAAGGATTATGTGTTTGACGTAGACAAGTTTACCTCATTTGAGGGGAACACCGGCCCGTACATTCTGTATACGATGGTGCGGATCAAGTCGATCCTGGCAAAATATCGCGCGAACACGGCTGCGGGAGAGAACGCAGAAATCCTTACTCCAGCCGGCGAGAGCGAGAAAGCCCTGATGCTGGAGCTGACGAAGTTCAACAGTGTGATCGAACAGGCGGAAGAGGAGCTTGCGCCGCATAAGATCTGCTCCTTCATCTACGATCTGTCCAATGCGCTGAACCGTTTCTATCATGAGACAAAGATTCTTTCACATGAGGACGCCGCGCAGCAGGCAGGCTGGATCGCGCTTCTTACGCTGACCCTGCGTGTGCTCGAAACAGGGATTGAACTGCTGGGATTTGAAGCACCGGAACGGATGTGAAAGGATAAACTATGCTGGATGTCATCTTTGACAGTCTCCTGGACAGCCTGAAGCTGCTGCCGTTTTTATTCATATCCTATCTGGCAGTGGAATACATCGAACATCGCATGAGCGACCGGAGCAGGCAGTGGATCTACCGGGCGGGCAAGGCCGACCCGGTGATCGGCGCTCTGGTCGGAATGATCCCGCAGTGCGGTTTTTCCGCCGCCGCTGCGGGTCTTTTTGCTGCGGGGATTGTATCCCCCGGAACTCTGCTGGCCATCTTTTTATCTACATCAGATGAAATGCTTCCGCTTATGCTCTCAGAAGGCATCCATCCTGGCTTTATTTTCCGGATCCTGGCAGTAAAGGGAATCGTGGGAGCAGTGGCTGGACTGCTTGTGGATTTTGCTGCTGCACGGCTGCATCTTTGGAACGCGGCCGGAAAGGATAGACTACGGATCGTTCCCCGGGGGAAACGGGAAAACACGTACCAGAAGAGAATGGAAAATAAGACGGAGTATATAAATTGCGCACAAACGATTCGGGATGGATGTAATTCAGGAAACGGCCACCGATCCCGTCAGCACATCTGTGAGCAGGATCATTGCCACTGTGAAGAACAGGGAATCTTCCGCGCGTCGCTGTATCATACGGCACAGACGGGTGCGTTTATTCTGCTGATCTCCCTTGTCCTTGAATTCGGCATGGACTGGTTTGAGGGCACGGCCTTCTCGAGGGGAGTCTTTGTATTGCCTGGTGTGCAGGCGGCGCTGGCCGCGCTCATCGGCATGATCCCGAACTGTGCTGCCTCTGTGCTGATCACAGAGCTTTATCTGGAAGGTGTTCTGAATATCGGAGCGCTGTTTGCCGGCCTACTCTGCGGCGCGGGCACCGGACTGCTCGTGCTGTATCGGGAGAATGATAACCGGAAGGAGAATCTGATCCTTACGGCGACATTGTATGTGAGCGGGCTGCTTGCGGGTATGCTGGTCGGCACACTCATATTGATGATATGAGAAAACCCCGGATTGGCAGATCCGGGGTTTTCGTTTCAGTGCTTTGGATACTTTTTTGATGCTTTATCCCCGCTACTATAACATACAATAAAAAACATGCAAGTGAGAAAAAACGGCAATCCAATCGAATTCTCAAAAATTGTCATGAACCATTCTGTATATTGTGCATGAAAAATTTTACTTCCTTAAAAAAAGTCGGCAAAATATCCCTCGAATGTGAAAATGATTATGAAAAACAGATGGAAATCTGCACAAAAAAAACTGGTGACAACCAGAGAAATTAACGGAATGACCAATACAAAATCATCAAATTCGCAAGATTTGATTACTAAAAGGCAATAAATAAGCAGAAGAGGGGTGTTTTTTTTTGTTATAGTTTAAGCATCAATTGTGATACGTTTTATCATTCAAGAAGGAGGAATGGAATATGAGAAGAAAAAAGATGGCACTTGCACTTGCGGCAGTCACAGCGATGGGTACGATCGCAGTTCCGACAGTTGCGTCAGCGGATGACGTACAGGAGATCACCTGGATGTTCTGGGATGATCTGGAGGCTACAGAGGATCTGATCTCTCTTGGCTATGCGGAAGTTATCGAGCGCTTCAACGAGGATTATGACGGCGTTTATCATGTAACGGCGATCACGACGAATCTCGAGGAGTATTACACCAAGCTGAACGCACTGGTAGCTGCAGGTGATACGCCGGATGTATTTATCGTCAGCCCGGGCCCGAACCTTGATGTGTACGTAGATCCCGGCATCGCGGCTCCGCTTGATGAGTATCTGGAAGCGGACGGCTGGAAAGAGACCTTCTCCAGCGACGCGGTATTCTCTCAGATGACCTATGACGACAGTATTTACGCAGTTCCGCTTAACATCGCTGCGGCATGCGTATTCTACAACACCGAGATGTTTGAGAACGCTGGTGTGGAAGTTCCGGCCACATGGGATGAGTTCCTTGAGGTTTGCCAGGCTCTGCAGGATGCGGGCTATACGCCGATCAGCATCAGTGCCGGTACGGCATGGTGCCTGTCCATGGTAGCCGGTTATCTGTGCGACAGAGAAGGCCTTGACCTTGATGCGGTTGAGTCCGGAGAGATCAGCTGGGTAAATGATCAGACACTCGCAGCAGCAGAGAAGATGGTAGAGCTTTCCCAATACTTCCAGCCGACAGCAGCTGGCGATACCAACGACGTAGCGACGGCAGCATTCTATAATGAAGAAGCGGCTATCCTGATCCAGGGCTCCTGGGCGATTGCACAGATCAACGGCTCCAATCCGGATTTCGAAGAGAAGTGCGGCGTGTTCCAGTTCCCGGCTATCGAGGGAGGCAATGACGGCGACAGAATCATCGCGAAATCTGACTCTCTGGCTATGAGCTCTGCTACAGAGTATCCGGAAGCATGCATCGCTCTGATGAAGTACTTTACAGACGACACCGCTCAGAAGTATACGGCGGAAGTCGGCGGCAAGATCCCGGTTACGAACGTAGAGTATGACGCAGATGTTGCTCCGGCACAGCTGGCATATGTAATGGATATCTTCTCCAACGCAAGCGGTACATTCGGTTTCTACAATGAGTCTCTGGCTACTACAGAGGCAGGCTCCATGTTCGATGATGAGATGGTATCCATCTATCTCGGCGATGAGACTCCGGAGGAAGCACTGCAGGCACTTGAGGACTGGTACAATCTGGAGATCAGATAATGAAAAAGAGTCTGGAACATACAGACTTTACGAACTTAGATGATCAAATGGCATAGACAAGGTATTATTACCTGAATGTTGCCTGAAAGCGGGGTTGTCACCTTGATGGCAATCCCGCTTTTTCTGATAGGAGAGCCGCTGCATGCAGAATCGTCCTGCTTTCGATGCGGCGGCCTGCGTCCATACTTGCAAAGCGGGCATGGACAGTATTTGGAGGCGTGACTATGGATAAATTGTTAAAGGATAAGAAAGCCATACTGTTTTTTCTCCTGCCGGCTTTTCTTCTTTTTACGCTGATCTTATTTATCCCGATCTGCCAGTCGGTGTACTACGCGTTCTGCGATTACGACGCGCTGTCGGCTCCGGTATTTGTCGGACTGAAAAACTTCAAAAGGATGCTTCTTGATAAGACAATGAAGACCGCGTTGAAAAACTCCCTGTTCTTCCTGATCTTTTCCTGCGTCTCTCAGCTGATCATGGGACTGATCCTGGCAGGCCTTCTGACGAATATCAAAAAGGGCAGGAATCTTTTCAAGAACATCATTTACCTTCCCTGTGTTCTGTCTTCTGCAGCGCTGGGACTGTTGTGGATGTTTATTTTCAGCCCCAAGCTGGGTATCAACCAGCTGCTGGCAAAAATTGGGATTGAAGGTCCGCTGTGGCTGATGTCCACGGATGGCTTTATTATCCTGCCAATGTGGGTGATCGCCTTTGTGGCGCTGTGGCAGTATGTCGGGCAGTCGATGATGTTGTATATGGCGCAGATTTCCGGCATCGGAAGCTCCCTGTATGAGGCTGCTTATATCGACGGCTGCGGCAAGGTGAAAGCATTCCGCTACATTACGCTGCCGCTGATCAAACCGATGGTCGGTACGGCGATGTCGCTGAACGCGATCGGTTCCCTGAAATTTTTTGACCTGATCTTTAACATGACGGAAGGCGGACCGAATCATAAGACGGAGGTGCTCGCGACGCATCTGTATACGCAGGGGTTTGAGTATTTCAAATACGGATATGCCAGCGCCATCGGCGTGGTGCTGCTGGTGCTCTGCCTGCTGACGACATTCCTCATCAACCGTGTGTTTAAGACAGAAAACTATGAGATGTAGGAGGGACGGATATGGAGACGAAATTAAATAAGAAAAAAATCAGCATTCCGACCATCCTGATCTATGTATTCCTCAGCATTCTGGCACTCGTATATCTTCTGCCGCTGGTCTGGGTGGTACTGGTTTCTTTTAAGACAAATTCAGAGATATTTTCCACTCCGTTTGCCCTGCCGGAGACCTTTTATCTGGAAAACTATCAGGTGGCCTGGACAGCCGGTCACCTGGGAACAGCTACGCTGAACTCGTTTATCGTCTGTGCGTCGACGCTGGTGCTCAGCATGCTGTTTGGCTCGATGGCAGCTTTCGCGATCGGGCGTCTGCGCTGGAAAGCTTCCGGTGCGATGATGGTTTATTTTATGACAGGCATGATGATTCCGGTACACTGCGTGCTGATTCCGCTGTTTACCCGATTCACGAAGCTGGGGCTTTCCAATTCCCTGGTAGGACTGATCCTGCCCTACCTGACCTTTTCCCTGCCGACCACGATTTTTATCATGACCGGATTTTTCCGCAGCATTCCGAATGAACTGGTGGAATCGGCGTGTATGGACGGCTGCACGATCTACGGCATCTTTTTCAAAATCTGTATGCCGCTGGCGAAGACCGGACTGTTTGTGACGGGGCTGATGACATTTGTCGCGAACTGGAACGAGCTGCTGCTCGCCATGGTATTCATCTCAGATGACACGAAAAAGACACTGCCGGTATCGCTGTCCAAATTTGTTGGCCCGTATAATACGAATTATACACAGATGTTTGCGGCAATCGTGGTTGCGATCATTCCGACGATCGTGGTATACTGCATGTTCAGCAACCAGATCGTGGATGGTCTGACGACCGGTGCAGTGAAAGGATAAGGGGAGCAGAAATTCTCACAATGGAAGGATCTCGAATTTCGAATTCGCCATGAACGAAAGCCGGGATCAATCAAACGATTCAGAGAATTCAGGCGAGGCGTTATTATTCACAGATGCGCTGTGAATGTAACAGCAAGGCAACTATAAGGAGGACATAAGTGCAATGAATCGAAAAGAGGCGAGAACAAAAGCAGAAAAACTGGTTTCACAGATGACGATAGAGGAAAAGGCCAGCCAGCTGCGTTATGACGCGCCGGCAATCGAGCGGCTTAACATTCCGGCCTACAACTGGTGGAACGAGGCTCTTCACGGAGTCGCACGCGCGGGGCAGGCAACGGTGTTCCCGCAGGCGATCGGCCTGGGGGCGACATTTGATACCGGCCTGATCGGCGAGATCGCGGAAGTGATCGCGACGGAAGGACGCGCAAAATACAATGCGCTCTCCAAAAGAGGAGACCGCGACATTTATAAGGGACTGACCTTCTGGTCTCCAAACGTGAATATTTTCCGCGATCCCAGATGGGGACGCGGACATGAGACCTACGGAGAAGACCCGTATCTGACCAGCCGTCTGGGCGTATCGTTTGTCAAACATCTGCAGGGAGACGGCGAGACGATGAAAGCGGCGGCATGCGCCAAGCATTTTGCGGTCCACTCCGGACCGGAGGCGCTTCGCCATGAGTTCAACGCGGAGGCCACTGCCAAAGATATGGAGGAGACCTACTTCCCGGCGTTTGAAGCACTGGTCGAGGAGGCAGGCGTAGAGTCTGTGATGGGGGCTTACAACCGCGTCAACGGCGAGCCGGCCTGCGCGAACCATTATCTGCAGAAAAAGCTGCGCGGAGACTGGGGCTTTGAGGGACATTTTGTCTCGGACTGCTGGGCAATCCGCGATTTCCATGAGAACCATCTGGTGACAAAGAACGCGACAGAGTCTGCGGCGATGGCTCTCAATACCGGCTGCGATCTGAACTGCGGAAATACATATCTGTATGTTCTGAAAGCGTATCAGGAAGGGCTCGTGAGTGAAGAAACGATCACGGAGGCCGCGGTGCGGCTCTTTACGACCCGTTATCTGCTCGGCCTGTTTGACGGAAGTGAGTATGATGCCATTTCCTGGCTGGAAGTGGAGTCGCCGGAGCACCTGGCACTGGCGGAAAAAGCGGCGGAGGAAAGCTTTGTCCTTTTAAAGAATGACGGACTGCTCCCGCTGAAGAAAGAAAACGTAAAGACAATAGGCCTGATCGGACCGAATATGGACAGCCGCGCGGCTTTGGCAGGTAATTATCACGGAACGGCTTCCCGTTATGTGACCTTACAGGAAGGCATTCAGGATTACCTGGGAGAAGAGGTGCGCCTGCTGACGAGTGTCGGCTGCCCGCTTTTTGGTGAGAAAGCGGAGAGCCTTTCCGCCGGACCAGACCGTCTGGCAGAAGCCCGTACTGTGGCGGATATGAGCGACGTCGTGATCCTCTGTGTCGGCCTGGACGAGACACTGGAAGGTGAGGAAGGCGATACCGGCAACAGCGACGCCTCCGGCGATAAGATCGATCTGCAGCTTCCGAAGGTGCAGCGCGAACTGATGGAGACTGTGGCGGCGAGCGGCAAACCGACGGTCCTCTGCCTGATGGCGGGAAGCGACATTGACATGAGTTACGCGGCAGAGCATTTTGACGCAGTTCTGGTGTTGTGGTATCCGGGCTGCGAGGGCGGCCGCGCGGCGGCGAAGGTGCTGTTCGGGGAAGTCTCCCCGTCGGGCAAGCTGCCGGTGACCTTTTACAATTCCCTCGAGGAATTGCCGGAGTTCACGGATTACTCCATGCAGGGACGTACTTACCGCTATATAACACAGAAGGCACAGTATCCGTTCGGATACGGCCTTACCTACGGAAAAGTCGAGGTGACGAAGGCTAAGCTGGATACGGAGACTGCTTCATCCGGTACCGTATCTGTCACTGCGGAGCTCACGAACAGCGGCTCCTTCGATACACAGGAGGTCGTGCAGGTCTACGTGAAAAATCTGGATTCCCCGCTGGCTGTGCCGAATCCGCAGCTCGCAGCGTTTGCCCGCGTCAGTGTCAAAGCGGGCGAGACCATTGAGGTCACGCTGCCGGTCACTGCCGGAGCCTTTACGGTCGTGGACGAAGACGGCACGCGCTGTGAAGCGGGCGGTACGTTTGAAGTTTTTGTGGGCTGCAGTCAGCCGGATGAGCGCAGCGCGGAGCTGACCGGGACAAGGCCGGTGAAGCTGGTGTATAAAAGATAAGGGTAACAGTTCAGTATCTCCACAGTTATGACAGTTAAGGTACTGTGAAGGTACGGAACATTTACAGAGATTCTGGATAGACGAACAGAGGTGTGGAGAGAAACGGCGGAGAGATTCTGCCGTTTCTTTTTCAACTATACAAATATATCTTGCGAAAATCAGGGATTTTCTTTATACTGAAAACAGTTTTTAGCAGATGAGTAAGGGAGGAACCAATGCAAATGAACAGAATTGACCGTGCAGCCGACTGCATGGAAGAAATATTAAGGCAGGAGATGCAGAGCGGGGGTGTGCCGGGCGCGTCCTTTGCGGTGCTGTACCGCGGGGAGACGGTCATCCGGCGGCAGATCAACTATGCGCCGGATGACATTTTCCGGGTGTATTCGATGAGCAAGCCGATCACGGCGGTCGCCGCGCATATCCTCTGGGAACGCGGAAAGCTGGACTGGAACACGCCGCTTTCTTATTATCTGCCGGAATTTGAACATATGAATGTGCTTACGGAGGAAGGTCTGGTCCCGGCTGCCCGCCCGATTGATCTGATCGATCTGCTGCGGATGACGTCCGGCATTGTCTATCCTGATACAGATCCGGCAGGAAAAGAGATGGATGAGCTTTTTGGTCGCATCCAGAAGGAAATCACGCAGGGAAAACAGACCTCCACGCAGGAGCTCTGCCGCCTGATCGCGGAGCGGCCTCTGGCCTTTCATCCGGGAGAGCGCTGGCGCTACGGCTTAAGCTGCGACGTGATGGGAGCCGCGATCGAGAAGGCGGCCGATCAGCCCTTAAGCGAATTTTATGAGAAAGAAATCTTCCGGCCGCTTGGCATGGAAGATACCGGCTTCTATGTGCCGGAGGAAAAACAGGATCGCTTCACGACACTTTATGAGGTATCGGAGAATATGGGAGCGCTTCGTTATAAAGAGGCAGCCGGCCGGCATCTGTGCCTGACCGAATGCCTGACGCCTCCGGCTTTTGAGTCCGGCGGCGCGGGAATTGTGTCGACCCTCGATGATTATTCAAAATTCGCGGATATGCTCGCACATTATGGAAAAGGAAAAGACTGCCGGATTCTCGGACGCAAGACGGTCGAGAGCTTTGAGCATGGACAGCTTTCCGAAGCGCAGAAAAAGACCATTTATTTTGACCAGATCCGCGGCTTTACCTATGGCAATTTCATGCGTGTCTATGACGACCGCACGGAGGCTGCCTGCAGCGGAAATGAAGGCGAGTTCGGCTGGGACGGCTGGACCGGGCCGTATTTCATGGCGAATCCGAAGGAAGAGTTTGCCTTTGTGCTGATGCTGCAGGTCGGCGGATATTACAACCCGCAGATGATCCGCAGGCTGCGCAACACGGCGTATTCGATTGTGGAATGAAAATACATCACAGCGATTGCAGCCTGATTCGCAGCCTGCGAAAAAGCAGTATGTGAAAAACAAAATAGTTGTGTATGACTGATAAAGCGGACGCAGCTGTGCAGTACCTTTACAGTTGCGAGATATCGTCTTGAATATCCAGGCAGACAACATAGACAAGAAGACAGGAGTATGGAGACAACAACATGGATTATATAGTGAGGGCCGTGGCCGCGGATCAGCAGATCCGCGCGTTTGCGGCGACGACAAAGGATATGGTGGAGACGGCGCGCCGATATCACAAAACGAGTCCGGTGGCGACGGCCGCGCTTGGACGTCTGCTCACCGCGGGAGCGATGATGGGCGTGATGATGAAAGGGGAAAAAGACCTTCTGACTCTTCAGATCAGAGGAGACGGTCCGATCGGCGGGCTGACGGTCACAGCGGATTCTGCGGCAAATGTCAAGGGCTATGTGAACAATCCCGGCGTCTATCTTCCGGCAACGGCAAAGGGCAAGCTGGATGTGGGCGGCGCGGTCGGACGCGGTATTTTAAGCGTGATCCGCGATCTGGGAATGAAAGAGCCGTATATTGGGCAGAGTAATCTGCAGACCGGCGAGATCGGCGATGATCTTACGTATTATTTTGCGATGTCGGAGCAGGTGCCGTCCTCGGTGGGGCTGGGTGTACTGCTTGAAAGGAGCAGGGCAGCGGCCTCCCCAAAAGCTGCCGATGCGATGACTCCTGTGCAGGATTTAGCAGAGATCGGACAGGTCCGGCAGGCGGGCGGCTTTATCATTCAGCTGATGCCGTATACCTCAGATGAGATCATTGACCGGCTGGAGCAGAAGCTGTCGGAGGTGAGACCGGTCACGGCCATGCTGGACGATGGCATGAGCCCGGAGGCGATCCTCGAGGAGCTGCTCGGCGAGTTCGGGCTGGAGATCTCGGATAAGATACCGACCCGTTATCACTGTGACTGTTCGCGGGAGCGGATTGAACGGGCATTGATCAGCCTTGGCAAAAAGGAACTGGAAGAGATGATCGCGGACGGAGAGCCGATCGAGGTCAACTGCCAGTTCTGCGATAAAAAATATCAGGTGAGTGTGGAAGAACTGCAGAAACTTTTAAATCTGGCGAGGAAGTAACGATAAAACAAAAATGGGAGCGGACTGATGAAAGATGGCTTTATAAAGGTGGCGGCGCTGTCGCCGGAAATACGGGTAGCGGACTGTGTATACAATACGGAGAGTATCTGCGCCGGAATTGAGGAGGCTCTGCGGGAACACGCGAAGATTCTGGTGTTTCCGGAGCTGTGCGTGACCGGCTACACCTGCGGGGATCTGTTCTGGCAGGAAACACTTCTGGAGGCCGCGCGGGATTCGCTTGAAAGGCTGATCGCGTTTTCCGCGGGAAAGGATGCTCTGATCTTTGTCGGAATGCCGATAGAACGGAATGGAAAGCTTTACAACGTGGCAGCGGCTTTTTCAGACGGAGACCTGCTGGGGTTCGTGCCGAAACGGCATCTGCCAAATTATAATGAGTTTTATGAGGCGAGATATTTCACCCCGGGATGTGAAGAGGTTTCGTTTATAGATTTCAACGGGCAGACGGTTCCGTTCGGGATGAATCTGCTGTTTTATACAAAAGATCTGTGCGTCGCGGCCGAGCTGTGCGAGGATCTCTGGGCGCCGAATCCGCCGAGTACAGCGCATGCCCTCGTCGGCGCGAATGTGATCGTGAACCTTTCCGCGAGTGATGAAGTGATCGGAAAAAGTGATTATCGCCGGGCACTGGTGGCGGGACAGTCGGCACGGCTGCTGTGCGGATACATTTACGCGAGCGCGGGAGAGGGCGAGTCCACACAGGATGTCGTCTACGGCGGGCACTGCCTGCTGGCGGAGAACGGACATATTCTTGGAGAGTCGGCGCATGTGGAGTCGCCCCCTCGCCAGGGCTCGGCGGCAGGTCGCATCGGCCATGCAGAAAACGCTGAGCGTTTGGCCGATGCCGCAGAATCGTCCTGCGGACGATGCGCCGACCTGCGTCCATACTCGCGAGGCGAGTACGGACAATATGCGGAGAGCCACCCCATGGCTGCTTCCTTTGCACGCTGCAAAGCCACGTATACAGAGTTTGACATCAGCCGACTTTGTGCTGAACGCAGGAGGAATACCACGTTTCAGACTTCACCCGACTGGGAAAAGTACCTGCGCATACCGTTTCATTTAAATATGGAAGAAACTGTTTTGACGCGCACCTTTGACCGGGCACCTTTTGTACCGGACGCCGACGAGGAGCGCAGCCGCAGATGTGAAGAGATCCTCTCGATTCAGGCGCTTGGCCTGAAAAAACGGATTCAGCATACCAACGCGAAAAGTCTGGTGGTCGGCATTTCCGGCGGTCTGGATTCGACGCTTGCCCTGCTGGTGATGACCAGAGCATGCGATCTGCTTGGCCTGCCGCGTGATACGATGACGGCGGTGACGATGCCGGGCTTCGGCACGACAGACCGCACGTATCACAATGCCTGCAGCCTGACGAAAAGTCTGGGAGCGAAGCTGCTTGAGGTGGACATCCGGGACGCTGTGAACATACATTTCCGGGATATCGGGCAGGATCCCAAAGTGCATGATGTGACCTATGAAAACGGACAGGCGCGGGAGCGGACGCAGATTCTGATGGATCTGGCGAATAAGACCGGAGGCCTGGTCATCGGCACTGGGGACATGTCGGAGCTGGCGCTTGGCTGGGCGACCTACAACGGCGACCATATGTCGATGTACGGGGTGAACTGCTCCGTGCCGAAGACGCTGGTGCGTCATCTGGTGCGCTATTACGCGGACACCTGTGGGAACCGGACAGTCAGTGAGATTCTGTACGACGTACTTGATACTCCGGTCAGCCCGGAGCTGCTGCCGCCGAAGGACGGGGAAATTTCACAGAAGACCGAGGATCTGGTCGGGCCTTACGAGCTGCATGACTTTTTCCTGTATTATCTGCTGCGGTTCGGGTATCCTCCGGCGAAGATTTACCGGATCGCGAAGCGGGCATTTCAGGGAGTCTATGACGAGAAGACAATCCTGAAATGGCTGAAAACATTTTACCGCCGCTTCTTCGCGCAGCAGTTCAAACGCTCCTGTATTCCGGACGGCCCCAAGGTCGGAAGCGTTGCACTCTCGCCGCGCGGCGACCTGCGCATGCCAAGCGACGCCAGCGTGCGGATCTGGATGGATGAGCTGGAGAGGCTGTAGAAGAGATAGTTACTATTCACGGCGAGCCTGACACTTGCTGTCAGGCTGCGCCAAAACACGTTTCGGATGTGTGATTTCGCCCCCATGCATCGAAGATGCATTTAAAATGGGGCGAAATCGTTACATTCACAGCGCAGCTGTGAATAGTAACAAGAGATAAGGAGTTCGGCAGAATCTTTTCTTGAAATTTGATAGCGGTTGTAGTACACTGTTTGCGGCAGAACATACCGCATTGCAGCAAGCGGTGCGGGACTTCTCTTATCGGAGCTGATGGACTGCCGCCATAACTAAATAACGCAGCGGGTTCCGAATCAAGGGACTGCTTTTCTCACATGACAGATGTTGTCTGTGAGAGATGCGGCCTGCGATTTGGCTAAGAGGGAAACAGGTGCGAATCCTGTACGATCCCGTCACTGTATTTAAGGAGCGCGGCCGAAACGCCACTGGGAGACCGGGAAGGCGGTTCGCGTGATGAACTATAAGCCAGGAGACCTGCCTGCTGCATGCGTGGAAGCAGTGCCCGCTTTTGGCAGGTGCGGCTTCGGACCACGGGGAATTGGTCTGCGAAAAGATTGAAAGTTTTTTCAATCTGATTTAGCTCATCCTTTTGCCCTGTGTAAAAGGTTTTTTTATTTTAAATCTATTTTCACAGGAGGAGATCAACATGAAGAAAAGAACAGTGAAATCTCTTGCAGTCGCGCTTGCGATGACCACCGTGTTTGCGATGGGTTCCGCGAACGTACTTGCGGAGGAAGAGACCGAAGCGGCTGAAGCAGCTGCGGAAGTATCAGATGAGGATCAGGCTGCGGCGGATGAAGTGGCTGCTCTGATTGACGCGATCTATGTGCAGGAAAGAACGGACGACACGGACGAGCAGTGCGCGGCGGCAAAGGAAGCCTGGGACGCGCTGACTGACGAGCAGAAGGAGCTGGTCGAGGGCGAGAACGCGGATCCGGATTATTTTGGCAGAGACACCGGCGACGCATCCCTGGATGATCCGGGGAATGCTGATGAGATCGGCGAGAATGAGATCCTGGTCGTGAGCTTCGGTACATCCTTTAACGACAGCCGTGTTGAGGATATCAAGGCTATCGAGGACGCGATCGCTGAGGCATATCCGGACTGGTCGGTGAGAAGAGCGTTTACGGCGCAGATCATCATCAACCATGTACAGGCTCGCGACGGCGAAGCGATTGACAATATGGATCAGGCTCTGGAGCGCGCGGTCGCGAACGGCGTGAAGAACCTGGTCGTACAGCCGACGCATCTGATGCATGGCGCAGAGTATGACGAGCTGGTCGAGGCGGTCAATGAGTACGCGGATCAGTTTGAGAGCGTAGTAGTAGCGGAGCCGCTTCTCGGCGAGGTTGGCGACGACGCGACCGTGATCAATGAGGATAAGGCGGCAGTAGCGGAAGCAATCGTTGCAGCGGCAGTAGAGAGCTCGGATTATGACAGCCTTGACGCAGCAGCTGAGGACGGCACCGCGATCGTGCTGATGGGCCATGGCACCTCTCATACCGCGAAGGTATCCTACAGCCAGATGCAGACCCAGATGGAAACGCTTGGCTATGACAACGTATTCATCGGCACTGTTGAGGGCGAGCCGGAAGAGACCGCATGCGAGGCAGTCATTGAGGCAGTAGCAGCTGCAGGCTATACGAAGGTTATCCTTCGCCCGCTGATGGTAGTGGCAGGCGACCACGCGAACAACGATATGGCTGGTGAGGACGAGGATTCCTGGCTGTCCATGTTCAACGCGTCCGGTCTCTTTGAGAGCGTAGATACGCAGATCGAAGGCATGGGCCGCATTGAGGCAATCGAGGATCTTTATGTAGCACATACTGCTGCAGCAATCGAGTCTCTGGGACTGACAGACAGCGCAGATGCTGAAGAAGCGGATACTGAGGATGCTACAGAGACTGCGGCTCTGGAGGACGGCCTTTATTCAGTAAATTTTAATACCGACAGCAGCATGTTTCACGTAAATGAGGCACTGGACGGCATGGCTACTCTGACTGTGGAAAACGGCGAGATGACCGTACATGTGACACTGGTATCGAAGAGTATCGTGAACCTCTATTTCGGGCTGGCTGCGGATGCTGAAACAGAAGGAGCAGTATTACTTGAGCCGACGACTGACACAGTAACCTACAGCGACGGACTGACGGAAGAAGTTTATGGATTTGATATCCCGGTTCCAGCACTGGATGAAGAATTTGATGTTGCACTGATTGGCACAAAGGGTGTATGGTATGACCATAAGGTCAGCGTGACGAACCCGGTGGCGATAGGGTAAGAAACATCAGATTTGCAGGAAATCCGGCGTGATGATCTGTTATCATCGCAGGACGAAGTGATTGAAATATTTGCCTGCCCCCGCTTTCACCGGCGGGGGCAGTGTCGTAGTGCGCCCGGCGGGCGCACGTTCTAACGGGTGAAAGTCCCGAATCCGCCCGGCAGTGGGAAGGATATAGCTGAACACCAAGGTTCTCGCCGTGAGGTTTAAGAGGGCTGAAGGAAGGTGTAGGCAAACCTCTGCCCCAACGCACAGAAACCATTTACAGGCTGTAAAAGGAGGATAAGGCTGCTACACAAGTCGAAGTCCTATAACTGCACGGAATCCTGCACAGTAAAAATGGTGGGGACATGGAGGGAAAGAACGTGTGAGTACCCGGGGAGGTCTCACGGACGCGGTATAAGTGATATAACATTCGCAGCCATGGAGTAAAGCTTGCCGTGAGAAGTCAGCAGAGGCCATAGTACTGGAACAGCTATAGATGCTCCGGGAAGGGCTGAACAATAGGAGGTGCCATTTCCAAATGGAAACCGGACATGGAAATAAGTACAGACAACTTCATACCGAAGACTACCTGCAAAAGATACCTGCGGAACAGGGAAGGACAACAGGAGTGTACGCCCATGAATGGATTACCCGGAACCCCGACACCAACACGGACTTTTGGACGAACAACCTGTTGGATACAATTCTCAGAAGCGACAACCTGAACGCGGCCTACAAGAAAGTAAAGGCGAACAGGGGCGCAGGTGGCATTGACGGTATGCAGGTGGATGCACTTCTGCCCTACCTGAGAGGCCATCGGGAGGAGCTGGTTCAACAGTTGAGGGAGGGGAAATACAAGCCCAACCCGGTTCGGAGGGTAGAGATACCCAAGGAGGAGAAGGGAAAAGTAAGGAAATTAGGAATACCCACGGTGGTGGACAGGATGGTGCAGCAGGCAATCGCACAGGAACTGACACTAATCTACGAAGAACAGTTTTCCGACAACAGTTTCGGCTTCCGCCCCAAAAGGGGTGCCCATGACGCGCTGAAAAGATGTAAAGAATACGTCGATGAAGGGTACGTATACGTGGTCAGCATGGATTTACAGTCATACTTTGATACCGTTAACCACAGCAAACTGATAGAAGTGCTGTCGAGGACGGTCAAGGATGGCCGGGTCATATCGTTGATACACAAATACCTGAACGCAGGAGTCATGGAAGACGGAGGATTTCATGCGACGACAGAAGGTGTACCGCAGGGCGGTCCACTCAGCCCGCTATGTGGGAATGTCATGCTAAACGAACTGGACAAGGAACTGGAACAAAGGGGACACAAATTTGTCCGGTACGCCGATGACTGCATTATTTTCTGCAAAAGTCAGAAGAGTGCAGAGCGGACACTGAACAATATCGTGCCATACATCACTGATAAACTATTCCTGAAAATCAATCTTCAGAAAACGACAGTAAGCCATGTCAGCAAGATAAAATACCTTGGCTATGGATTCTACCGATACAGAGGGAAATGCAGGCTAAGAGTACACCCAAAATCGGTGACCAAAATGAAAAATCGACTGAGGGAACTGACGACCAGAGGCAACAAATGGAGCAACGCGGAAAGAGAGAAGAAGCTCAGGGAATATACGACTGGGTGGATAAACTATTTTCGCTATGCAGACATGAAAACTCTGATGGCACAAACGGATGAATGGCTGCGCCATCGAATCCGGGCAGTGTACTGGAAACAATGGAAAAAGGTTCGCACGAGATATAGAATGCTGCGAGCATTACATCTACCAGAGGGGAAAGTGCATGAAATGGCGAACTGTCGGAAAGGAACGTGGCGAGCAGCAAAAATGCTGAACGGTGCGCTCACGAAAACAATAATAGTGAGCAGGCTGGGATATCCCTCCATGACTGACCACTATCTAAAAGTACGTGTAAACTATTGAACCGCCTTGGTACCGAACGGTATGCCAGGTGGTGTGGAAGGGGGACTAATCATCCCCCTATCCGATTGCGCACGGCCGCGAAAGGAAGTCAGTGGCGCTGCCACTCGCGGCCGGCGCGGGCGGGCAGGAGCCAGTGCCTCCTGCCTGATCATATAAGGAGTGAAATTATGAAGCACAGAAGACCGTTATTGTTTGGAATGATACTGGCGTGCATGATCGGAACCGCTGCTGCGGCTTTCGACATTGAGGACGGCACTTACCTGGTCGGGGTAACGCTCTCGGGCGGATCCGGCAGGGCAAGTGTGGAAAGTCCTGCTACTGTGGTGATCGAGGACGGACAGATGACGGCTTCTATCATATTCAGCAGTCCTTACTATGACTATGTGCTTGTGGATGGGGAACGGTATGAGCCGGTGAATACAGAAGGAAATTCGACATTCGAGATTCCGGTCAGTGCCTTTGACTGTGAGATTACGGTGACCGCGGACACTACTGCGATGAGTACGCCCCATGAGATTGACTATACTCTGTATTTTGATTCGGCGACGATCCAGAACGCGGATGACACAGCAGAAGCAGATGCCACAGCGGATGCGAACGAAGACACGGATGCAGCAGAAGTGAATGAAGATTCGGATGCAGATGAAGCCGCGAATGCAGACGCTGCATCTTCTGCAGAGGATTCCGATACCGCGCGCAATTATCCCTCCGGCGAGGACTGGTGCGGCCTCACCTGGGAGAGCTCTCTGGAGCTCCTGTACGCGGAGCAGTTTACAGTTGACTACTATGAAGGCGGCTTCACACGAATCGTAATCGCGGATGAGGATGTCTATTTGCTGCTGCCGGAGAGCGGAACCGGTGACACAGACGACGACCTGACCGATGACGGAACCGGCGGTACTGTTGAAAATACAGCCGGCATGGATTCCGCTTCTGCGGAGGCGTCCGTGGATACAGATGTTGTTCTGGAAAATCTGCCTGACGACGTGGTTGTCCTGCAGCGGCCGATTGAAAATATTTATCTGGTCGCGACCTCGGCGATGGACTTTTTCGTCTCGCTGGACGCGCTGGATTCCATCCGTCTTTCGGGGACGAACGCGGACGGCTGGTACATAGAGGAAGCACAGGAGGCGATGGAGGCCGGGAATATCCTGTACGCCGGAAAATACAGCGCTCCGGATTATGAACTGATCCTGTCGGAAAATTGCGGGCTTGCTATTGAGTCCACGATGATATATCATAATCCTGAAGTACAGGAGAAACTGGAGACCTTCGGTATTCCCGTGCTGGTAGAACGCTCCAGTTATGAGACGCATCCGATGGGCCGGACGGAATGGATCAGGCTATACGCGGTGCTGCTCGGCCTGGAGGATGAGGCGGAGGAGCTTTTTGACGAACAGGTCGCGAATGTGCAGGCGATTGAGTCAGAAGAGTCTCTTGGGAAAACAGTCGCTTTTTTCTACATTACCTCGGCCGGGACTGCGAATGTCCGCAAATCCAACGATTATGTAGCGAAAATGATCGAGCTGGCGGGCGGTACTTACGTATTTGAGGATCTGGGGGAGGACGACAGCGCGACCTCCACGGTCAACATGACGATGGAAGAATTTTACGCCGGAGTCTGTGACGCCGATTACATTATTTACAACAGCACGATCGACGGCGAACTCTATACTATGGACGAGTTGCTCGGGAAAAGCGCTCTGCTGGCTGACTTCACGGCCGTGCAGAACGGAAATGTCTGGTGTACCGGCAAAAATCTGTTCCAGGAGACGACCTCATTGGGAGACCTGATCGTAGAGATCCACGAAATCCTTACCGATGAGGATGCGGATGAAAGCGAACTGGAATTTCTGCACAGAATTGTGGAAGAATGAGAACCATTCAGAACGAACTGCCTGAAAGGAAAAAATGATGAGAAATACAAAGGCGGAAAACACAGAGCAAATGATTACAGGCCGGAAAAATACAGACGGGAAAAATGCAGAAGCAAAGGATCGGGGAACAAAGGACAAGGCGGCGCAACGCCGCCTGCGCTATACGGCGTCGTTTGTCATCCTGCTTTTGCTGACCGGCATATTGTTTATCTGGAATATCAATTCCGGCAGCGTCGACCTGTCCATCCGTGAGATCTGTCAGATCATCTTTTTGCGGACCGGCGATACGACCGCCTACAACATCATCTGGCAGATCCGGCTTCCGAGGATCCTGGCTGTCATCATTTTAGGAGGTGCGCTCTCGTTGTCCGGTTTTCTGCTGCAGACCTTCTTTTCCAATCCGATCGCCGGACCGTTCGTGCTCGGTATTTCGTCCGGCTCCAAGCTGATCGTGGCACTGCTGATGGTTTATTATCTTTCCGTATCCAGAACCATGTCTTCCGGCATGATGATTGTTGCCGCGTTTATCGGGGCGATGATCTCGATGGGATTCGTCCTGCTTGTGTCGAGAAAAGTGAAAAACATGTCGATGCTCGTCATCTGCGGCGTGATGATCGGCTATATCTGTTCATCGATCACGGACTTCGTGGTGACCTTTGCCGACGACTCAAACATCGTCAATCTTCACAACTGGTCGCTCGGCAGTTTTTCCGGCATGACCTGGAGCAACGTGAGCGTGATGGCGGTCGTGGTCGGCATATCTCTGGTGATCGCCTTTTTCCTTTCCAAGCCGATCGCTGCCTACCAGCTCGGCGAGGTGTATGCGCAGAACCTCGGCGTCAACATCCGCCTTTTCCGTGTGGCGCTGATCCTTCTTTCCAGCGTTCTTTCTGCCTGCGTGACCGCCTTTGCGGGACCGATTTCTTTCGTCGGGATTGCGGTGCCGCATCTGGTAAAAAGTCTGCTGAATACGGCAAAACCAATCCTCGTGATTCCGGCCTGCTTTCTGGGCGGAGCCGCGTTCTGCCTGTTCTGCGACCTGATCGCCCGGACGGCCTTTTCCCCGACTGAGCTTTCCATCAGCTCCGTGACGGCCATTTTCGGTGCGCCTGTCGTCATCTATATCATGATACGGAGGAGATCAGCATGAACAACACCTGGTATTTTCACACGGAAAAACTGACGGTCGGCTACGATGGCAGACCGCTGATCAAAGATATCGAGATGCACGTGCACCGCGGGGAGATCCTCACGCTGATCGGACCCAACGGCGGCGGGAAATCCACGATATTAAAGAGCATCACGCGGCAGCTGAAAACGATTGCCGGTGCGGTTTATCTGGAAAATGAGACGATAGAGAGGCTTTCCGGCAAGGACCTCTCGCAGAAAATGGCGGTCGTCCTTACAGAACGGATGCAGTCCGAGCTGATGACCTGCGAGGACATTGTAGCGACCGGCCGCTATCCATACACCGGAACGCTGGGGCTTTTGACAGATGAGGACCGCAGAAAGGTGCACAAGGCAATGGAGATGGTCCACGCCCTCGACCTGTGCGACCGGGATTTCAAGGCCATCAGCGACGGGCAGCGGCAGAGGATCATGCTCGCCCGCGCCATCTGTCAGGAGCCGGAGATCATCATCCTGGACGAACCGACCTCCTACCTTGATATCCGCCACAAGCTGGAGCTTTTGTCCATTCTGAAAACACTGGTCGCGCAGAATCAGCTGGCGGTGATCATGTCTCTGCATGAACTGGATCTCGCGCAGAAGGTTTCTGATCAGGTGCTTTGTGTGCACGGAGAAAACGATCCGCATCTGTGCGGCACGATCGACCGCTACGGAACGCCCGAGGAAGTCTTTACGCCGGACTATATCCGCCGGCTCTACGGGATCACGACCGGAAGCTATGATCCGCTTTTCGGCTGTATTGAGATGGAAGGGGTGCACGGCACTCCCGAGGTGTTTGTGATCGGCGGAGGCGGCAGCGCAATCCCCACCTACCGCAGACTGCAGCGTGAAGGTGTGCCCTTTGCCACCGGCGTCCTGCATGAAAACGACATCGATTACGAAGTGGCGAAATCCCTTGCCTGCGCAGTGATATCCGAGCAGGCGTTTGAACCGGTCAGCGAGACAAAGGTTCAGGAGGCGGGAAAAATCCTGCGCACCTGCGGCAGTGTCATCTGCTGCATTCCCTCGTTCGGGTCGATGAACGCGCTTAATGAAAAGCTTCGGGAAGAAGCGGAACAGCTGGGGATTCTGATAAAAGAATTATAATAGAGGCATGAAATTACGGATTACGTTTTTTCTTTCGCAATCCTGTTATGATGGGAGAGATGCAAAATGATCAATATGGAGGAACTGAAAAAACTGGGAGAAGCACAGGGATTTTCCCATGTCGTGTTTCTGGACTGTTCTACTCTGGAGCTGCGTGAAGAGGTGCGCCGGATGTGCGAGGCAAATACCTGCCATATGTACGGCAAATGCTGGAGCTGCCCGCCGGGCTGCGGTACACTGGACGAATGCCGGGAAAAGGTCAGCCGGTATCATGAGGGAATCATCGTGCAGACGGTCGGCGAACTGGAAGATGAGCTGGACGGAGAGGGTATGATGGAGGCAGAGAGCCGGCATAAAGAGAATTTTTATGCTTTTGAGAAGACCCTGCGCGGTCTGTATCCCGGGATGCTGGCGATTGGTGCAGGCTGCTGCACAAAATGCAAAACATGTACCTGCCCGGATCATCCCTGCCGTTTCCCGGGAGAGGCTTTTTCCTCCATGGAAGCTTATGGCATGCTGGTCACTCAGGTCTGTCAGGCCAATCATCTGGATTATTATTACGGCCCCTGCTCCATCGCATATACGAGCTGTTATCTTCTGCTTTGATCTGACCGGTTCGATAATGCCAATCGTATATATAACAAATGAAAAATAGCCGCAGGATTGAATAAAAAATCGAAAAAGCGGCTATCTTTTTCAGGAAACGGTTGTAATTATGAAATAAATATAAATTATCAGCAACTGCTGTTGACGAGTGCTAATGATTGTGCTATATTTCCTGTAACAAAATCAATATTCGTGTGCCAATAAAAACTGAAGCTGCAAAAATATAATAATATAATGCAAACATTGCCGCGGGGAGGTAACAATGAAAGAGAATGCAGTACCCATTTTTTTTACAACGGATGAGAGCTATGCTCCCTGGCTGGACTGCGCGATCCGCTCGCTGGAGGAGCACGCGTCTGAAGCATACAGGTATCAGATCATTGTCCTGCATCAGGATTTAACGGAAGAGAGTCAGGATAAGATTGCCTCCGGTGTGCACGCACCATTTGAGATTCGCTTTGTTCCGATGGAAAAGGAACTGGCAGGCATTACTGACAGGACGGAAAACCGTCTGCGCTGTGATTATTTTACGCTGACTATATATTTCCGGCTGTTTATTGCTGATCGGTTCCCTGAGTATGACAAGGGAATTTATCTTGACAGTGATATTGTGGTGCCCGGTGATATTTCAGAATTGTACCAGGTAGAATTGGGCGACAATATCATTGGAGCCTGTGCCGACCGCTCCATCACGCCGGTTCCTGAACTGGTGGAATATGTAGAAAACGCAGTCGGTGTGCCGATTGATGAGTACATCAATTCCGGTATTCTGCTGATGAACCTGAAAAAAATGCGGGAAGCGGGATTCTGTGACCATTTTCTCCGGCTGTTGCATACCTTTCACTTTGATTGTCTTGCTCCCGATCAGGATTACATCAATGCGATGTGCAGCGGCAAAATCGTCTATCTGGATGAGACGTGGGATGCCATGCCGCCGATGGGCGGAAAAGACGCTGAAGTGCTGAAGAATCCCAAACTGATTCATTACAACCTGTTTCAGAAGCCGTGGTGCTATGACAATATCCCGTATGAAGAGTATTTCTGGAGCTGCGCGGAAAAATCTCCGTTCTATCCGGACATCGTGCGTTTTAAGGATCACTATTCGGACGAACAGAAAAAATCAGATCAGACCTGTCTGAAAAACATGATCGCAAAAGGTCCAGGAGTGTGTACCCAGGAGGTCACTTTTCGCAAAATGCTTGAGAAAGGGGAAACAATTCGCGTATGTTGATCGGCGGAAACAAAGAAAAGGTGATCGCCAATATGAGAGATGCCGCAGAACGGGGCGATCTGAACTGTAAGGTAGAAACGGATGATCCGGTTCTGTCTCAGGAAGAGCGGGAAAAGATTATCCGGAAGTATCTGGACAAATACAGGACATTCGGATACCGGTTCTGCAATGTGTGCGCGCGGGCGCTGACAGACACGGCTACCAGATGGCTGAATCGGGACACCAGGATTGAAGGGCTGGAAAACATAAAAGAGATCCATGACGGGGCGATTGTTACCAGCAACCATTTCAGCCCTCTGGATAACACGGCGGTGAGGGAAGCGATGAACAAGGCAGGCTATCGGCGGCTTTTCATCGTCAGTCAGGAGACGAATCTTGCCATGAAAGGGTGGATTGGTTTTCTTATGAATCATGAGGATATCATTCCGCTGGTGAATCATTCTGAATACCTGCGTAAATATTTCGACCCTATGATCCGGGAACGGCTGAGACATGGAGACGCGGTTCTGATCTACCCGGAGCAGGAGATGTGGTTTCACTACCGGAAACCCCGCCCGCCCAAACGCGGCGCATATTATTATGCAGCGGTCAACCATGTCCCTGTCATTTCCTGCTTTGTGGAGATCCGGGATCTGCAGGACAAAGAAAATGAAGAATTTCACAAAACCCGGTATGTGATGCATATCCTCGAACCCATATACCCGGATCCGGCCAAAAACGCCAGAGAGAACAGTCGGGAAATGATGCGGCAGGATTATCGGCAGAAAGTGGCTGCCTATGAGCAGGCCTATGGAGAAACGCTTACCTACGATTTCAGAACGGAGGATATTGCAGGATGGATTCCGCCTGAAGATCGAGAACGGGTGTCTGTATGAGCAGCCATTAAGGCTGCTTTTCTATTCCGGAGACGATTGCGCCTTTTTTCGGAAAGGCGGCTGTCTGGTTCCGGCTTGACATAAAAGAAAACATACGTTATAACACGCCTATAACAAAAGAAGAGAGGAAGTCATTAAGTGGAAAGTACAGACAGAGAACTCCGAATCGGAATCGACGTAGGTTCCACAACTGTAAAAGTGGTGATCACGGATGCCAGGACGCAGGAGATGCTGTACGCAAGATATGTGCGGCATAACGCCAGACAGAAAGAGACGGTTGGCAATCTGCTTGCGGAGGCGGAGGTGCAATATCCGGATCAGCGGTTCCGGGCGGCGGTCTGCGGCTCCGGAGGCCGGACGATTGCCCAAAAGCTGGGCGTTCATTACATACAGGAAGTGGTGGCCAACTCGGCAGCGGTCCGGGCGTTGTACCCACAGGTAAAAACGGCTGTTGAACTTGGCGGCCAGGACGCGAAGGTTGTGTTTTTTCATTATGATAAACAAAAAGAGCAGCTGCAGACCTCTGACATGCGGATGAATGGAAGCTGTGCCGGCGGTACCGGCGCTTTTATTGATGAGGTGGCGGCGCTTCTGAATGTGGAGACGGAGCAGTTTGAGGCTCTGGCGTCGCAGGGTCAGACCGTCTATGATATCTCCGGCCGCTGCGGCGTGTTCGCAAAGACAGATATCCAGCCTCTGCTGCTCTCCGGGGCAAAGAAAGAGGATATTGCACTTTCCACGTTTCACGCCATCGCAAAACAGACCATTGGCGGTCTGGCACAGGGTCTTGAGCTGGCGCCGCCTATTATTTTCGAAGGAGGACCGCTGACGTTCAATCCGACATTGATCAAGACCTTTGCAGAGAGACTGAGTTTGAAAGATGAGAATATTGTGCGGCCGGAGCACCCGGAAACGATTGTAGCCTATGGGACGGCTATCGCCATTGATCAGATCTTTCCGGAGGCTGAGGAAGAAGCGGATACAGTCACTTTACGTGAACTGGCCAGGAGACTTGCCGCTCCGGAAAAATCTTCTCAGGAGATGGAGGACAAGACAAAGCCTTTCTTTTGCTCGCCGGAAGAAAAACAGCGGTTTCAGGAACGACATGCCAGGGAACTGCAGGCGCTATGCAGCCCGAAACCGGTGGATGGGGAGCTGCGGGTCTGGCTTGGCATTGACTCCGGCAGTACCACATCAAAGTTTGTTTTGCTGGATGAGGAAGGCCGGGTGGTTGACCGCTTTTATGCACCCAATAAAGGGGAAGCCCTGCTGGTAGTACGGGACGGTCTGCTTGAAATGAAGCGAAAATATGATGCGCAGGGCATCAGGCTGCATATTCTGGGGCTTGGCACGACAGGCTATGGAGAAAACCTGCTGGCGCGGGCATTTGGCGCGGACTATCATACGGTCGAGACAGTGGCGCATGCCGTAGGGTGTACCCATTACTATCCGGATACCACATTTTTGCTGGACATCGGCGGTCAGGACATGAAGGCAATCTGGCTGGAGGATGGCATTATCACGAACATCATGCTGAATGAGGCCTGCTCGTCCGGGTGCGGCTCTTTTCTGGAGAATTTTGCCTCCGGTCTGCAGATACCGGTGGACAGGATTGCGGAAGCAGCCTTTCGCTCCGAATCTCCGGCAAAGCCTGGCAGCCGCTGCACGGTGTTCATGAACAGTACGATCATTACGGAACAGCGAAACGGGAAAGGCCCGGACGATATTATGGCCGGACTCTGCCGCTCTGTGATCGAGAATGTTTTTACGAAAGTCATTCGTATTTCTGATACAGGTCAGTTGGGGAATCATGTGGTCGTGCAGGGCGGTACGTTCCGCAATCAGGCGGTGTTGCGCGCTCTGGAGGAATACCTCGGCGCTGAAGTAAAGCTGGCTCCTTATCCGGGAGAGATGGGAGCCATCGGTGCGGCTCTGGAAGTGAAACGTCAGATAACAGAAGCGGGTTATCCGGACGGAAAAGAATCCTCTTTTATAGGATTTGACGCTCTTGAGAAGTTTTCCTATGAGACGCGCAGCGGCGTACAATGCACCGGATGCGGAAACCGGTGCAATCGCACGATCGTCACTTTTTCCACCGGGAAAACCTGGGTATCCGGCAACCGGTGCGAGAAAGGGGCGGGGGTTGAAGAAAAAGATGTGACCGCAGGATGTGGACAACAGAGTAAAGCAGATTATATGAAATCCACGAAGGAACACAAGGCAGCGCCAGAGAAATCAACAGAGAAGCCGACAGAAAAACAAACAGAGAGACCTGCTGATCTGTTCAGAGAGCGCGAAAACCTGCTTTTTGCAGACTATCCGTACCATCAGGCAGCTCCGGATAAAGGAGAGGTGGTCGGTCTGCCCAGGGTGCTGGAATTCTGGGACAGTATGCCGTTCTGGAGTACCTTTTTCCGGGCGTTGGGGTATCAGACGAAGTTTTCCCACAAAAGCTCGCGGAAGCTTTATGAGCAGGGGCTGCAATATGTAGCGTCGGATACGGTCTGTTTTCCCGCCAAGCTGGTGCATGGGCATGTTATGAATCTGGCCGGGATGGGCGTCGACCGTATCTTTTTCCCTTATGTGATGCACATGCCTCCGGAGGGAGTGGACAAGCTCAGTCCTTATGTTTGTTCTGTCCTTCAGGGATACCCGATGGTCGTGCGCAATTCGCAGAATCCGGAGAAAGAGGGAAAAGTCGTATTTGATACGCCGGTGTTTCACTGGTTTGAGGAGAAAGACCGGAAAAAGCAGATCTGCAGTTATGCAGTAGAGACGCTGGGTGTGACGAAAGCGGAAGCGGCGTCGGCCTTTGCGGACGGGGAGCAGGCGCTGCTCTCTTTCCGGGAAACGCTGGTGCGGCGGGGCAGTGAGATCATCCGACAGGCGCATGAATCCGGCACGTATGCGGTCGTATTGGCCGGACGTCCCTATCACACCGATCCTTTTATCTGTCACGACCTGTCCAGACGCTTCACCGAGCGTGGTGTTTCGGTGCTGACGGTGGACAGTCTGCCCGACCTTAGTAAGCAGGATCTGAAAAATACCAGAATCGAGATTACCAATGACTTTCACACGCGGATGCTGGAGGGTGCGATGGTTGCGGCAAAAGACCCGGCGCTGGAGTATGTGCAGATCGTCAGCTTTGGCTGCGGACATGATGCCATCCTGTCCGATGAGATAACCCGGATTCTGGCAGAGTGCGGCAACAAATCTCCGCTGATCCTCAAGGTGGACGAAAGCGACGCCACCGGCTCACTTGGCATTCGCATTCAGTCGTTTCTGGAAACGATTGCGATCAGGCGCAGGAATGAGTGCGTCCGGGAATGCATGGAACGTACGGAAACGCTTTCTGTTTCGTCACGGACGGCGGAAAGCTGTGTCGGACATGTAGAAAACGCTGCACGTATGGCCGGCACTTTTCAGGGAAAACTATCAGAGCCGAGTCCCGCGAAATTCCGCAAAGAAGACCGAAAACGGCGCACGATCCTGGTGCCGAATATCTCCAAAGAGGTATCTGTTCTGTTGTCTGCCATTATGGAAAAGGAAAACTACACCGTGAAAACGCTTCCCATCGGCGGACCGGAGCAGATTGCCCTGGGAAAGAAGTATGTCCATAATGATATCTGTTTTCCGTGTCAGATGGTGATCGGAGAACTGATCAGTGAATTGCAGAGGGGAAACTACCGGCAGGATGAAGTGGCCGTGGCCATGGTAAAATTCCAGTGTGACTGCCGGATGTCGCATTATGCGGGACTTCTGCGGAAAGGCCTGGACCGGGCCGGTTTTACAGATGTTCCTATTGTGACCACCGATGCCAATGACACGAAGGATATGCACCCGGGTGTAATGATTCTTGGAATTTCCGCCATCTGGGAAGCGGTATGGACCTTTATGATGCTGGATATTCTCACGGATATTTGCCGGAAAATCCGTCCTTACGAACTGCATCCCGGGGAGACGGACGAGGTTTACAATGACTGCGTGAATCAGTTGGCCGAAGGCATTCGCAAAGGCGTGAAAAACGCCAGAAAGGTTTTTGAGACCTGTATTGACCGGATGGGGAAGATCCCCTATGACCGGAGTCATTTGAAACCGAAGGTGTTTGTCACCGGAGAACTGCTGGTGACCTATCATCCCGGCTCCAACTTCAATATTGAACGGTATCTGGAAGCCAACGGCATGGAGACGGCATTCCCCAGGATTACTGACCAGCTGCGGAAGGATTTCCGTGCTACCGAATGCGAGATCAAAGACTACCATGTCAGCATTCCTCCCTGGCCGCAGCTGGTAGAGGGGCTGTTTGACTATGTTCAGAAGCAGCTGGAAAAGGTTGCCGTCCGCCATGAGTTGTATGAATACGAAAAAAAGCCAAAAGAACTATACAGGGAAGTCAGCGACATCATCCCCGAGACCTTAAGCTGCGGGGAGGGCTGGCTGATGGCGGCGGAGATCGCGCACAACGCGAAAGAAGGAGTAAAGTCGTTTATCATCCTGCAGCCCTTCGGCTGTCTGCCGAACCACGTCTGCGGGCGCGGAGTCATCAAGCGATTGAAAGAGGAATATCCGGACATTTCAATCCTGCCGCTCGACCTTGATCCCGACACCAGCTATGCGAATGTGGAGAACCGGCTGCAGATGCTGATCATGAACCACAGCCCGGAAGAACCGGGCAGAAAGGTTTCCTGAATGGTAAAAAAGAGAATCGCGATAATTACAGGGGCGTCGAGCGGCCTGGGGAGAGAATTTGTCAGGCAGCTGGATAAAAAAATGGTGATGTTTCGTGAGAAAAGTGCAGGAACGGAAAATCTGAATGAAAATCCAAAAGAAAAATCGAATGATATTCTGGATGAAATGTGGGTTATCGCCCGCAGAGAAGAACGGCTGGCCAAACTGCGCAGTCAGGTCAGCACGGCTCTGCGGGTGATTCCGCTTGACCTGACACAAAAGAAATCGTATCAGACAATCCGTACCCTGTTGGAAGAGGAACAGCCAGATGTGCGCTATTTCATTAATGCGGCTGGATTCGGAAAGATCGGCTCATGGAAAGATATTTCCATAGAAGATTGCGACAATATGATAGACCTGAACTGCCGTGCGGCAGTAAATATGACACAGCTGGTGCTTCCCTTTATGAGCAGGGGAGCAAATGTGCTGGAAATCTGCTCAACCGCAGGCTTCCAGCCTTTTCCATATCTGAACGTTTATTCTGCGTCCAAGGCTTTCCTTTACCGTTACAGTCGTGCCCTCCGCGTGGAATTGTTTGGAGCGGGTATTCATGTGACAGCAGTCTGCCCTTACTGGGTGAAGGATACGGAATTTATCGGTACAGCACAAAATACAGAAAACAGCACCTATATCCGGCATTTCCCGCTTGCGTCCCATGAAAAGAATGTCGTTCGTCATGCTCTGATTGACGCAGAATTGGGGCTGCCTGTGTCCACGCCCGGACTGGTCTGTACGGTTCACCGCATCGCTGCAAAATATATCCCGAGTGAAATCATGATGGGAATCTGGGCGCTGCTGCGCAGGATATAAAATGACTGACGCAGGGATAAAAAGCAGAACAGGCCGGATATTTATATATCCGGCCTGATAATCGCTTGCGTCTGGCGGTTCACGTTTCTGTTTGTGATTCTGTTCTTACAGTGTCTGTTCTTATAGTGTCTGTTCAAACAGCCATTCTCTTACCGTATCCAGGTCATATGCCACGCGCCAGGTGTTCATGTGCTCTGTAGCGTCCGTGGAGGTTACATCCTCTCTCATTACGGTATTCGCGTCGAAAATGGTCCAGTTGATCGTAGTCCCTGCCGAAGCCTGTTCGGCTGCCAGCTGTTCCTGCTCTTCGTCAGTCAGAGTAGCTGCCCACTGGGCAATGGTCACTTCGGTTCCTTCTGCTTCCACGGCTTCGGTGATCTCGGTCATGCCAGGATAAGCTCTCGCATCGCCTTCGGAGCAGATCATCCAGATGTTCTGCGTGGACAGCTGCGAGATTAAATCGGTGTAGGCCGAATCGGTCTGGCCGGCGACCAGAAGCGCGCCCGCAAATTCATCCGGGTAATCAATGAGCAGTTTGATGGAGCGGATGGTTCCGGAAGACTGTCCGACCAGATATTCTCTGGACGTGTCTACACTGTATTGGCTGACGATTTCAGTGACCAGCTCCATGGTATACGCCGGATCTTCCGTGTTGGAAGATTCATACTGCGGGACAAGCACAATAGTTTCATGCTCGCTCTGCCATTCTTCGGTCGTCCAGATCACGCCGCCCAGACTTTCCGTCAGGGCGAGGTATTCATCGCTGCCTTCCCCGGTAGCGTCCGGCATAAACAGAACGAGAGGATATTCTGTATCTTCGGAGTAATCATCCGGCAGATACAGGCTGTACATCAGGGAAGTGCCGTCCGAAAGCGTAAATGTATACCGGGAAAAATTTTCGACCAGAAGATTTACGTTGTTTTCATAATCTGTGGTACAGCTTTCTGTCCACGCATCCAGAGTCGTGCCGTCAGAGCAGGAGATGCTGCCGGTCTGCCGGAACGTCACAGTCAGCTGGTTGCTGAGCGCAGACTGTGAGGAGAACATGGAGCCTCTGCTGCTGTTGCCGCCCTGTGCGGAGCGGTCAGCCTTATCGGATGCATCGAAGTCGCCTGTGTCAGAGTCACCTGTATCCGAGCCGCCTGTACCAAAGCCGCCTGTATCAAAGTCCTCCATACCAGAGTTGCCCATATCCGAGCGGTCGCCGCGATTGCCGAAGCCGGAATCGTTCAGGCCATCCGGAACACTGGATTCTGTTTCGTTTTCTTCATAGCTGAGAAATTCAGTGTTTCCACTATTACCGGAATTCTCCCTGTCTTCCGCAGAACCATCACCGAAAGAATCATCTCCAAAAGAATCATCACCGAAAGAATCATCTCCGAAAGAACCACCTCCGAAGGAATCTTCGCCCATGGAACGCCCGCCCTCAGAGCCATCTTCAGGTGCATCATCCCCCAAAGAGCCGTTCCCGAAGGAACTGTCCGCGTCAGATCCGCTGCTGCCGGAGCCGCTCCCGCCGTAGTTTGTGGTAGTATAGTCGGTGGAGAGTTCGATCAGTACATAATTCCCGGCTGTACTGCTGTCAGGAAGAGCAGCCTCTGAATTTGTATAAACGGCTTCAATCTCATAATTGTTCACTTCAAAATCATCCGCTGAGACACCTGACGGGTCAAGCTCTGTGTTGTATTCAATCACAAGATACCAGGGTTTTTGTCCATCGCCGTACATATTTGTTACGAGATAATAGCTGGCAACGCCAGATGAATCTGTACTGGTTTCAGACAGGACTTCCTCTGCGGCAGCCGCAGCTGATGTTTCTTCACTTTCTTCGGCCCCTGCGGTTACTCCGCAGCCTGCGGCAAGCGCAAAGGCAAGCGTCAGGGAAAGGAAAGACGACAGATTTCTTTTAATACTGCATGTCATGATAGGAATGCCTCCCGAAAAATATTTTGGCAGTGCTTAAACTGCCGTTGCATTCTATCATCTTATTTGTGACAAAAGAATGTCCATTTTGTGTTGGATATGTGAATAGTATTTCCATATAGGCAAGCGTAATTACACAAACATGAAAATAATGCTTGCATTCTTTGTCAACGTGTGTTATCATCCTAACAAAAATTAGACATAACTAATAAAAGATTTGCGGAACTTACCGGATAGCAGTCCACTATACTCTATAGTGGATGTTTTTTTGCTTTATAGGAAAATTCGTTCCTATAAAGTAAAAACGCTCCGCGAGGATGCGCACTCGCGCGAAAAGAATTATGTCGCTGAAGCGACCGCGCTCGGCGCGAGAATGCGCCAAGGCGCATTCATTTTTATTTATGCGCAGTGCTGCTGTTTTTAACCATTCAGAACAGCCTGCTGTTCTTTTTCGGAGGTTTACATGAAACAGGGATTTTTGAAAGAACACCGGAGTACAGTGCTGCTTGGACTGGCACTGATTTTACTTTCTTTTTTCTCGCTCTTTGTCGGCGTGATTGATGTGAATCTGGCAGGTCTGGCCGCGGGGGATTCCGGGCAGTGGCTGATTTTTATGGCGTCGAGACTGCCGAGGCTGCTGGCAATTTTATGTACGGGTATGGGCATGAGTGTGGCTGGGCTGATTATGCAGCAGCTTTGCATGAATAAGTTTGTCTCGCCGACAACCGGCGCGACGATCTCCTCTGCGGAGCTGGGGATTTTACTGGCCCTGTTGTTTATGCCGAATTCGACAATCTGGAGCCGGGCGCTGTTCTCGTTTACGACCGCGATTCTTGGCACCTGGATTTTTGTCTGGTTTATCCAGCGGATTCAGTTTAAGGACGTAGTGATGGTGCCGCTGGTGGGCATTATGTTTGGCAACGTGATTACGGGGATTACAAATTATTTCGCCTATCGCTATGAGATGACGCAGGCACTTTCCACCTGGACGGTCGGGCATTTTTCGATGATTATCCGCGGGCGCTATGAGCTGGTGTATCTGGTGGTGCCGATGCTGATTCTGGCTTTCATATTCGCGAATCATTTTAACATTGTCGGTATGGGAAAGGATTTTTCCAATAACCTGGGAGTCCACTACAATCTGGTGCTGTTTGGCGGACTGACTATTGCCGCGCTGATCACGGCGAGCGTGGTGGTAGTGGTTGGTTCTATCTCTTATATCGGCCTGATTGTGCCGAACCTGGTGGCAATGTTCAAGGGCGATAAAATTCGGGGGACTCTGCCGGATATTGCGCTTTTTGGGGCGATCTTCGTGCTGGTATGCGATATGATCGGACGGGTGGTGATTGCACCCTATGAGCTGCCGATCGAACTGATCATCGGTATTCTCGGCAGCATTCTGTTTATCGGGCTTTTGATGTACCGCCTGAGGCATGGGCGGAAAGCGGTCAATGTCGGGGAAGTTCTCAGAAAACATTTTGACGTGCAGAAAAAGGCAGAGGAAGGAGGAGCTGAGAAATGAAAGGGAATGTTTCGAACCTCCGGAAGCTGGCCATCCTGGGCATACTTGTCATTCTGGCGGCGATTCTTTACATGACGATTGGTGTGAAATTTGCCAATCCGAAGCTGTTTCACTACTCTATGAAAATTCGCACGCCAAAGCTGGCCGCGATGCTGATTACTGCATTTGCCATTGGCAGCGCGTCGATCGTGTTTCAGTCGATTATCAACAACACGATTGTGACACCGTGTCTGCTGGGAATGAATTCGCTGTATACATTGATTCATACGGCGGTGGTTTTTGTCTTTGGTACAACCAGCTTTATCATGACGAAATCGAATCTGGCGTTTGGCATTGACCTGGTGCTGATGGGAATTACGGCGACGATTATTTACAGCTATCTGTTTAAAAAGACCGGACACAATGTTCTTTATGTCCTGCTGGTCGGCACGGTGCTGAGTTCTTTTTTCTCCAGTATTCAGTCCACGCTGACGCGTGTCATGGATCCGAATGAGTATGACACCCTGCTGGCAACGCTGGTCGCGAGCTTTAACAATATCAATACCGAGATTATTGTTTTTTCTGTGCTTGTACTTGCAGCTCTGGCATTTCTTTTCCGAAAGGATCTGGCCTTGCTGGATGTGATTACGCTTGGGAAAAATCAGGCGATCAATCTTGGTGTTGATTATGACAGATGTATCCGCAGGCTTCTGCTGTGCGTGACGCTTTACATCGCAGTGGCGACGGCAATGGTCGGGCCGATTTCTTTTCTCGGATTGATTATTGCGAACCTGTCGCGGCAGCTTTTGAAGACCTACCGCCATTCGGAACTGATCATCGGTTCCACCCTGTTTGGCATGCTGGTGCTGGTCGCGGGACAGCTGGTTGTGGAGCGGGTATTCGTATACTCCGTGCCGGTCAGCGTGTTTATTACTCTGTGGGGCGGAATTTATTTCCTTTATCTGATCTTGAAGAACTCGAGAAGGTGAGCACATAGACACTAATTTCGTTTCGCAGCCGTGCGCAAAAAAGAAGGGAGCAGATAATGTTTGCAAAAAAAACTGACGAAGCAATATGACGGAAAAACAGTAGTCGATGGCGTCAGCTTTGAGATTCCGAAGCAGGCGGTCATCTCTATGATCGGGCCGAACGGCGCCGGCAAATCGACCGTATTAAATATCCTGTCCCGGCTGATTGCGCGGGATGGCGGCGAGGTGGATTTTGAAGGGAAGGATATTACGCAGTGGAAAAGCCGCGATCTGGCAAAGCGCCTGGCGATTCTTACTCAGACGAATAACATTCAGATGAAGCTGACAGTTCGGGAGCTGGTGACCTTTGGGCGTTTTCCTTATTCCGGAAATCATACGACGAAGGAGGATGAGGAAATCATCAGCCGGGCGATCGCTTATATGGAACTGGAAGAATTTGAGGATCGGTTTATCGACGAGCTTTCGGGCGGGCAGCGTCAGAGGGCTTATATTGCGATGGTGATTGCTCAGGATACGGAGTACATCCTGCTGGATGAACCGACAAATAATCTGGATATTTACCATGCCACCAATATGATGAAAATTGTCCGTCGCCTCTGCGATGAGCTTGGGAAGACGGTGATTTTAGTGCTGCATGAAATCAATTATGCGGCATTTTACTCAGACTACATCTGTGCGTTCAAGGACGGGAAAATTGAAAAATTCGGTACCGTGAGGGAGGTGATGACAAAGGAGACCCTGGCGCGCATTTATAATGTAGACTTTGAGATTATGGAGATTGAAGGGAAACCGCTGTCGATTTATTATTGAAAAAGCAGGAAAGGTTTCCTGGTTACACATCATTCTATTGTTTCAGTACTTTCAAAAAAGGAGATTATGTAAATGAAAAGACTTATTTTCGCTGCGCTTGTCGCGGCAATGACAATCAGTGCAACCTGCTGCGCGGAAGAAACGGAAACGATCACCATCACCGCATTGAACGCGGATGGCGAAGAGGCAGAGGTGGAGGTTCCGTATGATCCGGAACGTATCGCGATCCTGGATCTGGCTTCCCTGGACATTCTGGATAACCTTGGCCTGGGCGACCGGGTGGTGGGCACCGCCAGCACTTCGATTGATTACCTCTCTTCCTACTCGGAGGATGAAAATATTCTGAACCTTGGTAATATTAAAGAGGCGGATCTGGAAGCAGTCATGGAATGTGAGCCGGATATTATTTTTATCGGCGGCCGTCTGAGCTCGATTTATGACGACCTGAGCGAGATTGCGCCGGTCGTGTATCTGGCGACGGACAGTGAGATCGGCCTGGTAGAAAGCGTTCGTAAGAATGCGACGACCATCGCTTCCATCTTTGGACTCGAGGATCAGATAGATGAAAAAATGGCAGCCTTTGACGACCGGATCGCAGCGCTCCAGGAAGCAGCGGCGGGCAAGACAGCTCTTGTCGGTATGTGCACCAGCGGCAGCTTCAATCTGCTTGGAAACGATGGCCGCTGCTCCATCATTGGCGTGGAGATCGGTTTTGAGAATCTGACTGCGGCGGACTCGACCTCCACACATGGCAATGAGTCGTCGTTTGAGACGGTTCTGGAACAGAACCCGGATTATATATTTGTGATGGACCGCGACGCGGCGATTCAGACAGAGGGTGCGCAGCTGGCGCAGGAGATCATGGAAAATGAGCTGGTGATGCAGACGGACGCATACCAGAATGGCAATATCGTGTATCTGGAGCATCCGGCTGTGTGGTACACCGCAGAAGGCGGGATTACCGCACTTGATACGATGCTTGCGGATCTGGAGAGCGCACTGCTCGCGGAGGAATAATGGTATAACAGCGTTTTGGTGCAGAGAAGATAGATGACCTGCAGCTCTTGTTCTGACAGAAGAGGGGCTGCGGGCTTTTTTTACTTGACAAACAGATAATTAATGAATATGATTAACTCATGTGAATTAAATAATTGATATTGGCTTTCTATAATCATCATGTACGGAGGAACTGAATGAACAGAGAAAAGAACAGAAACATGGACGAGGGGCGTATGCCTCATCACGGAGGAAAAGGAGACCTTTTACTTGAGGAACTGGCGGAGAAGGGAATGCTGCTTTTTGTGGGTTCTGTGAATTGCCTGCGCCATAAGCCATATCGGAGAATCGGTGTGCTGATGCGTGAAGGACGGGCGGCACTGCTTTGCCCGTCGATGAGCGATTTTTCCAGCGGACGCTATCTGAACCAGATCGTTGAAGCGCTCGCTGAGCTTTCCAGGGAACATGGGGAGAAGCGGTTTGTCATTGCCTGCGGCTGCCAGTGGGTCATTCTCTCAACAGACAGTGAACTGTTGAAAGAGCGGGTAAAACAGGAATATGGCATTGACCTTACTGTATTTGAGGACGCACATCTGGAGTTTGGAGATCATGAATAGCAGCGTGTTTTGGGAAAACGAGGCGCAGTTTTGCGGCCGGTTTGGTTTAACAGGCGGATTCGATGAAACAAAAGAAAAGGAGACATTGATAATATGAAGCGATTGTGGAAAGTGCTGCCGCCCTGCCTTTCGGATCTGATGGGATTTGAGGCAGTCGTGAATGAGACAGAAGGACTGGGACTGATCGATGATTCGAGCACCTATAAGCCGCTTATGTTTGGGCGCGGCGGGCATGGACGGCCGGGAATGGAAGGCCACCATGGACGGCCAGGAATGGAAGGCCGCCATGGACATGGAGGCGGTCGGGGCGGCTTTGGAAGGCTTATGCCAGGAATGCGTGTTATTCATTCGGACATACGCAATGAGGATATTATTACGGGTACGGAAAAGAAGGTGATGCTTGCGTTTGATAAGGGTGTGAAGCAGCTTTCCCCGAATTTCGCCCTGCTTGCTTATGGTCCATCTGCGTCCATGATTGGATCAGATCTGGAATACGCGGCAGAGAAGATTACGGAAGGTTCTACCTTCGTGCAGCGAACATCCATGGACGAACCGGCCAGCCTGCGAACGGAGAGAGGCGGCGCTTCTGTGCAGAGCGGCCTTCCCGCGGCGTCGGTGAAGATTGACGGTGAAAAGGATTATCTGTATGGGATCAGCTGCACGCTGGAAGCAATGGGACGTCTTTTGCTGACACCGCGACCGACGATTCCGGGATCCCTGAATATTCTTGGCGCCAATACGATTGACTGGGCAAAGGAATCGTTTGCCGATCTGGAGGCACTTTTGAAGCAGGAAGGATTTCAGATTCTCTCCCGCTGGGGATGGAAGGAGACGACAGAAAATCTGAAGCTGGCATCTGCCGCGGCGCTGAACCTGGTAGTAAACGAATCCGGTCTGCGCCTGGCCAGGTATATGGAGAGCGAATATGGGATCCCCTATCTGGCAGGAGCGCCGTTCGGTGCGGACTTTACGGCGACACTGAAGATCAGGTTAAAAGAAGCCGTTCCAGTGACTGACACGGAATATTCGGGAGAGAAACAAAGGATAGATGTCGATTTGATTGAGTCTGCCGCGAGCCCGAATGAAGATCAGAGAAAAGAAAATGATGTGGATACAGAGCCGGAAATTCTGATCGTTGGGGAGCAGTTTACGGCCAACGCGATCCGCCGGGAATTACTTCGCCGCGGAAAAACAAAGATCCGGGTGCTCAGTTTTTATGATATGGACAGGTCCTGTATGGAGACTGGTGATCAGAAGCTGACCGGAGAGGATGACTTTGTCAGGCAGGCCAATGCAGCGTCTGTCCGCATCATATGTGCCGATGGAGACTTGCGGCCGCTGGTGAAAAAAGAAGTGCGTTGGGTGCAGCTCCCCAATACAGGCAGTATGTTTCCGGCAGAATCAATGGAAGCGTTTAACATGATGGGCGGTGCACTGGATGCCTGGCTGGATCAGGAAGAGCTGTAAGCTTCCGCATTGCCATTCAAGAATCCGAAAGGATTGTACGCTTCCGGCACCATTCGAAATGTAGAAAGGATGAATGAATCTATGAGACAGATTGCTATTTATGGAAAGGGCGGCATCGGCAAATCTACCACATCACAGAATCTGGCGGCCGCTCTGGCGGAAAATAAGAAAAAACTGATGATCGTGGGCTGCGATCCCAAAGCGGATTCCACGAGACTGATTCTGGGCGGTCATGCGCGCCGGACCGTGCTGGATACGATGCGGGAAAAGGACGAGGATGAAGTGGAGCTGGGAGATTTCCTCTACACAGGTTTTCAGGGGATTAAAGCTGTGGAATCCGGCGGCCCGGAGCCGGGAGTCGGCTGCGCAGGGCGCGGGATCGTCACAGCCATCAACCTGCTGGAGAACCTGGGCGCCTATACATCGGATCTGGATTATGTCCTGTATGATGTTCTGGGCGATGTTGTATGCGGCGGTTTTGCCATGCCGATCCGGGAAGGAAAGGCGAAAGAAATCTATATTGTCTGTTCGGGTGAGATGATGAGTCTGTATGCGGCGAACAATATCTGCAAAGGGATACGCCGCTACGCAGAAACCGGCAGGACAAAGCTTGGCGGACTCATCTGTAATTCCCGTATGGTGGATCAGGAGAGAGAGCTTGTGGCCGCATTTGCGGAGAAAATTAATACGCAGATGATTTATTTTATTCCCCGCGATAATCTGGTGCAGCACGCAGAGCTTCAGCGTAAAACAGTCATCGAATATGTGCCGGAGTCCGCGCAGGCGGACGAATACCGTTCTCTTGCGCGGGTGATTGAGGAAAATACCGGATTTTCCGTGCCGACACCGATTTCGAACGATGAACTGGAAGAGCTTCTGATGAAGTATGTTCCGGTCAAATGACCGAAATTGCTCGAAAAGTGTCAGGGGAGCGAACAAAGAGTAATGGAAAAGTGACCCAAAGCGACTGGGGAATAACCGGAAAGCGTTATGACGAAAGGCAGAAGGAGAGACAGATGGACAGAGAACAGCTGATTGAAGAAGTTACGAATGCAATCTGGAAAATGCGTGTGAGCCGGAAAAGAAATCGCTTCGGAGAATCCGATTCCGGGCGGGGGATGGTCCTCAATTATCTGTACGAGCACCAGGGGCAGGCTTCCCCTGGGGATTTGCGCGATTATATGCATGTCACTACCCCGCGCGTAACGGCGGTACTAAATGAACTGGAAGAAGACGGGCTCATCGTCAGAGAGACGGCGGCGTGCGACCGCAGGCGTGTGAGCGTGAAGCTGACCGACCTGGGAAGGGAGCGTGTGGAGCAGCGGCGAAAGAAAAAACGGGAAGAGACCGCCCGGCTCATAGACCTTCTGGGAACAGAAGACGCAGAGGCCCTGCTGCGGATCTGCCGTGTGGTAGAAAAACTCGGAGATAATTGAAAATTGCCAGTTGACAAAAAGAATTATGCGCGTATAATAGTTGGCAAGCGAACGGTTCGCATACAAACCAATTATATGCGAAACCGTACAGGGAATGAAACGTAAACCAAACAAAAATCAAATGGAATTCCAACCGGAAGACCATGCGGAATTCCAGACGGGAAAGGAGAGAGGGAATGGACAGCCTGCATGTCCGGATTGCCCTGACAAAAGGGCAGTTCAGCAAATATATTTTGCACAAGGCCAGAGACATCGGATTGCTGCGGGGTCAGCCGCACATTCTCGAGTATCTGGCGACGAATGACGGCTGTTCGCAGACTGAGGTCTGCGAAGCCTGGGATCTGGATAAATCCACAGTTTCCGGCCTGATCGAACGGATGGAACGCGACGGCCTGATCCGTGTCGAACGGGAAGAGGACGACCGGCGGAAGAAGAAGCTGTTTCTTACATCGAAGGGCACCGAACTGGGAGAAAAAATGGATGTGTATATGAAGCAGCTGGATGAGTTGGCATTCGCGGGAATATCAGAAGAGGCGCAGGAGCAGTTCATGCGCGTGCTTTCCCGCATTTATCAAAATTTAAAAGGAGTGGAAGAAAATGGGAAAGAGTAAAACGAAACAGGCAGGACAAAACGCATCCGCAGGTGCAGGAAAGGATGCGGCTGGCGGACAGAACGTGGGTGGAAATAATGCGCATGGCGCGGGCGGCTCACAGAATAAAATGGCAGTCATGCCGATGAATACGCTGCTTTTGACGATGTCTGTACCGTTGATGCTGTCTTTGCTGGTGCAGTCTCTTTATAATATTGTGGACAGCATTTTTGTATCGAGATATTCGGAGCAGGCGCTGACCGCCACCTCGCTCGTGTATGCGGTGCAGTTCCTGATGATCGCTGTCGGTGTCGGTACCAATGTCGGATTGAATTCTCTGTTGTCCAGATATGTCGGTGCGAAGAAGGAGGAGGATGCCTGCCGGGCGGCTACCACAGGCCTGATTCTGAACATTGCGTCAGCCCTGATTTTCTCTCTGGTCGGGATCTTTTTCTCAAAGCCGATCGCGTCGCTGATGACCAGTGATCCGGAGCTTCGAGAGCTTTGCATTCAGTACATGCAGGTCTGCGTGATCTTCTGCTATGGTACGTTTATTCAGACCTACGGACAGCGGCTTTTACAGGCGGTCGGCGACACGATCCTGAGCATGGTTTCATTGATCTCGGGCGCGGTCATCAATATTATCCTGGATCCGATCATGATCTTCGGCCTGCTTGGCTGCCCGGAAATGGGCATTCGCGGCGCTGCGATTGCGACCGTTATCGGACAGTGTACAGGCGCGGTGGTGGCCCTGGTGCTGAATAAGACGAAGAACCCGGTGATCCACGTACATTTCAAAGGTTATCATTTCAACCTGGACGATGTGAAGGCGATTTATCGCGTCGGCATGCCGACCATCGTCATGCAGGCGATCGGCAGCGTGATGACCTTTGCTGTAAATGCGGTTCTGATGTCTGTGTCCACAACAGCAGTAGCGTTCTTCGGTGTCTACTACAAGCTGCAGAACTTCCTGATGATGCCGATGAACGGACTTGGCCAGGCGACGATCCCGATTGTTGGGTTCAACTTTGGTTCCGGTAATAAAGACCGGATCAGACAGGCGTGGAAATGCGTTGTTCCGGCCGGTATCGTGATGGCGCTGATCGGCACGGTGATTTTCCTGGCATTCCCGAAGCAGCTGCTTGGCCTCTTCGCGGCAAGTGAAGAGATGCTCGCGATCGGCGTACCGGCACTGCGGATTATTTCCGTGACCTTTGTCTTTGCCACGATGACCATCATTTTCGGCTACTTCGGCTCTGGCCTTGGCAATGGCGTGATCAACATGATCGGCGGCGCGATCCGTCAGCTGGTGGTGCTTGTGCCGCTTGTATGGGTGTTCACAAACTTCCTCGGAATCTCCTATACCTGGTACGCGATGTGGACCTCAGAAGTGCTGGCGTTTATCTACAGTTTCCTGAGCATTCGGAAGGAGACAAAGAAAAAAGCAGGGTTCTGATGATGAAAAAACCGCTGATTGCCATGATGGGATCAGCGGTTTTTATTACCTTCTGTGATAACTATTCAGGACAGCACTTCGCACTTGCTGCGAAGTACGTATGAAAACGTATATTATGTGGGGGAAAGCCCCATCGCGAAGCGATTTTAAATGGGCTTTTCCCTCGTAACTGTGAAGGTACTGAACAGTTATCTTCTGTGAAATAATCTGTTTGCAGTTTGATTCTGCGGTAAGAGCTGCCTGAGGGCAGTTTTTTTAATGTGCAAAACCCGGCGAGGGCCTATCCCATGCGAAGCGTGGGATGCCACCCGGCGAGGGCCTATCCCATGCGAAGCGTGGGATGCCACCCGGCGAGGGATTTTTCAGCTAAAGCCGCACCAGGCGATATTTCGTCAATTATTCCAAACAGGAATGACCTCTATGGAAATCGAATTGTACTTTTGCTGTGCATTTATTATAATTTTCATTGAAAAAACTCCACAATTACTAAAAAATATCACAGGAATGAATGAACGGAGAGGTGAGAATATGGACAAAAGCCATGACGTCCGGAATGTTGGAGTGAAGAGAAGCGGGCTCCGCGTGTTCCGGAATCAGTCGTATGCGGGAAACGGACTGACATTTAGCTCGTATCTGGTTCAGACGCAGGAGAGGTACCAGCTGATTGGCACCGTGCCGGATGACTGTGTGGAACAATGGATGGAGCAGATTTGCCGGACGGTTTCCTTTGACCGGATTGACCATCTGGTCGTGTTTACAGAGGAGAACAGCAGAAGAGCAGTTTTACGTGCTCTGCAGGAGAATGCCGGGATTGAGATCATTGCCGCGTATCCGGTGCTTGACCGGCTGAAGAAAATCCTGCCGGAGGGGACGAAGAGCCTGGAGATCCGGAACAACCGCAGCCTGACTTTTTCAGGAAGTTTGTTCCGTTTCCAGATGATCGGCGGCGGGAACCTCAGTCCGGCTCTGTATGTGCTGGATGAGGAGGAACACCGCGTTTACGCATCCGATGCATTTGGAACTTTGTACAGCGGCCTGGAGCTTCCGGAGGCGGAAAGCGAAAGAGATATTCAATGGCATCTGGGGATGAAAGATTATTTTGAAGATCTGGCAGTCTCCGGCAGAGCGATTGATGCGGGCAACGCGGCCGCGTTTGTGCGGGAACAGAAAGTGACAGCTGTCTTTCCGTCTGTCGGACCGGCGGTGAACGGCGGGAGACTGGAGGAAATGCTGGATTTCTACCAGCAGCAGAGCAGTGCGGCACTTCGGGAATCAGCCGGAAGGCCAGAAGAGCGGCCGGACACAGTTTTGGCGGCCGGGATGGCGGAAACGGGAGCTTCTGCGGATCCGCATGTGGTAATGATATATGAAGGGACGAACGAACTGTCAGATTACGCGGCCTGTGTGGAAAATGGCCTGAAGGAGGCTGAGGTTTCCAACGTCACACGTTGTAACCTTTCCACCACAGATCGTAATGAAGTGATCCGCATGGCGCTCTCGGCAGATGTCCTGCTTCTTGGAACGACGATCTCGAAGGGGACTCCTGCAAAGGCAATCTGGGATGTGGTGACGTCTTTAAAAGCGGAAAGCTGCAAGGGTAAGCTGGCGTCGATTTTCTATAAGGTTTCCACGCAGGATGACAACGCGGACATATTAAGAGAGCATCTGGCGTTCCTTGGATTTGATTTAAATATCCAGAGCAGCTTTTTTACAGGGGAGCTCACGGAAAATGATCTGAAAAATGCCGGGAATTATGGCTTTGGCGTCGGATGCAGCGCCCGCCGGGTACCAAATCCCAGAAAGCCGAAGCTTGTAAAATGTCTGGTCTGCGGGGAAATTTTTGATGCCTCGCTTGGCACCTGTCCGGTCTGCGGAGTGGGACTTGACCAGTGCGTGCCGGTCGAAGAGGAAGAAATTTCCTATCAGAAGGATACCGACCTGCGCTATGTCATTCTTGGCGGCGGTGTCGCCGGTGTATCAGCGGCTGAGGCCATCCGCAAGAGAGATCAGACGGGTGAAATCCTGATCCTGTCAGCGGAGGATTATCTGCCCATCCATCGTCCGATGCTGACGAAAAATCTCAGCATTGCCGACGCGCCGGACGAGGAGCTTTATCTTCACCCGGCCGGATGGTATGAGGAACGAAGAATTTCCCTGCAGCTGGGGGAGACAGTCGATGCGCTTGATGCCGACCGGAAGGTCGTCCATGCTGCGAAAAGCGGCGACGAGATTCCTTATGACCGCCTGATTTTTGCAACCGGTGCGGAGTGTTTCATTCCGCCGTTTGAAGGCTGGCAAAAAGAAGGAGTGGTGACGATCCGTCATCTTTGGGACAGCCGGAAAATTCAGGACTGGATGAAAACCGCCAAAAACGCAGTTGTGATCGGAGGTGGCGTTTTGGGACTGGAGGCTGCGAGCGAGCTGTTGAAGAACGGGATTCATGTGACGGTGCTGGAAGCCGCGCCTCAGATCATCGGAAGGCAGGCGGACGCAGATTCCGCCGCAGTGCTGCGCAAAAAGATGGCGGCGCTGGGCGTGGAATGCCTGGAAGGCGTGCAGATTGAAGGCATTACCGGCGAAGAACGGGCGACAGGAGTGAAGCTGAAGACCGGTGAGATCTTCCCGGCGGATTTCGTGATCGTCTCCTGCGGCAACCGGGCGAATGTGAAAGCAGCACAGGATGCCGGAATGCAGGTGGAGCGTGCGATTGTTGTGAACGCTTTTATGGAGACGAGCATTCCTTCTGTTTATGCCTGCGGAGATTGTGCGCAGTACGACGGCGTGAATTTCCAGCTCTGGGCGGAAGCATCCGAGCAGGGCCGCATTGCGGGCGCGAACGCGGCGGGCGAACGGCTGGCGTACGAGTCGCAGCTGCTGGGATTGAATCTGGATGGATTTGGGACCACGCTTTTTGCGATCGGAGATCCGGGTAAGCAAAGTGGCGTACCTTATCGACTGGTAAAAACCGTCGACGATGTGGACAACAGCCAGGAGCAGTACTGGTTCATGGGAAGCGCCCTGCAGGGTGCGGTGCTGATCGGGCGCCCGGATAAGACTGCGGATGTCACAAAAGCAGTGATGGAACACGCGAGGCATGAGGAACTCTTCTGAAAAGCGGAATCGAGTCTGTGCGGCATCCGAAAAAGCGGAAACGCACATGGCCTGGATGATCGTGTGTACATTTTAAGGATGGAGAATAAGGAAGTGAACAGCATGAAAGATAATAACAAAACGCCACGTACGCCCCGTACGATGGAGCTGCCGAGACCGGAAAAGGTAACATGTCCTTATGAAGAGGCTTATCAGGCGGATGTTGTGGTGATCGGCTGCGGGTTCGCGGGGCTGAATGCAGCCGTTTCTGCAAAAGAGGCAGGACAGAATGTCCTCGTGATTGATAAGGGAAGACCCGGCTATTCCGGACTCTCTCCCTGGCCGTCAAGCTTTCGCTGGTTCGACCCGGAGCGCGGAGATGATGAGGAAACCTTTAAGGAAGCGATGAAACGCGGCGGCGACTATCTGTGTAATCTGAGCTGGTATGAGTGCTGGCTGAAGGAATCCAAAGGCATCTATGAGCGCCTGACAGACTGGGGGATTCTTGCCCAGTATCCGAAGGCTGCGGAGGCCGGCGATTTTTACGAGCGGGAAGATTTTGTCGGATACCGGGAGATGTATGACAAATTTGACCGTCATAAAAAATGGATTGAGGTATTGAATCGTTATGAGATTCCGTATCTGGAGCACACGATGGTGACAGATCTGATTGCCGGGGCCGCAGAGCCGGAAATGGAAACAGAGAACCAGGCGGCGGAAGCTGCAAAAAAAATCTGCGGGGTGATCGCGTTCCATGTTCCGAGCGGACAGGTCATTACTGTGAGTGCGAAAGCGGTGGTCATGGCGACCGGAGGCGGAAGCTATAAGCCGACGGGGTATCCGGTCGGCGGCGATACCTTTGACGGAGAATACATGGCCTGGGAGATGGGACTTCCGATTACGGGAAAGGAATTCGAGGATTTCCACACGACCTCCAGCCAGGCGCCGGGCAACGTATTTCTGGATAACCACTGGCAGTATCTGGAAAACATCTGGCTGTGCGGCGGCGACGTAGATCTGGAGAATGCTGCAGGATACGCGTCGGCGAAAGGGTACGCGATGGTCATGAAGCGGGTACAGAACTCGGTAAATGGCGTGCCGCTTGCAAATGGAAGTGAGATTCAGAACGTGGCGACAGCCAATTATACCCGCCGCGGCGGTTCGAAGGTCTATGAGACGGATCCGGAAGAGATACGTTCCGGAAAAATGAGTACGCCGGTAGCGGCAAGTACGCTGGCGGGAGCGGCGACCGGTATGTGCTGCCATCTTACATCAGGCGTGTTCTGCGGACTTGGAGAGACAGACGGAAAAACAGAGATTGCCGGACTCTATGTGGCCGGAGACGGAATCCATGCGACATCTCCGTCGGGTTCCGCTTACCCGTGCGGCGTTGGTTTTACCTCCTGCTTTACTTCCATTGATGGCGACCATGCGGGCCGCGCGGCAGCCTCTTATGCAGCCGGTGAAAGCTTTGCATCGCTGCCGGAGGAAGAAATTCAGCGGAAAAAAGAAGAAATCCTTGCCCCGCTGAGCCGTGAAAATGGTTTTGACCCGAACTGGGCGCGCGACGTGCTGCATTCCATCATGGCGCCTTACTGGATTACGGTGGTAAAAAGCGAGGAAACCCTGAAGGCAGCGCTGGTGCAGGTGGAATATATGCGTGATCATGTGGTACCGAAGCTGCAGGCCGCTACCAGTCACGACCTGCGTCTTTGCCTGGAAATGAAACACAAGGTACTCTCCGCGGAATTAAAGCTCCGCGCCGGTCTGGAACGAAAGGAGAGCCGCGGGTCGACCTACCGCGAGGATTATCCGTTCCGGGATGATGAGAACTTTTTATGCTATATCACTCAGAGAAAGGCAGAAAACGGAGAGAGTACGTTTGATAAGGTGCCGGTTCCGGACGCCTGGGCTGGCGACAGAGAGGAAGCTTATCAGTTCCGCTATGTATTTTATTTCCCCGGAGAGCCGGAAAAAATGGGCTTTCAGCTGCCAGAAAGAGGCCGGAAAGGAAAGGGGGAGCAAAAATGAGCGTAGTGAGAATTGATCTGAATCGCTGCATCGGATGCAAAAACTGTGTAGAGATTTGTCCGATGGATGTTTTCTACTTCGATGAGAAGGCGCGCAAATCCGTGCTGGCCTATCCGGAAAACTGCCAGAGCTGCGGACAGTGCTATCTGAACTGCCGCGGACGTGCCATAGGGATGTCGAATGACACCTACGGCTACCCGATCACAGCTTTCCGCGGAGCGACGTCCTCTCCAATGAACCGCATGATTGTCACAGAGCCGGGTGTGATTAAGGAACTGACAAAGGGAAAACTGCCCTGAAATGGATGAGATTTCAGGCTGTCTGTCATTTACTGTTCAGGAAATCCACACAAGAAATTTGCATGAGAAACGATAGAAGGAGACCCCATGAAAATAAGAGAAATTATTCAGAAGCTGGAAGCGTTTCACCCGCCGCTGGAGCACCCGCATACCTGCGATGTTGTAAAGATCGGGAACGCGGACGCCGAGTGCAGCGGAATCATCCTCACCTGTTTTGCGTCGATCGAAGTGATCCGGAAAGCGGTGCAGGAAAATGCCAACCTGATCATCTGCCACGAGCCGCTCTTTTACAGCCACGAGGATACGACGGACTGGCTGGAAGACGATCCGGTATACGAGGAAAAGAGAAAACTGCTGGAAGAGAACCAGATCGTTGTCTACCGGGATCATGACCACATCCACGGGGGCCATGGCGGAGCGAACATTGACGGCATTTTCTACGGAATTATGAATGAGCTTGGCTGGAAAGAATATGTCGTCGGGGATACGAAAAAGCCGCTGCTCTATGAGATTCCGCAGACAACAGTGCCGGAGCTGGCGGATTTCCTGATGAAGAAGCTGAATATTTCCGGTATCCGTGTAGTAGGAAGCCATGACACGATCGTCCGCAGAGTGTTCTTCTGTGAGCATGTGCAGGGAGCCAGACCGTTTGGCAACAAGACAGAGATTCCGGATAATGAGACGATGAAAAAAGTAAGGCGGGAGCAGGCGGACGTGCTGATTCCGTTTGAGATCATCGACTGGACATTGAGTGCCTATGTCCGTGATTCCTGCGCGGCAGGGATACCGAAAACCATACTGGAGATGGGACACTTCAATGTGGAAGAGCTGGGCATGCGTTACATGGTTCAGTATCTGCCAAATGTCATTGGCTGTGAAGTGCCGATGAAATATGTGCAGTCCGGCGACAGCTTCTCGTACATTACAAAATAAAATCCTGCTCTGCCGGTAAGCAGCGACTGGTCTGATCCGGCAGAGCGGACAGCTGAGATTCCTTACCCCTTGAGAAAGGCAGCAAATTCTCTGGCGACCAGAGACGTTTTCCGAACCGGGTAGACCATGTAAATCTCATAGAAAATATCCGGCGTGATGGGACGGATCACAGTTCCTTCCATCTCCAGATGGGAAGACATATTGTGCGTCAGGATTGACAGTCCCATCCCCTTCTGGATCAGGTCAAAGAGAACAGAGGCCTTGTCTACGGAGATGGAAGGGCGCAGATCAAAGGACGGATCCGCCCTGCGGATGCTGTCGCGCAGGGAACTCATGTGACGGAACTCAATCAGGGATTCATTTTTCAGGTCATCCAGAGAGACCGTCTTTTTCCCGGCGAGAGGATGCGCCTCGGGTACTACGACAGAGAGGGTATCAGAAGTATAAAACTGCTTCTGATAGAGATCCTCCGGGATATCATAATTCCCGGTCAGAATAAAATCGACCTTTTTCTGCTGCAGCCAGTCGAGCAGTTCCCGGTCGCCGCCCTGCAGAAACGAATACTGGCAGTGTGGATGCTGCTTTTTGTAATCCTTAAAGAAAGGAATAAAATTGTAGAGGGTCACAAGAGGAATATATCCGATGTTGACCTCCGGCGCATCGGATTCCCGGTCAAGCAGGTTCTGCGTGTATTCCTTCTGGACGCTGACCATCTGCTCTGCATAGGGAAGCCATGCTTTTCCGAAATCAGACAGGACAGCTCCCTTTTTGGAGCGGATGAACAGATCCTCTCCCAGGTCCGTTTCAATCGACTTGATGTGCTTTGAGAGAGAGGACTGGCTGATAAAAAGAAGATCCGCCGCTTCCTGAAAATGCAGTACGCGTGCCAGGACGACAAATTCGTTGATATAATTTAATTCCATAATGGTACCTCGCTTCCGGAGCACCATGAGAATGGTGCAAAAATGCAAAGCTTCGATAACAGACTTCAGAGAAAATCCGTATCGGTTCCGACCCTTTGCAAAGGATGATATTCTTTATAGCTGGTAGTATAGCAGATGATGGAAACGATGTCAAAAAGAATGTCCGAATGGATTCCAAAACGGAATGAAGCTAAGACATAACGAATTGAAAAGGAAGACCGGCTTTTGTATAATATGACCAAGATAAAAGAACGAATGGTTTAGGAGATGTACGAAATGACAATAACAAAAGCGGTGACAACGAATGGAATTGTGGTCGGAATGCCGGGAAAACAGACAGAATGTACCATGTTCCTCGGGATTCCGTTCGCAAAGCCGCCGGTTGGAGAGCTGCGCTATCAGGCTCCGCAGAAGGCAGAGAGCTGGGAAGGAGAGCGGGAATGCTTTTCTTTTTCCCCGGCCTGCATCCAGGATCGAAAAGGGGAAGAGTTTCCGATCTCGGAGGACTGCCTGTACCTGAATGTGTATACACCGGCGAAAACGGCGGAGGAAAAGCTTCCGGTCATGTTCTGGATTTACGGAGGCGGCTTTGGCGGCGGCAGATCCTCAGATCCGGAGATGTATGGCGAGAGCCTGACCCGGAAAGATGTGGTGGTCGTTACCATCAATTACCGTTGCGGGGTGTTTGGTTTTTTTGCTACAAAGGAGCTGGAGAAGCGAAACGGGCAGGTGGTAAATGCCGGTATTCTCGATCAGATTGCGGCGCTTTCCTGGGTTCGCGAAAATATCAGCGCATTCGGAGGCGATCCGGAGCGCATCCTGGTATTTGGACAGTCCGCCGGCGGGATGTCAACGAGAATGCTGATGACGTCCCCGCTTGCAAAAGGGATGTTTTCCAGGGCAATTATTGAATCCGGAGGCGGCCTGAATGAAGCGGATCCGATCCGGCCGAAGGAAGAGTTTATGACAGTCTGCGAGCGGGCGATGCAGCATCTCGGATGGACGCTTGAGGATATGCTGACGCGCGATGCGGCAGAGATTTCAGAGAAGATGGCGCAGGCGGCAAAGGAAACGGCGGAAGGCTTTGAAGTCGGGTATTTCCAGCCGTTCCTGGATGGCATTTCCCTGATAGAGGTACCGGGAAAACTGATCGCAAAAGGCGAGTATCCCGATATCCCGATTATCTGCGGGACCGTGGCCGGGGATGCCTGGATGTTCTCCGGAAAGGTCATGCGGCAGTTTCCAAATGACCGGTACTTCCGGGGATTTTCCTATGCGGCGAGTCAGGCCTGGGCAGGGCTTTGTGTGAAAGAGGGACGTACGCCGATCTATACGTATTATATGGACCGGACACAGCCGAAAAAGGAAGGCGGTCCGACACATGGAAGAGCTCCGGCGTATGGTGCAGGGACTCCGCATTCTTCCGAGATTGTCTATGTGTTTGGAACGCTCGAAAGCCGCAGCAATAAATTTCAGGCGCTGGATGCGGAACTCTCCGAGGCAATGCAGACCTACTGGACGAATTTTGCGAAGACAGGCGATCCAAACAGAGATGCTGCCGGAGATTTGCCCGGAGAAGGTATTTGTCGCTGGGAAGCCTATACTGCGGAGACGCCGCTGGCCATGCGTTTTGGCGACGAAGGCTATCAGATGACGGATCTGGTGGAAACGGATGCGGAAAGACTGGCACTGAAGATTACGGAGGAGCATCCCGGCCTGCTGACTTCGCTGGAAGGATATGAACTGAAATGAACTCCATGCAGACATGGACGCACGCAGACAGGAACGCTTTGAAGGATCTGTAAAGGATAAAAAACAGACAGAGCTTATTAAGTCATACAGGCATGAGTATATTGAGACAGTGGGACGTTTGGATGAAACGAAGCCCAGAGCTAATATAGACGAAAAGAACGATAAAAGGAGACGGAGGCGAAAGGATGGGTAAAAACGGAACGATCAGAAACATCACGGCAATGACATCCAACCGGCCGGACGGAATGGTGATTTCCAGAGCAATTCTGGAATATGATTTCGAGGTCGTCGGCAGTCAGGTCAGCCCGGAGGGGTTCGAGGCGGATCAGCGCACGATTCTGAACGCGTATGTCAGCGCAGATGCGTGCGGAAAGGAGCCGGCCCGCTCCGGAAACTATGTGGTGCTGCAGCTGAGTGAGAAGGATGAGACGGCCAGTGTGCAGATTGACAAAGGACCGGGCGGCTTAAAAGGACCAGGTCCGGGCGGTCCGCCAAAGGATGGTCCGAAAGGTCCCGGCGGTCCGGGAGGTCCGGGTGGACCAGAAGGTCCGGGAGGACCGGGAGGTCCGGGAGGCCCGGCAGGCTCGGCGGCGGAGCTGCGGCCGGTAGAGGTTTCTGTGAAACAGAAAGACGATATCTTCGGTGTGAATGGCGAACTTTGCAAAGGCAGTGACATCTTCCGCATTTCCAACAAAAAGCTCTGTCCGGTAGCGGATGATTTCCGTCAGATGAAGCTCGGAGCACTGAAATTCAGCCTGTTTGTGCCCGAAGGGTATGACCCGGCGAAAAAGTATCCGCTGGTGCTGTTCATTCATGACGCGGGGCCCTGCGGAGACAATCCGATGCTGGCACTTGCGCAGGGGAACGGCGGCCTGATCTGGGCTTCGCCTGAAGAACAGAAAAAACATCCCTGCTTTGTCCTCTGTCCACAGATTCCCAGGGGGATCCGACTGACAGATGACGACTTTGTGGCTCATCCGGAGATTGAGACGATTAAGCGCATGATTGATCTGCTCGCCGAACAGTACAGCATCGACATGGACCGCATTTACACAACCGGTCAGTCACAGGGCTGCATGGCTTCCCTGGAGCTGGGGATCCGCTATCCGGAATTCTTCGCGGGATTCCTGCTGGTGGCGGGACAGTGGGATCCTGAGCGCAGCAGCGTTCTCTGGAATCAGAATATCTGGATCCTGGTATCGGAGGGCGACAAAAAGGCTCTGCCCGGTATGAACGCCATCACCTCTGCTTTCGAAGAAAAAGGTGCCCTGATCGGCAGATACCGCTGGGACGCGAAAATGGATCCGCAGCTGCTCAACGAAGCGGCGGCAAAGGCGGCATCGGATTCGTACCGGATCCGTTACACCGTATTTGAGGGCAGCTCGGTAGTACCGCCGGAAAAGGAAGTGACCCCGGCGACGAATCATGTATGTACCTGGCCGGTAGCCTACGGCATTGAGGCGGTCAGGGACTGGCTTTTTACCAGTCGCAGGGAAAGCGGACAGGAGTGATCATATGAAACTGAAGGATCAGATTATCCGGAGAATTGACAGGCTGATGTACCGCACCTGGAATGAGGATCAGCCTGCCCGTACCTGGCACAGTGGCTTTTATCACCGCTATTTTGAAGGCTACCGTGAAAATACGACCGCTGATCAGAACGGAAAGCATAAAAAAGTGGAACGGTTTTACGCGGGATGCTATTACCTGGATCAGGAAAAGACGGCGGACTATATAGGAAAACGAGTTCTGTACGCCATCCTGCTTGCAGGAGCCGTTTACCTGTATTATGCATCCTGCTTTACCGGACAGCTGGCCGCGAATTACGCGACGGCAGTGTCGGTGCTCCAGTCTGTGGACATCTTCCTGTTTCTGTGGCTGGCGTATATCTATGTCTGCGGTCTGCTTGCCGGAAGAAAAATGGTTTACAGCGAATACAAGGGCAGCCACATCCGCATGACGCAGGTAACCCTGGCCGGCAGCGTGTCACTGGCAGCTACGGCGGCGGCGAAGCTGATTTACGCGGTTTATGAACGGGCCCTGGATGTCCGTCATATTCAAAACGCGGTGATCCTCGTGGCAGCGGCGGGCCTCCTCTGGATGATACGCTTCGTCGAGATAAGAACGAAATACGAGACAGAGGAAAGCGAACAGGCAGGCAAAGCCGGTATCGAGATCAGCTGACGAAAGGAAGGGATGAACATGTGGAAATACATTGTAAAAAGACTGTTATGGTCGATCGTTATTATGGTCGGTGCAGGTATCATTATTTTCCTGCTGACCTATTTCACTCCGGGAGATCCGGCTGCACAGCTGATCGGCTCCGACGCGAGCGCCGCTGATCTGGCTGCTCTGCGGGCAAAGCTGGGAATAGACAAGCCTTTCCTGCAGCAGCTTGTGACTTTCCTTTATAACTCGTTCATTAAGTGGGACTGGGGCACTTCCTGGACCTACAACGAGCCTGTGATGTCTACCATCCTTTCGAGACTGCCGCGTACGGCGATCATCGGCGTCGGCCAGATGATCCTGACAGTGGCGATCGGCATTCCGCTGGGAATCTTCGCGGCACGGCATCAGGGACACTGGCAGGATTATGGTGTGCTGGGTGTCTGCATGGTTCTGGTATCCCTGCCGGATATGTGGGTAGCGCTGATGTTTGTACTGCTGTTTTCTCTTCAGCTTCACTGGCTTCCGGCTTATGGTATCGGCGGACCGCAGTATTACATTCTTCCGATCGTATCCGGTGTCATGGGCGGCATCGCCGGACAGGCAAGACTGATGCGTTCCGGTATGCTGGAGGTCATTCATTCCGACTTTGTAACTACCGCGAGGGCGAAAGGGCAAAGTGAAGACCTGATCGTCCGCAAGCACATCCTGCCGAACGCGCTGATGCCGGTCATCACGATGCTCGGCGGCAGCCTGGCTCTGGTGGTATGCGGCTCTGCGATCGTAGAGAGACTGTTTTCCATCCCGGGCGTCGGACTCTACCTGCTTGATGGCATCAGCTACCGCGACTACCCGATCATCCGCGGCTGTACGCTGTTCTTTGCAACGTTTTCCGCACTGGTCTATCTGCTGCTGGATCTGGTCTATGCATGGATTGACCCGCGTATCAAGGCCCAGTATACATCCGGCAAAAAATCAGGGAGGTGAGCAGTATCATGGCTGAAAAAGATCTGAATTTAGAGAAAAAAGGCGGACATCACGGTCCTCACGGGGAGGATCATGGACCGCACAAAAAGGGGCCGCATCATGGAGGACATCACGGAGAGCATCACGGACGGCATTACAGCCCGGCCTTCAATAATTTCATGGAGACCTTCCGGCGGGTATTTATCAGCCCGAGCGCGAAGCTCGGCGGCATCATGTTTGTGATCGTGGTACTGCTGCTGGTATTTGCACCAGTCATCGCCCCCTATAAACCGACTGAAGTTGATCTGAAAAATACTTTCGCGACGCCGTCGCTTGCCCACCTGTGCGGGACGGATAAGCTGGGAAGAGATATTTTCTCAAGACTTCTCTACGGCGGCAGATATTCCCTGGCACTTGGCCTTACCGCCGCGATCGTTGGCTCGGTCGGCGGTGTAATTGTGGGAAGCATCGCGGGCTATTTCGGAGGAAAAGTAGAAGACCTGATCATGCGTTTCTGTGATATCTGGGGCGCACTTCCGGGCTCTCTGATGACTCTGCTTTTAGCGGCATCCTTCGGAGCAGGCCTCTGGCAGACCATCGTCTCTCTTTCCATCAGTGCCATCCCGAACGGCGCGCGTATGACGAGAGGCCAGATCCTGGGCGAGAGAGGAAAAGAGTATGTGGAGGCGGCAGAATCCTTTAACTGCCCGAAGCGGGTGATCATGTTCCGTCACCTGTTGCCGAATGTCATCTCTCCGACGATTGTCAATACCACGATGAAGATCGGCGGTTCCATCACAATGGTTGCAGGCTTAAGCTACTTAGGGCTTGGTATTCAGCCGCCGACACCGGAATGGGGCGCAATGCTCTCCGACGGCATCAGCTACATCAGCGCATATCCGCATATGGTGATTTTCCCGGGCATCGCGATTGCCATCTGCGTACTGTCCATCAACCTGATGGGCGACGGTCTGCGCGACGCACTGGATCCGAAGATGAGATCCTGATAAGGAGGACATACAATGGCTGAGAAAAATCAATTCCTCTCTGTCAGGGGAATCACGGTAGAATACACACAGGGTAAAAATATTGTACATGCGGTCAATGACGTATCCTTTGATCTGGAAAAGGGAAAAACGCTGGGCCTCGTCGGAGAAACCGGCGCCGGCAAGACGACGATCGCCAAGACTATCTTACGGATTCTTCCGGTACCTCCGGCCAGATTCAAGGGCGGCGAGGTCTGGCTCGATGGAAAGAATCTGACCGCTTTGAGCGAGGAGGATATGCGTAAGGTGCGCGGCAATCAGATCGCGATGATTTTCCAGGATCCGATGACGGCGCTGAACCCGCTGATGACGGTGGGCGATCAGATCGTCGAGGTGCTGCAGATCCACAATCCTCATATGAAGATGGAAGAGGCGGTAGAGCGCACCAAAGAGCTGCTGGAGATGGTAGGCATCGTGGGAGAACGCTATAAAGAATATCCGCATCAGTTTTCCGGCGGAATGAAGCAGCGTGTGGTCATCGCCATGGCGCTGGCCTGCAGCCCGGATCTGATTCTGGCGGACGAGCCGACGACCGCCCTGGACGTGACGATCCAGGCACAGGTGCTGGACCTGATCAAAGAGCTTCAGGCAAAACAGAACACTTCTATGATCCTGATCACTCACGATCTGGGTGTGGTCGCGGAGACCTGCGACAGTGTAGCAGTCGTCTATGCGGGTGAGGTCGTCGAGTACGCGTCAAAGGAAGACCTGTTCCGACGGACAAAGCATCCGTATACAAAAGGACTTTTCAACTCGATCCCGAGCCTGACCGGGGACGAGACCAGACTGACTCCGATCCCGGGGCTGCCGCCTGATCCGACTCATCTGCCGGAAGGATGCCGGTTTGCGAAACGGTGCCCCTATGCGACAAAGGAATGCTTCCGCACGGAGGTTCCGATGAAAGAAGTCGCTCCGGGCCACTATTGCAAATGTTTAAAAGAGACTGAGGAGGGATAAAAAATGGCGGAACCGATTGTTGAGGTGCAAAACTTAAAAAAATACTTCCCCTGTCCCGGCGGTGCGCAGAACCATGCGGTGGATGATGTGACCTTTACGATTGAAAAGGGGCAGACTCTGGGAGTCGTTGGTGAGTCCGGCTGCGGAAAATCAACCCTTGGAAGAACGATTATCCGTCTGCAGGAGGCGACAGACGGAGTGATTAAACTGAACGGCGAGGACATCACGCATGTAAAGGGGCATAAATTAAAACAGGTGCATGAAAAAATGCAGATTGTTTTCCAGGATCCGTATTCCAGCCTGAATCCCCGTATGACGATCGACACTGCGGTGACGGAGCCGATGAAATACGCCGGTCACTATACGAAAAAGCAGCTTCAGGAGGAGAGCGTTAAACTGATGGATCTCGTCGGTATCGACGAGCGTCTGAGGAGATCCTATCCGCACGAGCTGGACGGAGGCCGCAGGCAGAGAGTCGTGATCGCCCGCGCGCTTGCGTTGAATCCGGAATTTATCGTCTGTGATGAGCCGGTATCGGCTCTGGATGTTTCGATCCAGGCACAGGTACTGAATCTCCTGATGGATCTGCAGGACCAGATGAAGCTCTCTTATATGTTTGTAACCCATGACCTTTCTGTGGTGCGTCTGATCTCGGATCATATAGTGGTCATGTACCTGGGGCAGATGGTGGAAAAGAGTCCGACAAAAGAGCTGTTTGTCCGCTCTCTGCATCCTTATACCAAAGCGCTTCTTTCCGCAATCCCGTCAACGGATCTGGATCACCCGATGCAGCGGATTCAGCTGAAGGGAGAGATCTCCAGCCCTATCAACCCGAAGCCGGGGTGCCGGTTTGCGGCGCGCTGCCCATACGCGACAGAGCGCTGTCAGGAGCCACAGCAGCTGCGGGAGCTCTCGAAGGATCATTTTGTATCCTGCTGCCGCGCGGAGGAAATCAACAGCTGATCTGTATGATACGGGGAATCAACGGTCAGGAATGGAATGTGAGAATGTGACGGAATCGCCAGATTCCGGAGCAATATTGAGAAATGATTTTGAACCATAATACAATATTTAGAATGAAGCGGCCTGACGGCGTTTCACATAAAAAATTTAAGGAGGAAAGTATCATGAAAACAATGACCGGAAAAAGAGTTCTGAAAAGCCTTTTGGCAGGAACTCTTGCAGTCGCAATGGGAAGCTTTGGCGTGACCGCGTTTGCGGAGGAAGCGGAAGAGGCTTCCTATGAATGGGATCTGCTGTCCTCAGTGACCGCGGACGAATCCCGCACTTCCACCGCAAATTCGGATGAGAAGCTGGACTACATCACCATCGGACTTGGCACGGTGCCGTCTTCCATGGATCCGTACAGCTTCAACAAATCCAGTGAGATCACGGTAGAAGTATTTGAAACTCTGGTCGTAGCGACAGACGACGGCGACTTTGTCGGAATTATCGCGAAGGACTGGGCTTACACGGACGATACCGAGACGGAGCTGGTCATGAACATTTATGAAGGCGTGACGGACTCTGACGGCAATGAAATTACGGCGGAGGATGTCGTGTTCAGTTTCCAGACCTACATTGATTCCGGAAATGCAAGAGATTTTGATGATCTTGATTACTGCGAAGCGACCGACACTTATCAGGTAACCTTCCATTTTAAGCAGAAGATGAGTTCCCTGGATGGATTTGATAACATTTTTGCCAGCACCTATATCGTAAGCCAGACGGCATATGAGAGCCATAACTTTAACGTAGATCCGATCGGCACCGGCCCGTACAAGATCACCAGCTATGAGGAAGGCGCTACCTGCATCCTGGAAGCAAGAGATGATTACTGGCAGTCCGAGGAGAATCTGTATCAGAGCCAGAAGAGCAACGTACAGACGATCGAGTATCAGTTTATCCTGGATGATTCCATGAGACTGATCGCCCTGGAATCCGGCACCATCGCTTACTGCGCAATTGATGACACCAGTCTCAGCCTTTTCGAAGAGGGCGGCGACTATGCAGGTCAGTTTAACATTTACTGCTACGAGGATGCACAGGCACAGACCATTCTTCCGAACATGAGCAGCAATTCTCTGATGAGCGACATCAATATGCGTCTGGCAGTTTATTACGCACTGGATTCCGAGGCATTTGCTGACGCGCTCGGCAGCCGCGTATACTATCCGTGTACCGTAGACTGCGCACCGGTAGTCGGTGATTATCAGTCTGACTGGGATACCTGGGAGACCTACAACACCGTTTATGATCCGGAGCTTTCCGCACAGTATCTGGCAGAGAGCGGCTACAACGGCGAGACGCTGAAGATCATCACCGAGGACAATTCTGAGAAGAATACCATCGCCGAGGTCGTACAGGCTTACCTTGAGATCGCCGGCATCAAGAGCGAGATCGTGACACTGGATCATGCGCTGATCGAGAACACGGCAGGCGACGCGACACAGTGGGATATCCTCATTTACAGCTCCGCTGATAAGGACTATGCAATTTCCAGATTCATGAAGACCTATGCAATCGCTCATGGCTATGCAGACGGCTACAACTTAAGCTTCTACGAGAACGATGAGTTCCAGGAGATGCTGAGCACCGTATTTAATGTTGATACCTACAGCGAGGAAGGCACCAACGAGATCATGCAGTACATCTATGACAACGCCCTTGGCTATGCCGGATGCTATGCGATCAAGGTAGGCGTGTATTCACCGGTAATGGCAGATTTCTACACCGTATCCGGTACGTCCAACTTCGTTATCGGCGCCTGCGAGTATTATCTGGATCTGTAATAAAGATTGTACTTTAGTGACAGTCATGACTGAGTGAGAAATCATATTCCGGGGAGAGTCTGTGAAAACCGGCAGTTCTCCCCGGAATATTTTGAAAAAGCCGCAACTGTTCAGGAACGGTTTTTGCACTTGCTGTGAAGATCATATGAAATTATAATAGAAAAACCGGATGACAGAGTTTTCGGCTGCGCATGATTTCATGTGCTGCAAAAGAAAAGTATAAGTATGTGGAGGCATTTGAATGGAAAAACTACAGCTACAGGCCGGCGCCGGAAAAGCATACCTGGAGTACCCGGAGGAGATTTTTCCGACACCGTTTGAAAATTTTACCGGGGTTCATGATTCTCCCGCGGTAAGAGTTCTTGTATTAGACTATGGAAAAAGAATCACCGTCATTAACATTGAAAGCGTCAATCTTTTCGGCGACGCGCGGGAGAAGGTTGTCAACGCAGTGGCAGAAATCACGAAGGTGGATCCGGAGGATGTCTGGTATCACTCTTCGCATGTGCTTTCTACCCCGCATGTCTGGTCGCTGACCTCAAAAATGCCTCCACGCACAGAGGCGGATACGGTAAAAATCGCGATGCTTCATGAGCTGACGCTTGCGGCTGCCAAAAAAGCGGCTGAGGATGCGGTACAGTCTCTGAAAGAAGCCAGATACGGATTTGGAAAAGGCTACTGCGCGGCAAACGCGAACCGCAACATCTGTACAGAAAAGGGATGGACGGTCAGTGTTAACGATGAGGGGCCGGTGGATCATGAAGTGCCCATTATCCGGATCGACGATACCGAAAACGAGCCGATCGCCGTTATATTTTTCTTTAACGCGCAGCCGGCCGTGCTGGATCAGACGCGGAATGCGGACGGGACCCATCTGATATCCGGAGATATCGCCGGATACTCCGCGGCTTTTGTGGAGCAGGAATATCCGAATGCCGTGGCAATGTACTGTACGGGAGCGGGCGGCGACGAGAGCCCTTATCTGCGCGGCCAGTATACGATGACCGGCAGAGGCGGCCGGATCATTGAAAAAGATTTACATGAAAAGACGTTCCTGCTCTGCGAACTGCTTGGGGAACGCCTTGGCATGCAGGTCGTCATGGCGGCGGAGCGCATCCAGTGTAAGGAAATGGACGGACCGCTGCAGATTGTGCGCCGGGTGTTTACCTATGACGGACAGGAAATTGGAAATACACGGGAGCCGCAGAAGGAATATGAGTTCAAGCCGGAAGGAGAGCGGACGCTGGAGTTCTCGGTAATGCAGATCGGAGACATCGCTGTCGTGGGTCTGATTCCGGAAATCTGCGCCCGGACGGAAATCGCTTTGCGTACAACGTCTCCCTTCCAGAATGTGGCCGTGCAGACCTTTACCGGCAGCGGCCCGATTGAGTCCGGCAACGGAAAATACCTGGGTGAGAGCGATTATTATGATAAAATCACCATGCAGGCCGTCAGCTCAGCTTACGCAAAGGGCACCGCTGAGCGGCTTGTCGAAGATATCCAGAAGGTCATGGAAGAGATGAAGGAGCAGCCCGCATCGGTGCTTCATATCACGACCGTAACCGAGCCGTCTTATGACGGTCAGCGTGTCTGCGGAGCCATCGTGGAGTATGACCGTGTGCTGGATGCCAGCAGGGTTGATAAAGAAATGTTTGCGTTCACGGAAGCGCCGATTCTCGACTGCTATGTAAGCGACAAGCCGGAATTCAACGCAGAGAAGGCAGATGGAAACTATGTGATTTTCCGTCTTTCCAGTGAAGACGAGAGCAGCCGCCTCATGCAGAAGGTATACATTCAGAATCGCGGCCCGAAAGGCGGTCCGGGAGGCCCAGGAGGTCCAGGCGGTCCGGGAGGAGGCCCGGGCGGTGGTCCGGGAGGCCCAGGCGGTCCGGGAGGCGGCCCGGGAGGTCCAGGCGGCCCCGGCGGAGGCCCAGGCGGTCCGGGAGGTTCAGGCGGTCCGGGAGGCCCAGGTGGTCCGGGAGGCCCAGGCGGTCCGGGAGGCCCAGGCGGTCCGGGAGGCCCGGGAGGTCCGGGAGGTCCAAGCGGTCCGGGCGGTCCGGGAGGTCCAGGTGGTCCAGGCGGCCCTGGCGCCGGCGGCAAGAAGTTCATAGGCATGAAGAAAAAGGACACCCGGCTTCATCTGATCCAGAAAAAAGCCCTGTCGGCTGCAGACGGTTCGGAGATTGCGCCGTTTGAAGGAATGGTTTTGGGTGACAGAGAGGTCGATCTGGTAGTAAATCGCTTCCAGGCGGGCGAATTCCACGGAATGAAATACAATCTTTTCATCCCGCAGGACTACGATGAGACGCAAAAATATCCGATGCTTCTGTTCATCCCGGACGCGACGGGAAACGGCCCTGAGCAGGACAGAACCCTGATCCAGGGAATGGGAGCGACCATCTGGGCGACAGACGCTGAGCAGAAAAAGCATCCGTGCTTTATCGTGGCGCCGCAGATCGACGGCGAACCACTGACCAACAACGATTACACCTGCTCTCCGCAGCTGGAAACCATCAAAGAGCTGCTGGATTTCCTGCAGGAGACCTACAGTATTGATGCGGACCGCATTTATACCACCGGGCAGTCTCAGGGATGCATGGCTTCCTTTGAACTGAACATTCGCTATCCGGACTATTTCGCAGCGGCGCTGCTGGTTTCCGGACACTGGGATGCCGAAAAGATCGCCGATACTCTTTCCGGGAAAAAGCTTCTGATCGCTTTAAGCGAAGGAGGACTGGGCGAGTTTGATTCCATGAGCAAGCTGTATGATCTGCTAAAGGAGCGCGGAGCGAGCGTAGAGAAACGGTTTTTCAATGCCAGAGCGGGCAAGGAAGAGCTGAATGCCGCGATGGCAGAGTATCTTTCCGGCGACGCGAACATTAAGCTCGCCATCTATACCAAAGAATCCAGTCTGCCGGATGATGGGAAAAAGTATTTCGGAATCATGTACCATCAGCGCGGATGGGAGATCACTTATCCGATCGAAGCTGTGCGCGACTGGCTGTTTGAACAAACAAAGTAGGTTGCCGGCGGCTGGATTCCTGACTATATGAAATAAGAAAATCCACTGATTTCTGTTATGCGATCAGTGGATTTTTAGCTTCTCTTTTAATGGGAGTAAGACGGCGAAATATTAGTGGGATACGATTTGCAGCGGTGGCCCGTCCAGAATGATCTGCCGTTGACAGGCTTCTACGACGTCCGGCTCATGAGTGGCCAGAAGCATGGGGACGCGCTGACTTGACAATCGTTCGATGATGCGCGTCCGTCTCGCTGCGTCAACTCCCGCAAAAGGCTCGTCAAGAAGCAGCAGCTCGCCTCCCAGGGCACAGCAGCGTGCCAGTGCCAGACGACGCGCCATTCCGCCGGAAAGCTCTGCAGGATAAAGGTCAGCGGAATCCTCCAGTTCTGCAAACGTAAGCCAGCCGTCGGCATCTTCGCTGCGGTCATTTGGCAGCACATCCAGAATATGCTCCCGCACGGTTCGCCATGGCAGCAGCCGGTCCTCCTGAAACAGAATAGCGATTCGCTTTTGTGAGATACCTGTAATGGTTCCCAGGACCGGCTTTTCCAGTCCTGCCAGAAGGCGCAGCAAAGTCGTTTTACCGCAGCCGGAAGGCCCTGATATGGCGGTCATCCCGGTGAGCGGAATCGTCAGACTGAACTGATCAAGGACGGTGCGGTTCGCATAGGAAAAGGTAAGGTTTTCAATACATAGTACACTCATGTTTTCTCCCTGTCTCCAGAGTCTTTTTGCCGGGGGCGAAGTACCCATTTCAGCACGCTCTCCAGCGTCAGTGACAGGATCACAATAGTGACAGTCCAGGCGTAGAGCTTGGGCGACTGCAATGCTGTTTTTGCTTTCGAGAGTTCAGTGCCGATCGCGTAGCGGGGAGGGCAGATCACTTCGGCGGCGATGCCGGATTTCCAGGCAAGCCCAAGACCGGTGCTTAGTCCGCTGGCCAGATGCGGGCGAAGGGAAGGAAGCCAGATCAGGCGGAGCGTCTTAAGAGGGCTGAACCGATATGCTTTGGCCATCTCCAGCAATTGTCTGTCAGCGGTTTCCAGACCGGTCCGCAGACTGTTCCAGATGACGGGCATCACCATCAGTGCGGAAATCACTTCCGGAATATCTGCGCGCGCCACCCAGAGATAAACCAGCAGAATAAAAGAAACCACCGGTGTCGCCCGTATCACACGGATCACCGGAGAAAAGAGCAGATCCGCCCATCGGAAACGCCATGTCAGCACGGCCAGCGCACATCCGAGAACACACCCAAGTATCAGCCCGCACAGCACGCGTCCCAGACTGAGAACGATGCTTTGCCAGAAAGATGCGGTAGCTGCAAGCCCAAGCAATACACGAATCACAGCAACAGGCGTCGGCAGCAGGAGCTGGAATCCTGCAGTCATTGCCGCAATCTGCCATATTCCCAGCCAGAAGATCAGCGGAATAAGAATGCGGACGCATTTGTTTCGAAACCGATGGACTGGTCTGCTATTCTGCATAATAATATCCGTTGTCAGGAAGTGAGCCGCCGATGGAATCCGGATCTGCATCATAGAGTACCTGATAATAATCCGCGATCGCCGGTTCCATGTCTTTTCCGGAGATAAATACGAGATTGCACTGCGGGATGGCTGCCGCGGCAATTTCTACAGATGGAGTGATACCCAGTCCGGCTATCAGTTCTGCAGCCTCATCCACATTCGTATTCACATATTCAATGGAAGCTTCGTACTCACTCAGAAACGTACCAATCACTTCCGGATACTCTTCAATAAATTCGGTGCGCGCAACGACTGCGGTCATGATCAGGGAAGAATCCTCTCCAATCTCCTCCCAGGCCTCATTGACGTCAATCGCGTCCCGGACCGTACCGCTGCTTTGAAGAATAGCTGCAGTCGCGGCCGGAACCGGGAGCATTGCTGTCTCGATTTCTCCGGAAATCAGTCCGACACTGATCTCACTGGCATCAGCAAATACGATTTCCACGTCCGTATCCGGATCAAGGCCGCAGGATTCGAGCAGATAACGAAGAATATATTCCGGATTGCTGCCCTGTCCTGTTGTATAGATGGTTTTTCCGGACAGATCGCTGATGGACTGGATTTCTTCGCTGCTGCCGCTTTCCAGAATATGAAGCACTCCCTGCGTTCCAAGTGCGATCACCTGAATGCCGACATCCTGATTATACAGATTCAGTGCGGTATTCGATGCCATACACGCGATATCCAGCTCTCCGGTCGTAAGACCGGAAACAATCTCGCTGTTGTCAGCAGCTATGAGATAATCATAGGAATTTGCGGTCTCACCGCTGTCACTGTCCGTCAGAAGCTTTGCGGCGCCGACTCCGGTGGGACCGGAGAGAACTCCGAACTTTACGGTAACTGATTCTTCCGCAGCGCAGCCTGTTGATAAGGAAAACACCAGCGCAAGCGCTGCTGCGAAAGATGTGATGTGCATATAATGTTTCAAAATAAATTCCTCCTTTTCGGTTCTGTTTTCAGAATACCGTACAGGATTGGTCAAGTCAAGCATATTTTCACCGGCTTTCATCGGATTGCAGGCATCACTGAGCGCAACATATTGATCGTATTGGTTTCTTATTTATGTGCAAAAAGCCTAAATCTTCTATTGATTATCATGTTTTTTTGTGCTAGTTTATACCTATTACGAAAAATCATAAGAGTAGCCCGGTTTCCTGCTGAAAATAAGAAGCACGGCCGGAGATTACAGGAAGGAGATACTGGAATCGCAATGAGCAGATTAAGTATTATCACGAATAACAAAGCTCAGACAACGGTAGAATCTCTCTACAAGGATCTGGAACGTCGGATCAGCGCCAGCCCGCCCGGTCTGTGTCCGGTGGATCTGGCCTCTTCTTTTTTTGAAGATGTGCCATGCCCAGTCCTGCGGAAAATGTGTTCCGTGTCGGATTGGTCTGGGGCAGCTGCAGGATCTGCTGGAGATGGTCCTGGATGGAAAAGGGACGATGGAAACCATCGATCTGATTGAGAAGACAGCACAGAATATTTTTTACTCTGCAGACTGTGCAATCGGTTATGAGGCGGCAAACATGGTCCTGAAAGGGCTGCGGGGATTCCGCGACGATTTTGAGGAACATGTGCTGCGCCATCGTTGTAAATGCGAGCTGTATCAGCCGGTTCCCTGTGTGTCGCAGTGTCCGGCAGGCGTAGATATTCCCGGTTATGTTGCCCTTGTGGCAGAAGGACGCTATGGCGATGCGGTGCGGCTGATCCGCAAGGACAACCCGCTGCCTGCGGTCTGCGGGCGGATCTGTGAGCATCCCTGTGAAGTGCGCTGCCGCAGAACACTGATCGATGATCCTGTCAATATCCGCGGACTGAAGCGTTTTGCCGTAGATCATGCGGGGGACGTGCCGCTTCCGGTACCGGCGGCGCCGACCGGCAAAAAGGTCGCTGTGATCGGAGGAGGACCGGGCGGCATCAGTGCGGCGTATTATCTGACCCTGATGGGACATCAGGTGACGATTTTCGAGCAACGTAAAAAGCTGGGCGGCATGCTGCGCTACGGAATTCCGAATTACCGTCTTCCGCGGGAGGAACTGGACCGGGAGATCGATCAGATCTTAAGCCTGGGGATTACTGTGAAGACCTGTGTGACGGTCGGGGAATCTCCGAGCATTGTAGATTTGAGAAAAGAGTACGATGCTGTCTATATCGCGATTGGTGCGCACACCGATCGCAAGATCGGCATCGAAGGCGAGGATGCAAAGGGCGTGATCTCCGCGGTGGAGCTGCTGCGCGGGATCGGCGACGATGAGATGCCTGATTTTACCGGAAAAAGCATTGTTGTCATCGGCGGAGGAAACGTGGCGATGGATGTGGCCCGTTCGGCCATTCGGCTTGGGGCCAGCCGTGTCCGCATCGCGTACCGCAGGAGATCGGTGGATATGACAGCGATGCCGGAAGAGGTCGCGGGCGCGATCGAGGAAGGCTGTGAGTTACTGGATCTGCACGCGCCGCTTCGCATTGAAAAGGATGCCGAAGGGAATGTGGCTGCCCTCTGGGTGAAACCGCAGATCATCGGGCCGATGAAAAACGGGCGTCCGGCGCCGGTGGATTCTTCGGAGGATGAGGTTCGGCTGCCCTGTGATATCGTGCTTGTCGCCATCGGTCAGGGCATTGATTCCAGAGCGTTTGAAAAACAGGGAATCCCTGTAAAGCGCGGTGTCATCGACGCACTGAACTGGAGCGGCGTGAACGCAAAGGATCTTACCGGCGTATTTGCCGGCGGCGACTGCGTGACGGGGCCTGCGACCGTGATCCGTGCCATTGCGGCGGGCAAGGTTGCGGCAGCCAATATCGATGAATTCCTTGGGTATCAGCACCTGATCTCTGCGGATGTAGAGCTTCCGCAGGTGCGTCTGGATGACCGGAAGAACTGTGCGCGCATCAATCTCAAGGAGCGTCAGGCTTCTGATCGGGCGAAGGATTTTGAGCCGGTTGAGTGCGGCATGACCTGCGAGGAAGCCGGCCAGGAATCGCGGCGCTGCCTGCGGTGCGACCATTTTGGCTATGGAGCATTCAAAGGAGGGAGGAACGAACAATGGTAAATGTGACGATTAATGGAAAACATTATATGGCGGAAGATGGTTCTACCATTCTTGATGCTGCAAAAGCGGCCGGTATTTACATTCCTACCCTCTGTTATTTAAAAGACATCAACGATATCGGCGCCTGCCGCGTCTGTGTTGTGGAGGTAGAGGGCTGCGCAAAGCTGGTCTCCGCCTGCAACAATCAGGTCTGGGACGGAATGGTGGTACATACAAACAGTCCGAAGGTGCGTGAGAGCCGCCGCAACACGGTCGAGCTGATCCTCTCGCAGCATGACGGACAGTGCGCGACCTGCGTCCGCAGCGGGAACTGTACCCTGCAGACCATCGCGAATGACCTTGGTATCGTGGAGCTCCCGTTCCGCAAAAAGGTTCCGAAATTCGAGTGGCCGATGCGCTTCCCGCTGGTTCGGGATGCCCGGAAATGCATCAAATGTATGCGCTGCGTACAGACCTGCGACAAGGTGCAGGGGATGCACATCTGGGACATCTCCGGAACGGGGTCCCGGACGACCGTCGATGTTTCCAGGAACCGTAAAATCAAAGAATCCGACTGCGCCCTCTGCGGCCAGTGTATTACCCACTGTCCGGTCGGTGCGCTCCGTGAGTGGGATGACACGGACCGGGTGCTGGATGCACTTGCGGATCCGGATAAGATCACGGTCGTACAGATCGCTCCCGCCGTACGCGCAGCCTGGGGCGAGCCGTTCGGCCTTTCCCCGGAATTTGCGACCGCAAAACGCCTGGTGGCGGCTCTGCGGCAGATGGGATTTGACTATATCTTCGATACCAATTTCAGCGCGGACCTTACCATCATGGAGGAAGGCAGCGAGCTGATTGAGAAGATAAAAAGGGCGGCCGCTGCAAAATCCGGTGAAGACACAGCTTCTGCGGAACAGAATTTCCCGCTCTTTACTTCCTGCTGCCCCGGATGGGTGCGGTTCCTCAAGTCGCAGTATCCGGACATGGTGGATCAGCTCTCCACTGCAAAATCCCCGCAGCAGATGTTCGGCGCGATCGCGAAATCGTATTACGCGCAGATCCTTGGCGTGGATTCGTCGAGAATATTCTGTGTTTCGATTATGCCCTGCGTGGCAAAGAAGCACGAATGTGAAATTCCGGTGATGAATCATGATGTGGACGTGGTCCTGACCACCCGTGAAGTCGACCGCCTGATCCGTTCAGAACAGATCCATCCGGAGATGCTCATCGAGGAGGAATTTGACATGCCGCTTGGTGTCGGCTCCGGTGCGGGTGTGATCTTCGGCGCGACCGGCGGCGTAATGGAAGCCGCCCTGCGCAGTGCGTATTATCTGGTCACCGGAAGAAACCCGGATCCGGATTCTTTCAAAAATGTAAGGGGAATGGAAGGCTGGAAGGAAGCAGAGTTCAACCTTGCCGGAACGCAGCTGAAGGTGGCGGTGGTCAGCGGCCTGGGAAATACCCGGAAACTGATCGAAGCGCTGCGCAGAGGAGAAGTAAATTATCACTTTGTAGAAGTCATGGCCTGTCCGGGCGGGTGCTCCGGCGGCGGCGGCCAGCCCATCCATGACGGGAAAGAGATGGCTGCCGGGCGCTGTGACGTGCTCTACGGACTTGATAAAAACAATCAGCTGCGCTACTCGCATGAGAATCCTGCCGTGAAACAGTGCTATCAGGATTATCTCGGAGCGCCGCTCTCACAAAGGGCGCATGAGCTGCTGCATACGGATCATCATGCATGGAGTATGCCGCAGGAGACAGAATAATAATTTCGTTGTATTTTCCCCGGGAGCAATCCCGGGGATTTTTATGCACAGGGCTGCGCAGGGAAGTTTTCCGGCTGAAGCCGGACGCAGCCCACGCGGGCGAGTAGGGGAAAATCACCCTGCTCGATTGAAGGGAAGTGACAGGAATGAAATTGGTTTTGCAGTATGACATAAATCTAAAAAAAGAATAAATTACTAGCAATCACTATTGACGAGTGCTAACAAGTGTGCTATATTCCGTGTAACAAGAAGAACGGCACATGAGAGAGTTTATATATGCGAAACGATCATGCCATGTATTTCGTTTCTTACGGTTCTCCGCTGATCGCGAACGACGGCGTGACCATTAAATCTGAAGGGAGACGGCTATGATTATTGTTCCTTTTTATAATATTGTGATTGTTCCGGAGATCAATCTGTATTTTGACGGGAAATATTTTCATGAGGTATCACAGGCAGCCGGAGAACAGGGACAGACTGTAGTGTTTCTGATGCTGAAAGAGGATAAATCACGGGAGGACATGCGGCCGGATGATTTTTATCCGACAGGCATTACCGGTACGATAGAGGCGGTCGATAAAGAAGGAAACGTAAAGATCAAAACCGGCAGCCGCGTCAATCTTGATTCCATCGATACAATGGATGGGAAGATTGAAGTGACGCTGAGCAAACGTCAGGATATTGAGGATTTGGACCCGGAAGAGGCTGCGAAACGTTTTGGCAATGTCAGGACGGCATTTGCCCAGAGCATCCAGAACTCACAAAATATGCAGTTTAATCTGCTTGCGCGTAATTATATACAGCAATGGGATTCTCTGGGGGAAATGACCGCGACCCTGTCTTATCAGCTTACGATTTCAAATGAAGAGAAATATCAGATCCTGGCGGCTGATACGCTGTCTGAGCGGACGGAGCGCATGGAGCAGGCGATTTACCAGTATCTGGAGGCAGAGAAGGTAAAGAAGGAAGCGGCCGCAGCGCAGCAGAGTGAGAATGAAAAGGTTTACCGCGAGCAGGCGATTAAGAAACAGATTGAATTTCTGCAAAATGAACTGGATGAGATGCATCCGGAAAACATTTCCGATGTGAGGAAATTTGAGAAGAAAATCGAAGCTTCCGGGATGAATGAGCCGGCCCATGCGGAGGCGTTAAAAGTCCTGAACCGCATGAAGCAGGAAGGGAAAGACGGCCACGAGTACGGGATGCTGTATGATTATCTTGATTTTACAACATCGCTTTCCTGGAAAAAGGAAGAGATGCAGCCGGTAGATCTGAAGGAAGCGCGAAAAATCCTTGATACGGATCATTTCGGCCTTGAAAAGGTAAAACGCAGGATCGTGCAGCAGCTGGCGGTGATGACGCTGAATCAAAAGCAGTCCGGCTCTATTTTGCTTTTCGTCGGGGCTCCCGGCACAGGGAAAACGAGTATCGGACAGAGTATTGCGAAGGCACTGGGCAGGGAATATGTGCGGGTGAGCCTTGGCGGTATTCGCGATGAGGCGGAAATCCGCGGACACCGCCGCACCTATGTCGGAGCCATGCCGGGACGTATCATGGAAGGAATCAAACGGAGCGGCGTGTCGAATCCGGTGATGGTGCTGGACGAGGTGGACAAGCTTTGTAAAGATTATGGCGGCGACCCTTCCAGCGCGCTGCTGGAAGTCCTTGATCCGGAGCAGAACAGTACATTCACCGATCATTACATGAACGTACCGTATGATCTTTCGGACGTGCTGTTTGTCTGCACGGCAAATACCACGGACACGATTCAGGAGCCGCTGCTGAACCGTATGGAAGTCATTCAGTTTCCGGGATATACAGCCTCAGACAAATTTCAGATCGCGAAACGGCATCTGCTTCCGAAATCCATGGAAGAAATGGGGATTCAGAAGGACAATCTGAATGTTTCCGATGCTGCGCTGCGTGCGATCATATCCGATTATACGATGGAAGCGGGTGTGCGCGGCCTGAAGAAGAGGCTGGATACTCTTTGCCGTACAGCCGCTGTCCGTCTGGTAGAAGGGAACAGCCGGCGTATATCAGTCACACCCGGTCAGCTGCAGAAATATCTGGATATGAAACCTCTCCTGCACGACCATATGCTGGAGCAGCAGCAGTCTGGCGTGGTGACCGGTCTTGCGTGGACACAGGCAGGCGGCGAGATCCTGTTTATTGAAGCTCTTTTTACCAAAGGAAAGGGAAATGTGATTATAACGGGCCAGCTGGGCGATGTCATGAAAGAATCCGTACAGATCGCGGTCAGCCTTGCGAAGAGCAGATTCCCGGAGAAGGCGGAATTATTTGAGAAAAACGATCTGCATATTCATGTTCCGTCCGGAGCCGTTCCAAAGGATGGACCGTCGGCCGGGATCACCCTGACCACTGCGATCATATCCCTTATAACCGGAAAGGCAGTTTCTCCGAAGATTGCGATGACGGGAGAAGTGTCCCTTCGCGGATGCGTGATGCCGATCGGAGGGCTGCCTGAGAAACTCATGGCTGCAGTACGGGCAGGTGTCACGACCGTCTTTATCCCTGCAGAAAACGAAAATGACCTTGACGAGGTTCCTTCGGAAGTAAAGAGAAGTCTGGAGATTATTCCGGTGCAAACAGTATCGGATGTGCTGGAAAAAACAGGATTGTGCTGACCATTCTGCATAATACATTCGTGGTCAGACTTCACGCAGTTCCATCTTATAATAAATTAGTGGTCAGCTCCTGTCAGTTCCGCCGCTTCTGACAGGACATTAATGCCATGCTCTACAACATTCATCTGTCCCGGTGTCAGGTATTCCGGACGTTTCAGCACATCGGATATGTCATTCTTATCCTCGCGTCCCATCATGATATAGTCACAGGAAACATTCTAAATAAAGGTTCTGCTTTTGTGAAGAAAACGGTAATGAGAAGATGAACTTCATATATAATTAAAAAAAACTCTTGACATATGAATCACAACTTCGTATAATTGACGAAAAACAGGAAGCTAAACTTCATGTACAGTATAAAATAAATTGCATGGGTTGTCAGAAAGTGCAGGTAAAAAGTTTTCCGGCTTGTGTGAAAGCTTTTTGGACTTTCAGAACATGGTTTTTCAAAGGAAGTGATTTTATGAGCGGGCATATGTATATAGCGATTGACCTGAAATCGTTTTACGCATCGGTGGAATGCGTGGAGCGCGGCCTTGACCCGTTTCAGGTAAATCTGGTTGTGGCAGATCCGACGCGTTCGGTTTCTACCATTTGCCTGGCGATAACTCCTGCGATGAAGCAGCTTGGTGTGAAGAACAGATGCCGGATTCATGAAATCCCGCCGACCGTGAAATACATTACCGCTATGCCCAGAATGCAGCTTTATATTGATTACTCCGTCCGCATATATGGCGTCTATTTAAGATATTTCAGTCCGGCTGACATCCATGTATATTCGATAGATGAGTGTTTTATCGATGTGACTGATTATCTGGGACTGTATGGAAAGACAGCAAAGGAGCTGGCGGTGCAGTTGATGGACGAGGTCATGAAGGAGACCGGCATCTGCGCCACTGCAGGGATCGGCACGAATCTGTACCTGTGCAAGATTGCCATGGATATTGTGGCAAAACACGTGGATGACCATATCGGATATCTGGATGAAATGGATTATCGGGAAAAATTGTGGGGACACCGTCCCCTGACAGATTTCTGGAGGATCGGATCAGGTACGGCCAGAACCCTTGGCCGCTATGGGATACTCACCATGGGAGATATCGCACGTTCCAGCTTACGACAGCCGGAATGGCTGCACAGGTTGTTTGGTATTGACGCGGAATTGCTGATCGACCATGCATGGGGATATGAGCCGTGTACCATGGAAGACATCAAAGCCTATGTGCCGGAGACGAACAGTCTTTCTTCCGGACAGGTGCTCATGCGGAATTATTCCTTTGAGGAAGCCTGGGTGATCGTGCGTGAGATGACGGATCAGCTTACTCTTGATCTGGTTGATAAGGGGCTGGTCACAAACTCTCTTTCCCTTTATATCAGCTATGATCATCGCTTTGGAATCCCATCTGCCGGGAAGAGCGTCCGGCTCAGCTATTTTACAAATAGCACATCCGTGCTGCTTGAAGCGGTCGAAGTGTTGTATCAGGAGATTGCGGACCGGTATACCGGTATCCGCAGGATCAATATCTGCTTCGGAAGAGTGCGGCCGGAAGGATGTGAGCAGCTCAATCTGTTTATGGATTACGAAGCGCAGGAACGCGAAAAAAACCTGCAGAAAGCACTTCTGCAGATCAGACAACGATATGGAGCGAATGCTGTTATGCGGGGCTGCAATCTTCTGGAATGCTCGAATTTCAGGGAGCGGAACAACCAGATCGGCGGACACAGGGCATAACCCGGCGAGGGACTGCGTCCTACGCTGCCTGACTCTCTGCTGATGGTGATAATTCGTTTCATAAGCTGCCTCCATTCTTTTTTTAGTATATTTTTTTGTATTGATGCTTCGCAGACTTCTTGATTAATAAAACTGTATTATAACACATCTATGACATAGAAAAGCAGTAGCTTTCCCAGCGGTCGGCACTGCCGGGAATTCTGGTAAATGAAAATGAAGACGAATGATAAAAAGGAACAGAGATATTTTAAATTATACCATGCATTGAAAACGGCGGCAGGACCCGTTTGCCACTATCTTTTTGGAATGAAAAAGGAAGATGAGATCAGTCTGCCGAAAGAGCCCTGTCTTGTGGTGGTCAATCATACCTGTTATTTTGACCCTCTGATTGTGGCAATGTCTGTGGATCAGCCCATTTGTTATGTGACAGGAGAAAACCTGCTTCGCCACAGGCTTGCGAACTTTCTGGCAGTCGATGTTTTCCGCAGTATTCCCTGTTCCAAAGGAAAAATGAATGCGGGAACCATCCTTGAAATATCCCGGAGTCTGAAAACGGGGAATTATGTCTGTATGTTCGCGGAAGGGAACATTACCTATGATGGAACGACGGCACCTCTGGCTCCTGTAAATGGAAAACTTTTCAGAGCATTGCAGTGTACGGTTGTGACTGTTTCCGTGACCGGCGCTTATGAGATCGTTCCACGGTGGAGCAGCAGATTATGCAGAGGCAATGTCTCTGCAAAGTTAAAAGGTGTTTATACAAAAGAAATGCTGCATAATATGACTCCGGAGGAGATTGTGGCGCGTTTTAATCAGGATCTGTATGTGGAACAACCTGATTCCATTACCGAAAAAGCCTGTCACCGCAGTGCGAAGGGTATCCATTATGTGCTTTATGCCTGCCCTGAGTGCGGTACACTGGGGAAAATAAGGGGAAAAGGAAATAAAATCTGCTGCCATGGGTGTGGGAAGACCTGGGGATATAATGGTTTTGAAAAAATCGAGGGCGGTCGATTCCGAACCATCTGGCAGTGGAACCGCTGGCAAGTGGAATTTGTGAAAAAACTTGTTGAGGACAATGTAAATTTTAAAATATCGAATCTGAACGCCAGATTGTTTCGCATTGCCGATGATCATAAACGGCACTTGTGTGAGTCGGGGACTCTGATCCTGAACAGAGCAAAACTGTCGGTAGGGGAGCATGTATTTCCTTTAAAAAAAATCTCACGCATGGATACCCGCAACAAAGGGGTACTTCTGTTTTCTATGAATAATGAAGATTATTACGAGATTTCAGTCCGGAAAGGGTTTTCCGGATTGATGTACAAAACCTTTTTTGAAGCTCTGGAAAAAAGTTGAAGAAAATCACCCTGCTCGATTATGGATTAAGGCTAAATGGATCGTTGGTTTCCGGAAGATAAGCCATCAGACCGCGCAGCACCAGATTTTGCATTAATGTGCTGACTTCTTCGGCAGGCAGGTCTTTCCCTCTTTCATTCCATAACTGCAAAATGCTGAACATTGCAGAATTTATGTAGTCTAACAGATAATCAAAATATGGCGAATCAGCCGGGAGTGGAAGATAATCTTCCACCAAAGGGAGTAACTCGGATTTTACTTTTGGGAAAAAAGCAGAATCCCCATTCGGCCCAAGCAGGAGGTAGATTTTTTCATTCATAGCATTAAAAACAATCTGAAAAAGGTTTTTCAGGGAATCCGCCCTTTCAGAAGCCATCTGGTGTACTGTATTCCCGGAATCTGATTCCGGCATAACCTGACGAATCGTCTGTTTCAGCTCATCCAGCAGGTCTGCCTCTGCATTTGCGACCAGGTCGTCAATATCTATAAAATACTCATAAAATGTACCGCGGTTATAGGATGTGCGCCTTGTAAGCTCGTTGACTGCGATTTTGGAAATCGGCTTTTCCTTTACCAATGCCCAGAAGGCGTCAATGAAGATTCGGCGCGTCCTTTTGGTGGTCTCTGATTGCTTTTTCATTTACGTTCCTCCGTCACAAAAATCCGACAGATTTTGAAAATCTGATGGTTGAATTATGCTTTTGTCGTGTGTATAATGCATCGTACAACAGAATGTTGGAAAAATCAAGGAGAAATTTTATGACAGTGATTTCTGTGGATCATCTGACAAAAGACTACGGCCACGGCCGCGGTGTGTTCGATGTATCGATTCAAGTAGATAAAGGCGAATGTTATGGATTCCTGGGTCCAAACGGTGCCGGGAAAACCACGACCATCCGTCATCTGATGGGCTTTTCGAAACCGGAGAAGGGCAGTACGGCGATCTCCGGGATGGACAGCTGGAAAAACAGCGCGACTTTGAAAAATACGGTCGGATACCTTCCGGGGGAAGTAACTCTGCCGGCGGGACTTTCGGGAACCGGGTTCCTGCGCATGATGGGACAGATGCGCCATGTGGAGAATGACAGCTATCTGAAGATGCTGCTGGAAAAGTTTGATCTGGATCCCAACGTCAGCATCAAACGGATGAGCCTGGGCGTAAAGCGTAAGCTCGCGGTTGTTACGGCCTTTATGCAGGATCCGGATATTCTGATTCTGGATGAGCCGACGTCCGGACTTGATCCGGTCATGCAGGAGACGTTCATTGAATTTGTAAAGGAAGAAAAGGAACGGGGCAAGACGATTTTCCTTTCTTCCCATATTTTCCATGAGGTAGATGCCACCTGCGACCGCATTGCCATCATAAGGGATGGAAAGATTGTCTCCGAATTCAAATCGGAGGAACTGAAGCAGAAGCATGACCGCATCTATCGCGTAACATTTGCGGACGAAATCTCTTATATGAATTTTGTTCAGAAACCGTTCCGGTTCACTTCGAAAAACAAAGGGAAGCTCCGTGCGAGGGTGCAGATGGAAGCAGACCGGGTCGGCGAGCTTATGACCTGTCTGTGCGATTATAATGTTGCGGACTTTATTGAGATCCCGTTTACTCTGGAAGACTATTTCATGGGCTTCTACGATACCGGCCATCATTTTCAGGGGGTGAGTGCATGAGTGCAGGTCTTATATCTGTGAGAAATCTGACGAAGGATTATGGAGATAACCGCGGTGTGTTTGACATCTCCCTTGATATCCAGGAAGGCGAGGTGTTCGGCTATCTTGGAACCAACGGATCCGGAAAAACGACCACGATCCGCCATATGATGGGTTTTTTGAAGCCGGATTCCGGCGAGGTGCTGGTGAACGGGCTGAACCCATGGAAACAGGCGCCGGAGGTGATGAAAGATGTCAGCTACATTCCAGGGGAGATTGCTTTCCCGGATCTGCCCACCGGCACGGACTTTTTTAAAGTGCAGGCGCAGTTCCTGGGCGTGAAGGATTTTACTTACATGAATCACCTGATCGACCTTCTGGGGCTGGACCCGTCCGCCAATCTGAAACGCATGAGCAAAGGAATGAAGCAGAAGACGGCGATTGTAGCGGCACTGATGGGTGATAAGAAAATATTGATCATGGACGAACCGACCACCGGCCTCGATCCGCTGATGCGGGAGACCTTCCTGGAACTGGTCCGCGAGGAAAAGAAAAAGGGCAGAACTATCTTTATGTCCAGCCATATTTTTGAGGAAATCGAGGATGTCTGCGACCGGGTTGCCATCATCGGGAACGGTAAAATTAAGGATGTACTGAGTCTCTATAAGCTGCGCCACGACACGCCGAGAATGTTCCGGATCACGTTTGCCAGTGAAGCAGCTGCGCAGGAATATGCGCAGAGAATTAAGGAAATGCCCCCTCGCTGCGCTTCGGCGGCAGGTTGCGCCGACCATTTAGAGAACGCTTCGCGTAGGGTCGGCGCTCCCGATGCAGTCGTGGATGAGAACGAAAAGGCAAAGGTATCCTTTGCCGTTCCTGCTGCCGAAACTGACCGTATGATTAAGGCAACAAAAGGTCTGCCGGTGATTTCGGTTGATGAGACACATGAGGATCTTGAAGAATACTTCATGAATATATATCGGAAGGAGATCAGACAATAATGAAAGTTACAAAAATATTTTCCTGGCCGCTGATGAAGCAGAGCCTGAATGCCAATAAAGTCCTGTTTATCGCCTGCACGGTTGTTCTTTGCCTGATGACGGTGGTCACAACCTATGCGAATAATCTGCTTGGCGGAACGGAGACCGTGGATTATACCGATGCACAGACCGATTTCTACAGCCATCTGTATGTATTGGCTTCCTACAATGAAATGATGGGAACGGAACTGAGCTATGAGGATTTTGCGGAAGCGGAAGATCAGACTATGTATGAGACAGCCTTTGAGATGGCCTCCGCACAGTCCGACGACCTCGACCTTTCCTGCGAGAACTTTGAAACGGCGGCAGAAACGCTGGCCGAATCGGAGGCTGGTCTGGACGCGTATATTTCCCAGTTTGAGTATGTTTACGCTCTGGGCTCCGTACAAGGCTGCTTTTCCGGCGATGATCTGGACATCGAGTCTATGATGACCATGATGCTGGAGATGATGGGTATCCCTTCCGATATGCTGGAAACGATGAGCGAAATGGACACGACTGCCATGATGAATCAGATGTATTTCACGATCATGAGCCTGCTGCCGCTAATTCTGTTCCTTGTATTTGCCGGAAACGCGCTGGTGGTCGATCAGGTGGATAAGGGTTCCATGGCTTATATCCTCTCTACCCCGACGAAGCGCAGTGCGGTGGTCATCACGCAGGCGATTTATATGATTATCATGCCGTTCATCATGGTTGGATGTGCGTTTCTGGTAAAGCTGGCGGCGACACAGGCGTTTGCCGGGGAAGTGGAGGTCGCAAGATTTGCCGCACTTTATGGAGGATTGTATCTGCTGGCGGAGGCAATGGCGGCAATCTGCTATCTGGCAAGCTGCCTGTTTAACCTCAGCAAATACGCGCTGGCATTGGGTGGCGGTTTAAATGTCTGGTTTTTCCTCTGCTCGCTGCTCGGTATGTTTGGATCGGAAAGCATGGTCAGCATGGGTATCGGCGTGGAAATGCTTGGAAACTTCAATAAGCTTACCATTGTTGGTCTGTTTGATATCGAGGCACTGGGAACCGTTGGCTCCGGCAGCGTAGACTATGCTTTTGTACCGAAGCTGGTCGCTCTTGCTGTAATTGCGCTTGCCTGCTATGTGGTGGGTATGATTCGGTTCCAGAAAAAGGACCTGCCGCTGTAACACAGGATTTGGAAAATGTATTGATTAGATAATGGTACCCTGGTACGATAGTCGCAGGTAAAAGCTGGCTTCCGTGCCGGGGTTTTTTATTAGACTGACCAGGTAAAAGATAAGGCATTCGCTATAGCAGCTTTTCTTTTAATTTTTCCAGAATCTCAGCGATCCTTTCTGCCGGTTCGGGATTTTCACTGTCCAGCCAGTCATAGAGCATGGCAAAGGTACCCTGAAAGATAAACTGACGGATATACTTTTCTTCTGTTTCCGAACAGCTGCTTTCTTCTGTCATGTTTTGAAAAATTGCGCGGATGCTTGGAATGGAAAACAGGTGTGAAGCAAATTCCTGTGCGGGAAGGGAACGCACCAGAAGGCAGAACAGATCCCGCTGCTCATATAAATGGTGCAGGACCGGCAGAAGCGAATTTGCATCTGTTTCGTCTGCCGCATGGGGATTTTGCGTGGATAAATTCCCCTGTTGATGACCTTTTTGAGAAGACATATCCGCCTGTGTACGGACAGGCTTTATCTCATTGTCCAGCTGCGTCAGGAAATCAGCTTCGATTTCGTTCAGAAGCTCCTCCGGGCTGCCGTAGTATTTATAAAAAGTCGTGCGGTTGATCTGCGATACCTTGCACAGCTCATAGACTGTAATCTGACTGAGTGACTTTTCTTTCAGCAGCTGGATCATGCCGGATTTGAGCATGGTTTTGCTGATGCGGATTCTCTGATTTTCCATTGCATTATACCTCAACAAATATTTGAATTCTGTTGATTTTAAAACAAATAAAAGATAAATAGTTGACTACAAAACATTTTAAACTGAACAGTTTGTTGACTTTTTGAGATAGTGATAATTATAATAAGAGTAAAGAAAATTGTCAACGGATTTTTGGCGCAGCACAATTCGCTCTATGAACAGCTGGAGGAAACAGTATGGCGGGTAAAAACATTATTTACTATTATTCCGGTTCCGGCAATAGCCTCTCTGTGGCAAAGCATGTCGGCAGGAAACTGGGAAACACCGACATTGTGTCAGTTTATAAGCTGCGTGATAAGCCGGAGGTTCCTGCGGAATACGCGCGGGTTGGCATCGTGACTGCCACATGGTTCGTCCGCCCGCCGCGGATTGTGAGGGAGGTCTGCGAAAAGCTTATGCTCTCCCGGTCACAGAAGGTATTTATCATCGCTACCTGCGGCGGCTATGATGGCTATGTCTGTATCGACCTGAAAGCGATTCTGCAACCCAAAACAGATTATCTGGTTCAGACATTCATGCTGCCGATGCCGCCCAATCATATCGTGGGTTTTTCGCCGATGCCGGACTGGATCGTCCGCATTTATCTGCGGCATGAGAAAAAGGCATCTGCGAAAATAGCAGAGAAGATAAAAACGGATCAGCCGACAAAGAACAGAAAAGGGCTCAACCGCAGGGCACTTTCCTGGGCATCGAAAACCTTTAACGGCTGGCTGGGCGTTGACCGTGATTCGACAGAAGGCGGATTTTATACAACGGATGACTGTACCAAATGCGGTACCTGTGAGAAGCTGTGTAAGAACGGAAACATCCTTCTGACGGAAGACGGCGTGGTCTGGGGGCATGACTGCCAGCAGTGCATGGCCTGTATTATGTGGTGTCCGAACCATGCCATCCGCCATCCTAACGTGCCGGAAAAACGCAGGCGCTACCAGAACCCGAATATCCGGCTGGTCGATATGATTCATTCCAGGTTCCATGTAGGTGGCGACGGAAGTGAGATGTGATATCTGATGTAAACTGTGCACCTGCAAGAAAAACCAGCGGTGAAATTGACAGGAACAGGAGGGACTCGTGAAATATAAGATCAATCCCGGAAATGGCGACAGACTTTCCGTCCTTGGCTATGGCTGTATGCGGTTTGCCGGGGACAGCATCGTGACGTCGTTCACTGGCCGCTTTGACGAGAAAAAGGTGGAAAAGCTGATCGTCTCTGCTGTGGAGCAGGGAATCAATTATTTTGATACAGCTTATGTGTATACCGGGAGCGAGGAAATCCTGGGAAGTGTCCTGAAAAAGCACAATCTGCGGGATCAGGTTTTCATCGCTACCAAAATGCCGCTGATCATGTGCCGCAAGGCAGAGGATCTGGATAAGTTTTTCGATAAGCATCTGGAACATCTGCAGACCGATCACATCGACTATTATCTGCTGCATATGCTGACGGATATGAAAACGTGGGAAACTCTTTGCAGCTGGGGCATCCGTGAGTGGGCGGAAGAGAAGAAGAAATCCGGACAGATCCAGAACTTCGGATTCTCCTTCCACGGAGCGCAAAGTGAATTCCTGGCTTTGCTGGATGCATATGACTGGGATTTTTGCCAGATTCAGTACAATTATTCGGACGAAAACTATCAGGCTGGCGTCACCGGATTAAAAGCGGCTGCGGCGAAGGGAATGCCGGTCATGATCATGGAGCCGCTTTTGGGCGGCAAGCTGGCGAAAAACCTGCCGAAAAAGGCAGTGGAGCGATTTCGACAGACGAATTCGGATATCTCCCCGGCTGCATGGGGATTCCGCTGGCTTTATAACCAACCGGAGGTCACAGTAGTCTTAAGCGGCATGAATGAACAGGAACAGCTGGATGATAATGTTCGGATTGCGGACACTGCCGCGCCCGGAATGCTGACAGAGACTGAACAGGAAGCGATCCGGGATGTCCGCGAAATCTTTAAAGAGTCCTATAAGGTTCACTGTACAGGCTGTCATTACTGCACGCCATGTCCGGCCGGAGTGGATATCCCGGCCTGCTTTACCGCTTACAATACCCGTTACTCCATCAGCAAAAGCCAGGGACTGATCCAGTATTATATGGGAACTCTGATGAATGATAAACCAAGCTATGCCAGTCTGTGCAAGGAATGTGGGAAATGCGAGCAGCATTGTCCGCAGTCCCTGCCGATAAGGCAAAACCTGAAGGCGGTAGCGAAGGAATTTGAGGGACCGTTATTTAAAGGCGCAAAAGCGGTTCTGCCGTTTTTTGTAAGGAAAAAGAAAACCTGATGGAACTGCGAAGGTACTGAGCATGAACAGTTATGTCCAGATGCAGGAAACCACAGCAAAAAAGGAGGTCATTATGACATTACAGGAAGCAATGAGCGCACGACATAAAGTGAGCAAATACACGGATAAGCCGCTGTCAGCAAATGATGTTCGGCAGCTCAATGACAGAATCAAGGCTCAGAATCAGAAATATGGTCTGAATATGAAGCTTGTCACGGAAAGCAAAGATGCGATGCCGGGAATCATAGCTGCTTTGATGTCAAAGGGCGTCAAAAATTATATCATTCTGGCGGGTCCCGACACGACGGGCATTGATGAAAAACTGGGATACAGCAGCGCTGATCTGATGCTTTATGCGCAAACGCTCGGCCTGAATACCTGGTGGATTGGCGGAATGTTCAGCCGTAAGAACGCGAAAAAGAACGCAAATGCGGGGGACAACACGAAAATTATCGGAATCGTCGTGGTCGGCTACGGTGAAAATCAGGGCGTTCCGCACAAATCGAAAGCGGCATCCGATGTATCGTCCTATGAAGGCACCGCTCCGAAATGGTTCAACGATGGCGTTAAGGCGGCTTTGTTAGCTCCGACGGCCATGAATAAACAGGCATTTACCATCAAGGGTAAGGGAAATAAGGTAAGTATGACCTGCAATAATGGCTCTTATTCCGGTGCTGATCTGGGAATCGGCAAATATCATTTTGAACTCGGCGCCGGTAAAGATAATTTTGAGTGGATGTAATTCTGCGCGATCGCAATGGAAGAAATTACTGCCTGATGAGGTTTCTTTTTAAGTGGTATTTTAAGAATTTCTGCGGAAAATATCTGAGAAGATGAAAGTTTGGCTTTTTGACGGTCGATTGACAAACAATCCTAAATGCTATATCATGTACACATACACCCTTACGTATACGAGGAGGAACGAACATGAAACAGTGTATGGACGCAGAAAATCTGCATCGCAGACTGAAAAAAATAATCGGGCAGGTGCAGGCTATTGACCGTATGATAGATGAGGACATTCCCTGTGAAGATATTCTGGCTCAGATCAATGCGGCGAAATCCGCCTTGCATGGATGCGGTAAAGTTGTCCTTGAAGGACACATTCAGCATTGTGTGCGTGACGGCATCGAACATGGCGACGCTGACAAAACGATTGCTGACTTTACGAAAGCCGTAGAACGCTTCGCAAATATGGGATGATACAAGGATTTCGGGAGCGCAGAGCGCGTAGAAATCCGTGGTATCATATAATTTCTAAAAATATTCAAAACGAGAGCAGCCTTTCACGGCTGCTTTTGTTTTTTTTCTGGTTATGCATCCCTTCCTCTGCACAGGAGTCAAATCTGTCAGGATATCCTAATCTTCGCGCGTATCACTTGACATTCCTATACCCCTATATGTATAATAAACCCATACCCACACGGGTATTAAATGAACAGGCAGGAATCGTCAATGAACGATACGCAAAAAAATCGTATGAAACAAATACGCCAGGAGTCCAGGGAGGATTATCTGGAAGCTTTGTTTCTGCTTCTCGAAGAGCAAAACGAAATACGATCTTCCGACCTTGCGTCCTTTATGGGCTTTTCCAGAGCCAGCGTCAGCCAGGCAGTTTTGTCACTGGAACGGGATGGTTTTCTTTTGATGGATGAAAAGTATTACCTCCACCTGACAGAGAAAGGCAGTCTGGTCGCCGAGAGAACACATCGCAAGCATATTTTTTTCAAGAAAAACCTGGTGCTTGCCGGTGTTGATCCTGTTTTAGCGGACAGAGAAGGAAGCCGGATGGGTCACTCGTTAAGCGATGAAAGCTTTGAACGGATTGCGGCAGGCGGTATGCGAAAAGAGGAGGAACTAAACTCATATGAAAGCAGCGATATCCAGACTTGAATGGGTATTAGAATCAGGTGGAATCAAAAAGGATATTATTTTCCTTATCATATCAGGGGCAGCGGTCCTATGCAGCCTGACCGGATGGTCGCCATTTCCTTTTGATGCCGCATGGATCGCTATTGTATTTTGCGGAATTCCGATCATTATGGAAGCCATCATTGGCCTTGTGACGGCGTTCGACATCAAAGCGGATGTCCTTGTCTCCATTGCATTGATCGCCTCGGTGATTACCGGAGAAATTTTTGCAGCCGGTGAGGTGGCGGTCATTATGCAGCTTGGGGGTCTTCTGGAAGAATTGACTGTTGCGAAAGCGAGAAGCGGCATTGAGAAGCTCGTAAAGCTGACCCCGACGACGGCCCGGATACTGGACTCGTATGGTATGGAAAAGATTGTCCCATCCATGCAGGTCAGAGTTGGCGATAAAATCCGGGTTCTTCCGGGGGAGACGATCCCGGTGGACGGCGTAATCCTTTCTGGCCAGACTTCCATCAATCAGGCGGTAATGACCGGCGAATCCATGCCGGTAGATAAGACAGCCGGTGATGAGGTTTCCTCCGGAACGGTCAATCAGTTCGGAGCATTTGATATGGAAGCGACAAAGGTCGGCGAAGACAGCTCCATCCAGAGAATGATACGCCTGGTACAGTCGGCAGATGCCGGAAAAGCAAAAATTGTGGGGATTGCAGACCGCTGGGCGACCTGGATCGTGGTGATCGCGCTTTCTGCCGCGGCCATCATCTGGCTTGTGACCGGACAGATTATCCGGGCTGTAACGATTCTGGTCGTGTTCTGCCCCTGTGCGCTGGTTCTGGCGACGCCGACAGCAATCATGGCGGCAATCGGAAATGCCGCGAAGCATGGCTTTCTTGTGAAAGAAGGAGACGCACTGGAACGGTTGGCGAAGGCGGAAAAGATCACGTTTGACAAAACAGGAACCCTCACCTATGGAACGCCGAAGGTTATTTGTGCAAAAAGCATTCTTCCGGAGCTGTCCTCTGAGGAACTCTACTCTCTTTGCGCCGCCGCAGAACAGCTGTCGGAGCATCCGCTGGGCAGGGCAATTGTAAAGAGCTACAGCACAGAGACGGGGAAAGTCCTTCCACCCTGCGATCAGTTTGCCATGCTGCCGGGACGCGGGGTATCTGCTGTGATTAACGGGACAGCGATTCTTGCCGGTAATTATGAAATGATGGCGGAAAAGAATATCGCAGTCACAGAAGCAGTGCTTACGGAAACAAAAGCATTCCTGAAACAGGGATGCACGGTGATCTATGTGAGTGCAGACAAAAAACTGGCCGGCTTCCTTGTCCTTTCCGATACGCCTCGGGAGAATAGTGCTTCTATGATCGACCAGCTCAAGCACCTTTCTATAGAACCTGTACTGCTGACCGGAGACAATGAAGAAGCAGCTGTTTCGATTGCCGGGCAGCTGCATATCGAGGAAGTCCATGCAGAGTGTCTGCCGGAAGATAAGCTAAAATGGATCGGTTCTTATCAGGAAAAGCAGGAATCGGTCTGCATGATCGGTGATGGCGTAAACGATGCTCCGGCACTGAAAAAGGCGGACATTGGAATTGCTATGGGTGGTATCGGAAGTGATATTGCGGTGGATGCCGCTGATATTGCACTGGTAGACGATAAAGTGGAAGAACTGCCGCATCTTGTAGCGCTTTCTAAACGAATGATGACCACCATACGTTTGAATATGACATTCTCTATGACACTCAACTTTATCGCAATTACCCTTGCGATCACAGGTATATTGAACCCGGTCGTTGGCGCTCTTGTCCACAACGCCGGATCGGTTTTTGTAATTATAAATTCAGCATTGCTGTTGAATTGGAAAAGAAATGAGGGATGGTTTTTTATGAGCAGTCCAGTCAGCCGTCATCAGATTTTCAATGATTGATCATTGCACAAGCGCCGGTTTTCATTTCCCCAATCGCACAGTTTATCCAACACGCGAACCAGCGAATGCCCTCTTTCCGTGAGTGAATACTCCACTTTCGGAGGGATTTGCGGGTATTCATGGCGAATGAGCAGATCGTCAGCTTCCAGTTCTTTGAGATTTTGGCTCAGCGTTTTATCCGCCACGTTTTTCAGATATCTCCGCATCTGGTTAAAGCGCACCGGCTCGTATTCCATCAGGCAGTAAAGAATAATCGGCTTATATTTGCCGGAAATAAGGGACAGAGTATAGCAATACCCGGTGTCTTCAAAGTTTGCGGTTTCTATATTTTTCATTACGCTTACCTCCAGGTAAGTACCTGACATAAAAGTTGGTACTTGTTTTAAATTTGACGCTATGATAGCATAGGTGCAGCCAAAGGGCAATCAGAAAAAATTCAGGAGGTTTATCGAAATGAGAAAAGATATAAAGACTACGGAAGCAATTTTTCCAATGCCGGTGCTGATGATTGCAACCTACAACGAGGATGGAAGTGTTAATGTCATGAACGCCGCCTGGGGAACCATGCTTGAAAGAAATCAGGTGATTTTGAACCTGACGGAGTCACATAAGACGGTAAAGAATATCAAGGCAAGAAAAGCTTTTACGGTAAGTATTGCGGATGCAGCGCACGTAGTGGAAGCGGATTATTTTGGTGTCGTATCCGGGAATAATACTGTGAATAAATTTGAAAAGAGCGGTCTGACCACGACAAAGTCGGAATATGTGGATGCCCCGATCATCAACGAATTTCCCCTGTGCATGGAGTGCGAGTTTATCGAATATCAGGATGGAGAATACGGTTGCGGGGTGATAGGTAAAGTAGTCAATACGAGCGCGGATGAAGCTGTTATGGATGGCGACAAGGTGAATATTTCAAAAGTTTCCGCAATCGCCTTTGACCCATATACACATGGATATTATAAGGTTACGGAGCGGGTAGGCGAAGCGTTCAGAGATGGCCTGAAACTGAAATAACTGCGGAGGCGTTGTATGGAAATCACTGCGCTGCAGTTTATGATTATATGCCCGCTGGTGTTCCTGGCAGGTTTTGTGGATGCGGTTGCAGGCGGGGGCGGGTTGATTTCCCTGCCGGCCTATATGATCGCCGGCCTTCCTGTGCATATGGCGATTGGCACAAACAAACTCAGTTCGGGCATGGGAACCGCGCTGGCAACCTGGCGATTTGCCAGAAACGGATATATCATCTGGAAACAGGCCGCTTTGTGTGTCATATGTGCTTTGCTTGGCTCCAGCGCCGGAGCCAATCTGGCATTGATGATCAGCGATGAATATTTCAAAATCATTATGCTGGTCATCCTGCCGGTTACTGCGTTTTATGTGATGCGCTGCCATTCGCTTGATATACAGAAGACTCCTTATAGTGAGAAGATAACCACGATTTTAAGTATGGCCGTTGCAGCGGTGATTGGTGTTTACGATGGCTTTTATGGTCCGGGAACAGGTACATTTCTGTTGCTGCTGCTGACTGCGGTTGCCCATATGCGGCTTACATCAGCAAATGGAGTGGCAAAGGTAATCAATCTGACAACGAATCTCACAGCGCTGGCTGTTTATCTTCTGAATGGAAAAGTGATTTTGATTCTGGGGCTGGCGGCAGGATGTTTCAGCGTAGCAGGGAATTATGCAGGCACATGGTTCTTTGCGCGGTGGGGAGCAAAATCTGTGAAGCCGCTGATGCTGGTTGTTCTGGTCATATTCTTCATAAAAATATGCCTGGATCTGATTGCCTGAATTGCTCAAAGATTTTCTGTTTGTTAAAAAATATTTGAATCTAAGGTTCCGTGTTCAGTTCTATAGTTTTTGGGACTTACATGGAACTTCTTTTTAAATGCTTTTGAGAATACCAGAGAGTCTGAATACCCTACATCAGCGGCAATTTTTGTGACTGAATCTGTAGTGCTTACCAGTTGATGAGCTGCTTTATGAAGACGATAATCCATAATAAATTTCTGAACAGAAATGCCCAGTTCTTTTTGAAAGGAATTATTTAAATGAGCTCTGCTGATACCAACATATTCAGCGACAATAGGAACCGTAATTTCCTGATGATAGAAATTTTGAATATATTGGATTGCGTGTGAAACATAAATATTTGAGCTGTAGTCACCGGAAAGATTTTCAACGTTGGAAGAATTCGTTTTTCTTTCATCAATTAAAAAGGCAAAAAGCTCCATAAGAATGCTGTGACGTCGAATATCATTTGTGAAAGTTAGCTGGCGATATTCAAGCATTTTTTCAAAATAGCTCAATACTGGCTCCATGTCAGGACAATCTAAAACAAGATGATCTTTGATAAAACCGCAGCGATAGATCAGATTGTCAGAAAGGATCCCCTTAAATCCAACCCATACATAAGTCCATGGATCATTCGTGTCTGAAACATATGAGTTCTCTGTATCAGGATACAGCAGAAACATTTGACCGGCGGTAACCTTATAGGATCGACCTCCAGTAGAATAAGTTCCGGAACCATTTACTACAAAGTGGATGATATATTCATCTCTTTTTCCGGTACAGTAGTGTTGAGGAGTACATTGTTCTTTCCCACAATGAACCAGGGATAATTCCAGAGAATTTTCCCTTAAATTTTCTAAACATTTATAACTTGCACAATCTGTATATCGAGAAGTAAGTTTTGGATTCATAGGTATTCCCTTTCACATAAAATTATTCAAAAAGACATATTTACTATAACATAAAATGCTATTTTTGAACCATTTTTTTTTAAGAACTTTCAATATACAATATTTACAACCTTATATAGGACGAAGGGTATCTGACGAAAGGAGAGAAGAAAAATGAAGAGAAAGTGGGTATTGTTTGGAGTTGCAGCAGTGATGGCAGCATCTGTATTGTCTGGATGCGGAAAGAAAAATGAAGAAACAAATGAGGCAGTTGCTTTAGAAAAACCGGATGATATCTGGGCGAAATACGATGAGGAAGTTACACTGACAACCGTTGTAGAAGAAAATACCGGAACCGTGTTCTATGATGGAGAAGACTGGGATGATAATGCATGGTACGATGCGTACAAGGACAAGTTTAATATCAATGTAGAAAATCTCTGGGTAAGCAATGATTACGGCACAAAATTAAATCTTGCTATTGCTGACGGTGATCTTCCGGATGTGTTTCATGTAGATGCTACACAGCTTCAGCAGCTTGTTGAGGCAGACATGATTATGGATCTGACACAACTTCTGGATTATTACGGATCAGATACCTTAAAGGGATACTATGAATATGATCCGGATACATATCAGACCGGTGTATTTGATGGTAAATTATATGGTCTCCCACAGGAAAGCTACGGTATTATCGATCAGTTCCAGTATGTATGGATCAGAAAAGACTGGAAGGATGAACTGGGACTTGCGGATCCGCAGTCTATGGAAGATGTTATTAACATTGCGAAAGCATTTAAAGAGAATTACGGTGCATATGGATTTGGAGAAAATCAGTCGATTGATGGATTTAAGAAATTTGCGCTTGCGTATGGGGCAAATCCGGATATCTGGATTGATACGGATGATGGAATTCAGTATGGAAATGTGCAGCCGGAAATGAAAGAGGCGCTGGCAGCATATGCAGAACTTTATAAAGAAGGATTAATCAATCCGAATATGACAACAGATGACTGGGAGGCAGTAAGTCAGGAATTGATCAATGGAAAATGTGGAATTATTTTCTGGGCACAGTGGCTGGGATATAACCCGGTACCATATGTAGTTGACAATCTTGGAAAAGAAGCGATCTTTGAGCCATATGAGATTCCGACAATCTCAGGAGATCCGGTTAAGGCAAGCGTAAGCTTTGGAAATCGTGGATATATTGTAATCAACAAGAATTGTGAGCATCCGGAAGCAGCAATGAAATTGATTAATTTTTTCTGCTACATGATGGATGATGCAATTGGAAACGAAGACATCGACTTTATTCTGAAATTATTTGATAACAGTTATACAAATATCCCATTTGGTCTGAATGTAATTAACCCGCAGACAGATTACAATCAGTTTGTGGAAGTAAAGGAGGCCGTAGACAAATACCTTGCTGGTGAAGAAGATATTGATGTTTCTGCTTATGGAAAGAACGGATCCAAGATCAGTGCTTGTATGAGATGGGTTGAAAATGCAGACAGCACAGGTGTAGGTGACTGGCTCCAGCAGGGAAATGAGCGATCTGCTTATGGGATTGCAAAAGAATATGTAGATAATGAGCAGTATGTTAAGAATAAGATATGGGGAGCAAATCCGGAATCACTTAATACAATGGGAAGTACATTGAATGATATTCTGACGGAAGGCTTTACAAAGATTATTACTGGAGTGGAAGATATTGATTACTTTGATACAATTGTAGCAAATTGGAAAGCTGCAGGTGGAGATACAGTTACAGCAGATGTGAATACCATGTATGGAGCAGAGCAATAGTTGGGAGGCAGGCTATGAAAAAGGGGTTAAAAACACAACTGAAAAATCAGTGGCAGTATCATATTATGCTGCTCCCTGCAGTGATTTTAGTATTTATATTCAGCTATATTCCGCTGTATGGTCTGATTATTGCATTTGAAAAATACAATCCAGGACTTGGCTTCAATTCACCCTGGGTTGGCTTACAGAATTTTACATATTTGTTTTCGCAGCCTACCTTTTTAAGAACGATACGCAATACGATTGTTATTTCAGTAATCAAGCTGATTCTTGGAATTGTTGTACCGGTATTTGTAGCAATTCTTTTAAATGAGATGGTTTCGGATAAATTGAAAAGACTCTATCAGACTTTGATTTATATTCCTAATTTCCTTTCCTGGGTAATTGTAGCCGGTTTAATTATGGACTTGCTCGGAAATGATGGCATTGTTAATACTGCACTCAGCGCAATGGGGCTTGGAACTATAAACTTTCTTGGAAGTGATAAGATTTTTCCATGGACGATGATTGTTACCGATGTTTGGAAGGGTTTTGGCTACGGTACCGTTGTGTATATGGCTTCGCTGACGGGAATTGATCCGGGACTGTATGAATCAGCAGAAATGGATGGAGCGACAAGATGGCAGAGAATCTGGTACGTGACAATTCCTATGTTGAAACCAATCATGGTCCTGATGTTGGTTCTGGCTTTGGGAAATGTATTTAATGCAGGATTTGATCAGATTTATAATCTGTATTCACCGATTGTCTATGAACATGGCGATATCATTGATACTTATATTTATCGTCTTGGTATTGAACAGGCACAGTATTCGGTGGGAGCTGCGGTAGGATTGTTTAAGTCAGCTATCTCTTGTATGCTTGTATTGGTTTCCTATAAACTGGCAGATAAATTTGCCGGATATAAAATCTGGTAGGAGGTTGCGATGAAAAAGAAAAAAAATACAGCATTTCATATCGTCAATGCAATTTTCCTGGGCCTGATTTGTTCAACCTGCGTGCTGCCTTTTATAAATCTGCTGGCTGTTTCTTTCAGTGGAAGTACAGCGGTAGCTGCCGGAAAAGTTGGATTCTGGCCAGTTGATTTCACTCTTTCTTCTTATAAATATGTGTTGACATCAGGAAAATTTTTCAGGGCTATGGGCATATCTATACTCAGAGTACTCCTGGAAACCGGATTAAATTTAACGTTAATGGTGCTTGTAGCATACCCACTTTCCAGAGATAAGCCGGGTCAGTTGTTAGGAAGAAAAATTTATGTCTATTTCTTTATGATCACCATGCTGGTGGGAGGAGGAATGATTCCTACTTATCTGGTTGTATCGGGACTCGGACTTAAAAATACCATGTGGGCATTGATCCTGCCTGGAGCACTTCCGGTAAGCAATATGATTATTCTTATGAACTTTATTCGTGAGCTCCCGGATGAAATCGAAGAGGCTGCGGCACTTGATGGGGCAACTCCATTTCAGACACTTACGAAAATCATTCTTCCGCTTTTGAAGCCGTCCCTGGCAACAGTAGGACTGTTCTGTATGGTAAATCACTGGAATGACTGGTTTAGCGGTATGATTTATATGAGTGAAGACATGTATCCGCTGCAGACCTATCTGCAGTCAGTGATCAAGGATTTCGATACATTATTACTTACGAATAAATCTGCAGATATAGCATCTTTACTTGCACAGATGAATGCAAGAACGGGAAGAGCGGCACAGCTTTTCCTGGGAGCATTGCCAATTATGCTGGTATATCCATTCCTGCAGAAGTATTTCACAAAAGGACTTGTACTTGGAAGTGTTAAGGGATAAAGAACAACGTAAAAGGGGTTAAAGCATGGGTGTTCGATTTAATCAGGATGCAAACACATTTATATTAGAAACAGTAAATACAGAGTACCAGATCAGTGTGAATGAAATTGGAATTGTACAGCATTTGTATTATGGCAGAAAAACCTTCGGTCAGGATATGCGGTTTCAGAATACATTTCCTGATCGGGGGTTTTCCGGGAACCCGTATGAGCGAAAGTCAGACCGGGGAATGTCTTTGGATGTACTTCCACAGGAATTTTCGGGATGCGGTGTGGGAGACTATAGAGTCAGTTCCATGTCAGTAAAAGCAGCAGATGGAAGCAGAAGCTGTGACTTAAGATATGTTTCTCATGTGATTGCTGAAGAGAAAACAGCGATTCCGGGCCTGCCGTCTGTAAGACAGAATGACTGTATGGCAGCAGAACTCAGGATTGAGCTTGCAGATGAGATTACAGGACTTCAGGTAAGTCTGATCTATGATGTCTTTGAAGAAAAAGATATCATCACGAGGCGGGCAGTTTATAAAAATATCGGAAATGAAACACTCGTACTGGAAAAAGCGGCGTCCATGAGCATCGATTTTCCATATGGGGAATTTGATCTGGTGCATTTTCATGGAAGACATTGTATGGAACGTCAGATGGAAAGAATTTCACTGACACACGATATTCACACAATTGCTTCCAGACGCGGCATGAGCTCTCATCATGAGAATCCGTTTGTGATTCTTTCTGAAAAGGATGCGACGGAGCACCAGGGAGATTGCTATGGCTTTATGTTTGTATATTCCGGAAATCACAAAATAGAAGCTGAGATGGATCAGGCAGGAAGTACACGGGTGGTTGTAGGAATCCATGATGAGAATTTTTCGTGGCAGTTGACAAAGCAGGATGAGTTTTATTCCCCAGAGGTAATTTTGTCTTACAGTAGTCAGGGTCTGAATGCTTTGAGTCAGAATTATCATAAAATTATCAGAGATAATGTTTGCCCTCCGAAATACCAGACTATAAGAAGGCCGGTTCTGATTAATAACTGGGAGGCAACGTATTTCAGATTTGATACACAGAAAATTCTGGATATTGCCAGCGCAGCGTCTGAACTGGGCGTTGAGATGATGGTTCTCGATGACGGATGGTTTGGAAAGCGTGATGATGATAACTCCGGTCTTGGAGACTGGGTCGTCAATGAAAAGAAGCTGCCGGGAGGACTGAAGGTAATTGCGGATGGAGTTAACGCACTTGGCATGAAGTTCGGACTTTGGTTTGAGCCTGAGATGATCAATGAAGATTCAGACCTGTACAGAGCGCATCCGGAGTGGGTTCTTGCAGATCCGGGCAGAAAGCCAATGATGTCAAGAAAACAGATGCTTCTTGATATGGGGAATCCGGCAGTTATAGATTATCTTTTTGACTGTATCAGTAAAGTGCTTTCCGATGCAAACATTGAATATGTAAAGTGGGATTTTAACCGCTCCATGGCAAATGCATATTCCAATATTTTGCCTGCAGAGCGTCAGGGGGAAACAGCTCACAGATTTATGTTGGGAACATACAGCCTTCTGGAGCGTCTCTTAAAGGCTTTTCCGGATCTTATGATCGAAGGATGTGCCGGAGGCGGGGGCAGATTTGATGCAGGAATGCTTTATTATTGTCCGCAAATCTGGTGCTCTGACGATTCGGATGCAATCGAGCGACTGAAAATTCAACATGGAACTTCCTATGGATATCCCATCAGCAGTATGGGCAGTCATGTCTCTGCAGTACCGAATCATCAGACTGGAAGAGTCGCTTCCTTACATACCAGAGGTGTTGTTGCGATGTCTGGAACCTTTGGATACGAACTTGATCTTACAAAGTTGACAGAAGATGAAAAAGATAAGATACGTCAGCAGATCAAAGATTTTCATGAGTACTATTGGCTGATTCAAAAAGGAAGCTATTATCGTCTGACGAATCCGCAGAAGGATGATTATTATACCGCATGGGAATTTGCTGCTGAGGACAAATCAGAGGCATTACTGAATGTTGTGGTAACACATGTACAGGCAAATCCGCAGTTTCCGTGTATCAGACTGCAGGGACTAGAAGAGACTGCACTTTATCAGGTAGCAGGTACCGATATAAAACTGACTGGTGCGGCGCTGATGTACGGCGGATATGTGATAAAGGAAATTATTGGAGAGTGTGATCCGATAGAAAGAGGGAATTATCCTGCATTCCAGATTTATTTTAAAAAATCAGAGTGACAACCAGAAGGGAACATGGCAGAAATATGAGATACGAGATCAACTGTCAGAAATCAGAACAGATTACCGGTGAACGTGCAGAGGATATTCAATTCCGGGAATGTCTGCAGGAGGACTGTCTGCTGGGGAGTATCAAAATTAATATAAAAAACGAGGCGTTTCGGGAGAATAAAAATCTTAGAATGGAACATCCGGTCAGGCTCTGGATACCGGTAAAAAAACCACAGAGGATGACAGCGTTTTATCTGTATAATGAATGGTGGACACGCCCGTCCTTCATTCGTGAGTTTGGACAGATACCTGAAAAGACGCAGGTTCTTTTGATGGAATATGAAGAAACGTACAGATGTATGATTCCTGTGGTTGGCGAACAGTTTAAGACATACTTGATGCCTGGAACAAAAGAAGAACTCTGTTTTGAACTGACATCTGGCATTGGCGGTCAGAATAGGATTGAGGAGCCGGTGTACCTGATCGCAGAAGGCAAAACAGTATATGAAGCGATACGAAAAGCCTTTCTGTGGCTGGAACGTGATAAAGGAATACGTCCGAGAGAAGAACGGCGTATTCCGGAAATGTTCCACTACCTTGGCTGGTGCAGCTGGAATGCATTTTATCGTGACATGAACGAGAACGCGATCATAAAAAAGGCTGAGGAATTTCGGAATAAGAAAATTCCTGTAAAATGGATGCTGATAGATGATGGCTGGCTATCGGTGGAAGAGGATAATCTTTGTGAATATATTCCGGATCGCGATAAATTTCCGAATGGTTTTTCTGCTATGGTGGGTCGACTAAAAAAAGAGGCAGATATTCAGTGGGTAGGAGTATGGCATGCACTGGCAGGATTTTGGAATGGGATTCAGAAAAATTCTGATCTTTATAAAAATGAGAAAGAATATCTGTATGAAACCAGAAGTCACAAAATTCTTCCCAATCCAATGAATGGATCCGGATTTTATGCAGACTGGTATGAGGAACTGTTTCGACAGGGGATCCGTTTTGTGAAAGTAGACGGACAGAGTTCTACAGCCTGTTATTTTGAAAATGACATAGACCTTACTACAGCAGCAAGAGGACTAAGTCTTGCTTTGGAACAGGGAGCATCGCGCATGGATGGTGCTGTGATAAACTGTATGGGGATGGCAATGGAAAATATATTGGCTCGCCCGACCATGGCTCTGTCAAGGAACAGCGATGATTTTATGCCGGAAAAGGAAGATGGATTTACAGAACATCTGTTGCAGAATGCATATAATTCCTTATATCATAATGAAATTTACTGCTGTGACTGGGACATGTTCTGGAGCAGACATGAAGATGCACAGAAGCATAGTGTTCTTCGTGCAATCAGCGGAGGTCCGATTTATGTTAGTGATAAAATCGGAGAATCGGATCCGGAGATTCTGAAGTCATTGACATATTTTGATGGGAAAATTTTGATGCTGGAACGTTCCGCAAAGCCTTCCGAGGACTGTATCTTTGCAGATCCACGCCAAAATGGAGTATTGAAACTGCATAATTACGGAATCTCTGCCGGAAGAAAAGCAGGTGTGATAGCCGTATATAATCTGACAAGGCAGTCACAGATATTTGAAGTTTCAGCGCAGTTGGTTCCGGAACTTTGCAAAGAAAAAGATTACTGGCTGTACGATTATCAGGCGAAAAAAGCAACACTGCTAAAGGCAGGAACAGAGTATCGAGATAAAATCGAGGCATCGGATTATGCGCTATACTGGGTGCTGCCTGTAGAAACGCAGGTTGAAGTTCTGGGATTGATAAATAAATATGCAGGATTTCAGGCAGTGGAGTATCAAAAGGGATGTGCGAAGCGGTTGATGGCTGTTATTCATGAGAGTGGAACAATTGGCTGGATCATGGAGACCCCACTGCATCAGGTATTGGTAAACGGAGAAGACTGTACGGATCAGGTGGAAGTATATGAGAATCTTTGTATCTTAAATCTGGAGGAAGGTCAGAAAGAAGTATGCCTTATAATTAGTTAAAACAGAAGTAAACACAAATATTTATTAAGATAGGACAGCGGCCCTGGAAATGTCAGGTTTCCAGGGCTCAAAAAATATATGGGAGGATTTGAAATGAGTATTTTAGTATTGGGAGGAGCCGGTTATATTGGTTCACATACAGAATACGAGTTAATTGAAGCAGGAAAGGGAAACTATTGAAACAGCATGGAAATGGCATAAAAATCATCCAAATGGTTATGCGGTAAAGGAGTAATCGAGATGACAAAGGAGCAATTACTGAAAACATATCAGGAAATTTATGGTGGCGCAGGCGATATCCGGTATTATTTTGCACCAGGACGCGTGAATCTGATCGGAGAACATACAGATTATAATGGAGGACATGTTTTTCCATGTGCATTGAGTATTGGAACCTATGGTCTGGCAAGAAAAAGAACTGACAGAAAATTACGTTTTTGTTCTCTGAACTTTTCAGAGCAAAAAGTGATGGAAACATCTTTGGATGATCTGATTCCTGCTGAAGAGGCCGGATGGACCAATTATCCCAAGGGAGTTATATGGGCATTTGAGAAAAAAGGATATAAGCTGGATGCAGGTGTAGATTTTTTGATATGGGGAAATATCCCTGATGGTTCCGGGCTTTCGTCTTCTGCGTCATTAGAAGTATTGACTGGCACTATGCTAAAGGATATGTATGGAATTGATGATTTGACAATGCAGGACCTTGCTCTGATAGGTCAATCTTCGGAGAATAATTTCAATGGTATGAATTGTGGCATCATGGATCAGTTTGCAAGTGCAATGGGCAAAAAAGACTGCGCAATTTTTCTGGATACCAATACGCTGAATTTTGAATACGCTCCGGTAATATTATCAGATGCGAAAATTGTGATTGCAAACAGTAAAGTGAAACATAGCCTTGTAAGTTCTGCATACAATGACAGGAGGAATGAAAGCGAAACTGCACTGAGGGATCTGCAAAAGATTCTGGATGTGAAAACGCTGGGAGATTTAAATGAGGCACAGTTTGAGGCAAATAAAGATGCGATTCCAGATCCAATCTGCCGTAAACGTGCAAAACATGCCGTATATGAGAACCAGAGAACCATTCAGGCAGTGCAGGCTTTGAAAGAGGGGAATATTGAAGCATTTGGTCAGCTGATGAATGCATCTCATATATCTCTTCGGGATGACTACGAGGTATCCTGTAAAGAAATTGATATTCTGGTTGACCTTGCATGGAAGATTCCCGGCGTGATCGGATCAAGAATTACCGGTGGCGGATTTGGAGGATGTACGGTAAGTATTGTAAAAACGGATGTGGTGAATAAATTTATTGAAGTGCTTGGCGCGCAGTATAAAGAAAAAGTTGGACACGAGGCCGAATTCTATGTTGTAGAAATCGGAGATGGAGCAAGAAAGCTGTTGTAGTACGACGGGGAGTAAATATGGCGACAGCGAAGAAGTGACAAAGATGCTTGCATACTATGGCGCATCGGAGAAGGAAAGCGAAATAAGGGATTGGTATGACGGATATTTATTTGGCAGCAAGGAAATCTATAATCTCTGGTCGGTAATCAACTATATTTCAAAGGGATGCACCCCCGGGGCATACTGGGTAAACACCGGTAAAAATGAAATCCTTGAAGATGTTCTTAAGGCTGCGACGGAGGATATTATTGAAGAACTGTATGCTTTGCTTCAAGGGGAGAAGGAAGCTTATTAAAAGTGCTTTTTTGAAAAGCAAACGATATGGTAAAACAGGCCGGATATTTTTCTTATCCGGCCTGATAATCGTTTGTGCCTGGCGGCTCACGTTTCTGTTTGTGATTCCGTTCTTACAGTGTCTGTTCAAACAGCCATTCTCTTACGGTGTCCAGATCATATGCCACACGCCAGGTGTTCATGTGCTCTGTAGCGTCCGTAGAAGTTACATCGTCTCTCATTACGGTATTGGCGTCAAAAATTGTCCAGTTGATTGTTGTTCCTGCTGAAGCCTGCCCGGCTGCCAGCTGTTCCTGTTCTTCATCGGTGAGTGTGGCTGCCCATTGGGCAATAGTCACTTCGGTTCCCTCTGCTTCCACGGCCTCGGTGATCTCGGTCATGCCCGGATAAGCTCTCGCGTCTCCTTCGGAGCAGATCATCCAGATGTTCTGCGTGGACAGCTGCGAGATTGAATCGGTGTAGGCGGAATCGGTCTGGCCGGCAACCAGAAGCGCTCCGGCAAATTCATCCGGGTAATCAATGAGCAGCTTGATGGAGCGGATGGTTCCGGAAGACTGTCCGACCAGATATTCTCTGGAAGTATCTACGCTGTACTGGCTAACGATTTCGGCGACCAGCTCCATGGTATACGCAGGGTCTTCGGTATTGGAGGATTCATACTGCGGGACAAGCACGATGGTTTCATGTTCGCTCTGCCATTCTTCGGTCGTCCAGATCACGCCGCCCAGGCTTTCCGTCAGGGCGAGATATTCATCACTGCCTTCTCCGGTAGCGTCCGGCATAAACAGGACAAGAGGATATTCGGTATCTTCCGAGTAATCATCCGGCAGATACAGGCTGTACATCAGGGAAGTACCGTCTGAGAGTGTAAATGTATACTGGGAAAAGTTTTCAACCAGAAGATTTACATTATTTTCATAATTGGTAGTACAGCTTTCTGCCCACGCATCCAGAGTCGTTCCATCTAGGCAGGAAATGCTGCCAGTCTGCCGGAACGTCACGGTCAGCTGGTTGCTGAGCGCAGACTGTGAGGAGAACATGGAGCCTCTGCTGCTGTTGCCTTCTTGTATGGAACGTTCTGCCTTATCGGACGCATCGAAGTCGTCCGTGTCAGGGTCACCTGTATTCGAGTCGCCTGTACCAAAGTCATCCATACCGGAGCCGCCCAACCCGGAGCGGTCGCCGCGATTGCCGAAGCCGGAATCATCCAGGCCATTCATGTTACCGGATTCCGTTTCGTTTTCCTCATAGCTGAGGAATTCTGTGTTTCCACTATTGTTGGAAATCTCCCTGTCTTCCGCAGAATCATCACCGAAAGAATCATTTCCAGAAGAATCATCTCCGAAAGAACCACCTCCGACAAAGCCTTCTCCCAGGGAACGCGCATCCTCTGATCCTTCTTCAAGTGAGTCATCCCCCAAAGAGTTATTTCCGAAGGAATTATATTCATCTGATTCACTGCTTCCGGAACCGCTCCCTCCGTAGTTTGTGGTAGTATAGTCGGTGGAAAGTTCAATTAGTACAAAACTTCCAGATGTGCTGCTGTCTGGAAGAGCAGCCTCTGAATTTGTATAAACGGCTTCAATTTCATAATTGTCCACTTCAAAATCGTCTGTAGAGACACCTGACGGGTCGAGTTCCACGCCGTAGTCGATCACAATATACCAGGGCTTCTGCCCATCGCCGTACATATTTGTCACGAGATAATAGTTATTAACGCCTGATGTATCTGTTATGTTTTCGGACAGGTTTTCCTCTGCGACAGTCTCTGTGAATGTCTTTGCACTTTCTTCGGCACTGGCGCTGATTCCGAAGCCCGCAGTTAGCGAAAAGGCAAGCGTCAGGGAAAGAAAAGAGGACAGATTTTTTTTCATACTGCATTTCATGATATGAATGCCTCCTGTTTATATTTGGGCAGTGTTTACACTGCCGATGCATTTTATCATTTGATTTGTGACAAAAGGTTGTCTATTCTGTGTTGGATACGTGAACAATGCCTGAATCTTTTTTTCTCCTAACATTTGACAGAACAACCTCCGCAGGCAGGGATTTTTTGCTGCTCCGCCATCTGTTCCGTCGCCCATGTGCCAAGTTCAGCCAGAATCGGAACAACGCTTTGCCCACGCTCCGTCAGGGAATATTCCACATGAGGTGGCACTTCGTTGAATTGTTTTCGACTAATGATTCCATCAGCTTCTAATTCCCTTAGTGTCTGCGAGAGCATTGTACTTGTGATCTGCCCCAGCCGCCGTTTGATTGTAGCGTTGCGCAAAGGGGTTCCTCCTGCCAGCATGCAGACAATCGGCATCTTCCATTTGCCACCCAGAAGTGACTGTAAATAACGTAGTGGACAATTTATCTCCGTTTCCATTCTTTCTCCTCCAATAGTACGTTAAACAATACTATATATGTTTTATGATAGTACTTGTTTTCTGCTTTTTATATGCTACAATCATACTGTAAATACGTGAATTTGTCAATAGACGATAAGGAGAGAAAGACCATGATGATTCAGGTACGGTATTTTTCAAAAGGCGGAAATACGGAAAAACTTGCTAAGTGCATTGCCCGGACGGCTGGTGTGCAGGCACAGCCTATCCGCAACGGAGCTTCCGATCGGGCTGACATTCTCTTTCTGGGAGCCTCCGTGTACTGGGGCGGGATCGACAATAAAGTAAAAGATTATGTTGAACAGCTTGATCCCAAAAAGATCAGAAAAGTGGTCATATTCTCAACATCCGCTCTCGCGCAGAGGGCGTTTCCTGATATCCGGAAACGGTTGGAGAAAAAGGGCATTCCCGTTGCCGAAGAAAACTTCTACTGCCGCGGTGAGTTCACAGCTTTGCATAAAGGGCATCCAGATACAGATGACCTGAAAGCCGCCGAGAGGTTTACAATGGATATTTTGCATCAGGGAAACGTATAGTTTAGCGCAGAAATTACGCCGTATAAATTCCAGAACATTCGGAGGAACAGCCAATGTACCATATATTTCTGACCGGCACAACCGGATTTTTGGGGACAGAAGTCATTTCTGAACTTATGCAGACGACGGACGATGTCGTCTATGGCCTCACAAGAGCCGATTCTGTCTCGGAGGCAATTAACACCCTTACCGCTCTCTGGTACGGACGCCCGGAGCTGACAGAGAATCTTGGGAGCCGCATCCTGCCGGTGCTGGGGGACATCACGAAAGAAAATCTCGGCCTTTCTGACATAGATCAGGAGCGGCTGATCCATCATACCGATTACGTCATTCACACTGCTGCCGTGATCGGCATCAGACACAGCCGGGAACAGTTTTGGGCGGTCAACGTCACCGGCACAGATCATGTACTGGATTTTGCCAGGCGCATCCAGGCCGACCATCCGCTCCGGCGCTTTTCCCATGTGTCCACCGCATATGTGGCTGGAACAAGAAGCGGCCACATCATGGAGGATTCCCTGACAGACTCTGGTTTTTCCAGTCTGTATGAGCAAAGCAAGTTTGAGGGAGAGCGTCTTGTCACACGGGTAATGGGGCAGCTCCCTGTCTCTGTTTTTCGCCCCGGTCAGATCGTGGGAGATTCCAGAACCGGACGAGTGAAAAATTTCAATACGCTTTACTATCCGCTGAAGCTGTACCTGAAACAGCAAATGCGTGTTTTCCCAATCAAAAAGTCAATGCGCGTCAATATGGTGCCGGTGGACTATGTGGCAAAATCCATTGTCCGCATCACCTATGCCAGGGACTCTGTGGGGAAAACCTTCCACCTGACCGCTCCAGATTCTGCGCAGCCGACGGTGGCGGAGCTAATTGACGCTGTACGGAACTGGGCAGAGAAAAATCTCTCCTTACGGCTGCCGAAGCCTTTATTTTTCCCGGTTCCGTTTCTTGGAAAAATCGGAGCATCCCGCAATCTGTCAGAAGAAAAGCCTGTTAAAAAGAGCGTCCTGACCAATATGCTTTCTCTGGCTCCCTACTTCACTGAGGATAAAATATACGACACGACAAACACCGAACGGTTTATGGGAGCCTATTGTCTGGACTGGCGGGAGTATCTGCCGAATCTCCTGGCCTATGCCACCAGCAGGAACTTTCTCGACCACAACAGCCGAACAGTATTTGAGCAGGTACGCTTCTGCCTGAGCCGGAAGAATACATCCATTACCTATTACGACGTGACCAGTGACGGCATACGGGAAAGCAGCGCTTCATCTGTCAGTGAACGCATTGAGGAGACGCTCAGGGCACTCCAGGCTCTTGGCATCGGTTCGGGCAGCAAGGTTGCTGTCAGCGGAATCAACAGCGTCACATACTTTGTTCTGGATGCAGCAATCGGGTTGTCCGGTGCTATCAGCGTACCGCTGTACTATACCACCCCCGCCGATGAACTGGATGAGCTGCTGCAAAATAGCGGTGCGAACTGGTTCTTCATCGGGGACATTCGTATTTTATCCCATGTCAGCCAGATGACCTTTGGCGGGACGATGGTTTCCTTTACGGAAAATGCGCCTCTGCCGGAGGACGCCCGCATCCTGTCATGGGAGCAGTTTCTCTCTAATGGAAATGCTCCTCTGGGGAAAGGACGGGAACTCACGCCTGTTCAGGTTTCTTATCAGGATCTGGCCACCTTGCGCTATACCTCCGGTACCACCGGCAATTCCAGGAGCGTAGCCTTTTCCCAGGCGCAGCTGCGGTGGATGGCCGAGACAATGGCATCCCTGCTCAGCTTCAAAAGCCGAACCAAACAGGCAGTCTATCTGTCCTTTTTGCCGCTGAGCCATGTGGTGGAGGG